>JBJXGF010000053.1:0-9161 GCA_046153015.1 Acidimicrobiales bacterium | reverse complement strand
CCGCCCCGCGGGTGCTCTCCACGCCGCAGCAGCGGTTCACGATCATGAGCGCGTTGTCGGCGGCCCAGCCGACGTCGTGGACGTCGCTCGCTTCGCCCGTCTGCAGGGTCAGCGGCTGGGCAGGCGGCTCGTCGTCGAGGGCGAAGAAGCGCACGTTGCCGGACTCGAAGGACGCGACGTACGCCAGCTTTGCGCCGTCCGGCGAGTACGCCAGGGCAGGGATGCGTTCCTGCGCGTAGCCGCGGTGCTCCCACGTTCGTTCGCCGCCCGTGGCGAGGTTGCGTTCGACGATCGCCGCCGGCGCGACCGCCCTTCCGTCCGGGCCGGCGGTGAGGGGGAGGGCGAGGGCGATGCGCCCGCCGTCGGGGCTCAAGGCGAACGCCGTGGCCCCCTCGGCGATCACCGTCTCGACGCTGTCCGGGGTGACCCGCACGACGTTCATCACGCCCGTCTCGGCGCCGGCGAGACGACCGACGTAGACCGTCCGGCGGTCTGCTCCGAGCGCCAGCTCCGGGGTGTCGGGCCGGAACGACAGCGTCCCCCAGCGCGTCTCGGTGTTAGCCGCCGGGTCGATCTCGATCAGCTCGCCGTCGTGGCGGGCGGCCAGCGCGTTCGCAGCGCCGACGGGAGACGGCGCCGTCGGCGCGTTCGGCGCGTCCGGGTCGCTCGTGGCGGGTGCGGACGCGACGGTGATGGCGGGCTGCGTGACCGGAACCACGTCGGTTGGGAACGCGTGGATCGATCGGCCGTGGTCCCGGGGCCAGGCCAGGAGGGCGGCGACGGCGACGACGACCGACCCGGCGGCCGCCCCGCCGATGGCGCTCCGGCGGCGACGCCTCTGGTGGGCCAGTTCGACGCTCCTCGTGAGCAGCGCGGGCGGCGGGTCGCTGCGCCGGCCGGCGTCGGCGAGCGCGGCGCGAATGCGGTCCTCGAGCGGGTTCATGGCTGTGGCTCCAAGGTGGACGAGAGGGTGGTGAGCGCTCGGTGAAGGTGGTTCTTCACCGTGCCGGGCGCGAGGCCCAGGGTTCGTGCGATGTCGAGGGCGGACAGCTCCACGTAGAAGCGCAGCAGCACGCAGTCGCGTTGGCGGACGGGGAGCCGGTGGATGGCGGCCAGCATCATCGGGTCCGCCGGCGTGAACTCGACCGCGGCCGGCGGCTCAGGGCGATGGTTGCGCTCCCGGCGCCACCGTCGCAGCACCCCGCGGCTGAGATTGAGCACGCTGATCCGGAGGTAGGGCGCCGCCCGGTCGGGGTCCCACCAGGCTGGGATACTCGGCGCGAAACAGGTCGCTGACCCGGTGGTGCTGCACCGCGATCAGCGCGGCCGCGATCGTGGCGTCGTCACACGGCACGACCCCTGCCGCTCGGTTCGCGGTATCGGCGTTCATGTCGGCCTAGACGCGTGAGACGCCGAAACCGGTACAGCCGCAACACGAATCGTCACACCGCTGTCACGCGGGGCCGCTGGTGCTGCTAGTCGTCGGGGAGGTCTTGGGTGGCGGCGAGGAGCGCGTGGAACGCGGCGTCGAGCTGCTTCTGGCGGCGCTTGTTGGGTTCGTGGTTGGCCTCGGCGGCGATGTAGCCGAGGAGGTCTTCGAACTCGGCGGCGGTGGCAGTGAGCAGGATGTGGCCGCCGGTGATGCGCGCCCGCCAGACGAGCCGTTCGCCGGGTAGGTCGAGCACGAGGAGCGAGCGCAGCGCGGCGGCGGTCTCGGGGGAGATCACCACGTGGTGCGTCTTCTCCACCACCGGTTGGGCGCGGAGCTGGCGGAGGTCGTAGGCCGAGCTCAGCCAACCGCTGACGATGCCCTCGTCGCCGCAGTGGGTGCACTGCCAGCGGATCGAGGCGGGGATGTCGGTCCGGTTCAGGGCGATGTGCCCGATGCAGGGCCGGCGGCCGGGTCGGCGGGGGCAGGGGAGCGCGCTGACCCAGCCGGCGCCGGTGTCGCCCGCGGTCGCGGCCCGCACGATCATGGCCAGCTGGGCGGCGAGTCGTCGGGCCGGGGCCGGCGCGTCGTCGGGCATGTCGAGGAAGTGGCGCAGGTCCGAGACCATCACGGCCCCGACCGTATCCCGGGACCCCACTCGATGAGCTGCAGGGTGAAGCGGCCGTCGGGCGAGCAGCGGGCCACGCGGCTGGCGGGGAGCACGCTGGGGGCGGGGTCCTCGATCGCCACGCCCCTGGCCCGCACGTGCGCCGCCGCGGCGTCGAGGTCGGCCACCTCGAACGCGGCCATCGGCACGAGCCCGGGCGGCCGGTCGGCGCCGACGAGCTCGAGCACCGCGTCGCCGATGCGGAGCTGGCGGATCACCATGCCCCGCCCGGTCACCTCCCCGGCCACGGGCACGCCCAGCACCTCGGCCCAGAACCGGGCGGTGGCGTCGAGGTCGGCGGTGATCACGGCCAGGTGGTCGAGGCGGCGCAGCTCGAGCTCGTGCTCGAAGCGGCCGGCGGCGCGGTGGCCGGCGACCCGCTCGAGGCGGTCGGCGTCGTACTCGATGAGGCCGACCCCGCAGCCGGCGGCCCGGGTGCGGGGGTTGACCACGCTGCCGATCAGCGAGCTGTCGTCCCGGTAGACCTCGCGACGGTCGCAGCGGATGCCGGCCTCGGCCAGCGCCTCGGCGGCGGCGTCGGCCGAGTCGACCTGCAGCATGAGCCGGACCTCGCCCCGTTCGCCGCCGCCGGCGAGCAGCTCCACGTAGAACTCGGTGGCCTCGTTGCCCACGAAGAAGACCCGGTTGGAGGTGCCCGCCCCGGCATGGTGCATGGGCGGCGTGAGGTTGAGGCCGAGGCGCTCGAACGGCGCCGCCGCGGCGGCCAGGTCCGCCACCGGCACGATGAGGTGGTCGATGGTCGTGATGCGCACCGCCGGAGGGTAGCGGGCGGCGTTGGGCCGGCGCGGGGCCGCCCGTGGGGTTGGTGACCTTCTGCCCTGTCGGTGCTCCCCGAACGCCCACCACGATGCGCCCGGACAGGAGCTTCGATGGGCAACGCCGTTGGCGCCAAGACGGCCTCGCGATCTCGACGTTGGCTGTTCGCGGGCATCGGGTTCGGCGCGGTTGTGGCGGCGGCGGCCGTCGTCATCGCCGTGTACGCAGGGACGCGGCTGGAGGCGCCCTCGTTCCCGTCCTTGGCCGAGCAGCCCGACGCGTCTCTGCAGGGAACCGTGGCCTACATCGGCCCGGGCGACGACGGGGGCTGGTGCGTGCATCTGGCGTCGGCCAGCGGCGAGATCCGCCGCCGCCTCCCCGTCTGCGCCAGCCCGAACACCCATCTCGTCGAGCAGCTTTCGTGGACCGACGGCCAAGTCGAGATCGTCGACCCCGGCCAGCACGCAGACAAGGAGAAGGGCTGGGAGGAGCGGGCGCCGTGGCACGTGCTGGTCGACCCGGCGACGGGCGCGACGACGGACCTGGCGGTCACCGACCTGCCGCCGGCGCCTGACCCCGCCACGCTGGCGACATCCGGCGGGCGCACCGTGCGGACCATCTCCAAGGACGGCGTCGTGCGGATGGAGCTCGCCGACGCGGCCGGCGTGCGAACCGTGTGGACATCGAAGGGCCGGTCCAACCTCTGGGAGGTAGGCCAGCCCGCCTGGTCGCCCGACGGAGCGTGGCTCCTCGCCCACGACGGCGCGGATCGCCTCCTGCTGTTCACGATCAGCGGCGACACCGCGGGGGCGCGGGTTCTCGTGCCCAAGGGCGCGGGCGGCGCCTTCGCCATCGGTCAGCGCATGATCTCGGGTTGAACCGCCGATCCTTCGCGAGTCTTTGCGCCCTGGGCGGCGCGGATCACAGCTGAGAGCGATCTCCCGATCGCCACAGCCGCGCTATTGGGAGACGGAATGGTCATGAAACGAACCTATTGGTTAGCGGCTGTATTGGCGTTTCTGCTGGCCGCCTTCGGCTCTGCTGAAACGGCTGCGGCGTCCACCCGCTCCTCCACGCGGACGATCGTCGCGTTCGATCCCGACGCCGGCCAACTGCCCGAGGGCGTGGCCGTGGACAACGTCGGGAACGTGTTCGTGAGCCTTTCTCCGCTCGGTCAGCTGGTGCGGGTGGCCCCCGGCGCCCAAGCGGCCGAACCATTTGGCGCCGTGTCCGGCCTTCTCGAGGGCGACATCGGGCTCATCGGCTTGGCGGTGGACGCGCCGGGCAACGTCTATGGAGCGGTGATGTCGATGAATCCGCAGGCGCGAGGCGTGTGGCGGTTCGATCGGCGCACCGGATCCGAGGTGCGGGTGCCCGGCACCGAGAACATGGTCTTCCCGAACTCGATCGCGTTCGACCGACGAGGAACGATGTACATCACCGACATCGTCCTCGGCGCCGTCTGGCGGGTCCGTCCGGGCGGCGTCGCCGAGTCCTGGCTCGTGCATCCACTGCTCGCAGGGGACGGCAGCGGCGGATTCGGCGTTCCCCTCGGCGCGAACGGCATAGCCGTGCGCCAGGGCGTGGTGTACGTCGGCGTCACGGAAACGGCGCTGCTCGTGACGATTCCGGTCCTCAAGGGCGGCGCTCCCGGTGAGCCGGCGGTCTACGCAGAGCTGCCCCTTGAGTACTCGGTTGACGGCATCGCGCTCGACGTGCACGGGGGCGTGTACGTCGCCGCCCCGGGCGTGAACGCAGTCGTCCGCGTCAACCGGGACGGCTCGGTCGACACCCTCGCCACCGCCGCCGACGGGCTGGACGCTCCGACCAGCGTCGCCTTCGGGACCGGCAAAGGTCACCGGCAGAGCCTCTTCGCCGTCAACTTCTCCATTGCGATCGCACCCCCAGGAGGAGCGGGACCGTCGCTGGTCGAGATCCCCGTTCGCATCCCCGGCTGCCCGTGCCAGGCGGGCAGCCGATCCTGATCTCGTGATCGCGACACCGGAGGGCGCCGTGGTGCGGTCGGCCGAACGGACCGTGCAGGGCGGACGGGGCACCGAAGCCCGGGCCCCGCCGAGCCTCGGTCACCCACCGATTGTGCTGAGGTGACGCCGTACAGCGCTCGGGGGCATAGTATGTACCGCACGTATGACTTTTCCAACCGGGAGCCCTGCACCGGCCTGGCTCGGCCGAGGTGCTCGGCTGGTGGGCCCGGCGCGAAGCAACGAGCCACGGATAGCGGCCGGGGCGTCCCCCACGCGTCGGAAGACGTCGGCGAGCGCGCCGTTCAGCACCCACCTGCTCTCGCCGACCGACCCCCGGTGGACGGCTGCCCGGCGGGTCGAGGCTGAGGTGTTTGAGGAGCGCTTCGGCCTCACCGGGGCCGAGCTGGATCACGAGTACCGCGGCTACGAACCCCAGAGCCGCTTCGTGTGCGTGGTCGACGAGGCGCGATCCCTCGCAGTCGGGGCGGCAAGGCTGATCCTCCCCGGAAGCGAGGAGCCGAAGTCGCTGCATGACTTGCGTTCCCGTTGGGGTGTGACCGCTTCCGCGGGGTGGTTCAGAAATTCGACGGGGATCGAGCTGTCGGCCACCTGGGATGTGGCGAGCCTGGCGGTGCTCCCCGGCTATCGCAAGCAGCTGGTGAGCCTGGCGCTCTACCAGGGCATCTGCACCACGGCTCGGCTCTGTGGGGCCATGGCGTTCCTCGCGATTCTCGATCTCGCCGTGCTCCGGCTCCTGCAGCACCGCCTGGCAAGTGGGTTCGAGCAGCTTCCCGGAGTGGGCGCCGAGATGTACATGGGTTCCACGAGCTTGCCGGTCTGGGCCGGCGTGAAGTCCTGGATCGAGCGCCTTGAGGCCAAGGACCCCAACCTGTGCGCCACGGTGTTCTACGGGGAGCACCTCGAGCCCGTTGTGTCTCCCCCCGAATGGAGCCGTCGAGGGCTCGCGGCGTGGCTTCGCGACTCAGCCCCGTCGCCCATCAGCGAAACGCCATCGAGCGGCGGCCGCGGCTGACCGTGTTGACGCCGATGTGTTCAAGCGCGGCGGGAATGTCCTCGGGGGGCAACGGCCGCGAGTAGAGGTAGCCCTGGGCCCGAGTCGAGCCGAGGGCGGCGAGCTGGCTTGCTTGTTCGGCCGTCTCGACGCCCTCGGCGACGGTTTTCATGCCGAGCGCCTCGGCCATGGCGATGATCGCGGCCACGAGGCTGCTCTCCGAGGTCGTCATCGCCGTGAGCCCGTCGACGAACGACTTGTCGATCTTCACCTGGTCGACCGGAAAGCGATGCAGGTAGGCGAGCGAGGAGTAGCCGGTGCCGAAGTCGTCGATCGAGAGCCTCACGCCCAGTCGGCGCAGCGCCTGCAGCACCTGTGAGGCGGCGTCGGGATTCTCCATCAAGAGCGATTCCGTGAGCTCGAGGCAGAGGGCGTCGGCGGGCAGGCCGTTCGCCTCGAGGGCGGAGGCCACATCGGCGACCAGCTGTGAGGACTGCAGCTGGCGGACCGAGAGGTTGACCGCCATGGTGAGGTGCTCGCCGCCGGGCGTCATCCGCCGCCACAGGCTGATGGCCCGGCAGGCTTCGGACAGGACCCATCGGCCGATCTCCACGATCAGGCCCGTCTCCTCGGCGAGCGGCACGAACGCGAGCGGAGGGATGTTGCCCCGGGTCGGATGGGTCCAGCGGATCAGCGCCTCGAACCCGTCCACCGTGCCGTCGGGCAGCCGGACGATGGGCTGGTAGTGAACGTGGAGCTGGTGGCCGCCGAGCGCGTTGTGGAGGTCATGCTCGAGCGCCAGCCGGTCGGCGACCTGGTCCCGCATCGAGGCGTCGAAGACCGCGAGGGCGTCCCGGCCGGCGTCTTTCGCCTGGTACATGGCGGTGTCGGCGTCGCGGATCATCTCCTCGGTCGTCTCGTCGGCATGGTCTGATATCGAGATGCCGATGCTCGCCGAGGAGTAGATGTCGACGCCGCGGATGGTGAACGGCGGGTGGAACGCGAGCCGGATGCGTTCGGCGATGCCGATCGCGTTCGCCGCGGTGCCGACATCGTCGAGGATGACGATGAACTCGTCGCCGCCGATCCTGGCCAGGAGATCGCTGGGTCGGAGGGCGGCGGTGATGCGGTCAACCGCGGCTACGAGCAGCTCGTCGCCCATGCTGTGGCCGGCCGAGTCGTTCACCAGCTTGAACCGGTCTATGTCGAGGAACAGCACAGCGACCCGGGAGCCGCTCTCGTTGGCGGCGTGAAGCGCCTGACTCAGCCGTTCGGTGAGGAGCAGCCGATTCGGCAGACCGGTCAGCGCGTCATGCGTGGCCTGATGGGCCGAGCGCGCTTCGGCGGCGGCGTGGGCGTGAAGAGCCCGGATGACCCGCCAGACCGCAGCGACGGTGAGCAGCACGATGCAGGCGGCGAGCACGGCGCGGTCGCTGCCGCGCATGTCCTCGCGGGTCAGGCTCACGGCGGCGGGGATACCGAGGGCGACGGCCACGAGAACGAGTCGGCCGCGGCTGGCGCCGGGACGCGGGCGGGCGGCCGGCTCGGAGAGCTGACGCATGGACGGATGCGCCGCGCTGAAGGAGAAGGCGAGATAGGCGAACGCGTAGGGAACGTCGATCAGGTTGCGCGGCGCGGCGAGGATGTGGGTCTCCACCAGCGTGTAGGTGAGGTCGCCGAGCAGCATCATGGTCATGGCGCTGAGCAGCGCCCGGTGAGACGGCGTCAGGGCGCCGGGCGAGGAGAACGCGAGCCGTGCGGTGATGATGACGAAGAACACCGACATCGGGGGGTAGCAGGCGAGCGACAGCCGCACCGACAGCGGCGCGCTCTCGTTATAGAGGGCCGGGTTCACGAGGAACAGCCAGGCGAGCGTGAGCGCGGCGAGGCCGGCCACCGTGCCGTCGAGCAGCGCGTCCACGTCGTTCGCCCGGCCCAGGCGGCGGGCTCGCAGCAGCCCGCACAGGCCGGCGGCGAACAGAATGTAGCCCGGCAGCGTGAACAGGTCGGGCAGCAGCGAGCGGCCGCTCGTGAGGTCTCCCAGCGTGTGGTACTGCTCCCGCAGCGCGCCGCCGACCAGGAATCCCGCCATGGAGAACGCGATCATTCGCCACGGCCAGCGCACCGAGGGCTGGTGACGGCGCACCCCGAAGACGGTCGCGGCCAACGTGACCGCGGCAAGCCCAGCGAACGTCACGGCCTCGAGAGGCCCGAGGGCGCCGGCGGCGTGGAGCGCCACCCATCCGCCGCCGGCGCCCCAATAGGCGAAGCTGGCGATCTGGGCTCGGCGTGTCGGGGCGCACGAGGCGCCGCGGGATCGTGTGGTCATGGGGCGCCCCCGTACTGGGTTCGGTCGCACCCTCGTTACGGCCGTCCCCGCCCGACGCTTGAGGCCTTGGCGGCGGCGGTGTTGTCTGGGGCTGGAACACCGCAGCTTCCTGACCGAACGCGTCGGACAGCTCGGCATCGAGGACGCGAACGAGATCTGCCGAGCCCTCGCAGCGCTCGCGGACTGCTTAGAGCTCCCCCGCCGGAAGCGCCTCAGCCGAGCGGGTGGCGGGTGCGCAGCTCGGGGAAGCGGGCAAAGCCCCGGTCGGCGGTGACCCAGACGGCGCCGTGCTCGAGGGCGAGGGCGGCGAGATAGGCGTCGGGCACCGCGTTGCCGCGAGCCTCGGTGTCGGCGCAGAGCCGCCTGAACAGGGGCCAGCAGCGGGGGCCCGGCACGAGCGGGACCGCGGCTGGGGAGGCGGTCAGCGCGTCGACGAACGCCAGCGCGTCCGGCAGGGGCGTCGGCTCGTAGAACACGTTCGGGTGGGTCACCACGCGGACGAAGCCGGCCAGCACCTGATGGCTGAGGCCGAGCGGCTCGTCCCCGGAGCGGGCCGACTCGAGCCAGCCGCGGTACTCGTCGTGGCGCTCCGCGTCGGCTCGGTGCGCGTAGACGAGCACGTTCACGTCAACGGCGAGCATCGAGCGGCGTCCCGCGCTCCATCACCTCGGCCAGCGCGGGGTTGCTCGACAGCTCCACGCCGGGCTGCAGGCCGCGCTCCCCGAACGTGGGCAGCGGCGGCGCCGGTTCGGGGGCGGCGGCCCGCGCGAACGCGAGCAGCAAGGCGTCTTCGACCACCTGGCCGATCGTGCGGCCGGTGCGGACCGCCTCCACCTTCACCGCCCGGAACAGCTCGTCGCTGATGCTGATCGTCGTGCGCACCGCGGTCATCTTAGCATCACGGCTTGATGAAAAGACGGGCTGGCGCCCGACGGCCGGGGCGATCAGGTCAAGCGAAGATC
>JBJXGF010000171.1:0-8796 GCA_046153015.1 Acidimicrobiales bacterium | reverse complement strand
CGGCAGGCGGGGCTGCTCGCTTCGGTGGGGGCGGGAAGGTCGGGCAGCACGTTCGACAGGTGCGGGTGCGGGTGGGGTGGTTGGTGGTGGGGCGACAAGCGGTGCTGCTGCGCACGGCACTGGGGCGGTGGGGGCGGTGAGCTCGGCCCCCGCCCACGCCTCCAGCACAGCGCGGGGTACGCGCAGCAGCCGGCCGATACGGACCACTGGCAGCCCGTCAGCACCGTTGGTGGCCTCGAACCGGGCGGCGAGTCAGACGTGCCCGGCCGGCAGAACCGGGCGCCGGTAGGGAAACACACAGGCCTCAACGCGGACCTGAACGGGCCAGCTCAACGGCGTGTTGAGGTGACGTTCAGGTCTGAACGAGTCGGCTGTTCAGGCCTGAACAAGGCGGGCACCGGCAAACTCGTTGGTTCGGGCGGGTCCGCTCACCCGATGGTCGGACACGGACAAAGCCCACCGATGAGAACCAGCCCGTCAACGCCGGCGCCGGGGTCGGGAGGGACTGCGCCACTCGCCAGGGACGCCCGCTGGACACGGCGCACTCAAACGCCTGTCGCCGACTAATTGGCACCCACAGCCTCTCGGGGGTTCACGGCTATCGCTTGCGTGATAGCCGTGCTAGGCTACTGATATGGCGCCTTCGAAGACGACTACGTTGCGAGTTCCCAGTGAGTTGCGGGATCAGATCGCCCGGATCGCTGAGCAGCGAGGCACGACGATGCTCGAAGTCGTGACGGATGCCGTGCATCGGCTTGGTCGTGACGAGTGGTGGTCGTCGGTTCGAGATGCGCTCGACGCGCTGAGTCCTTCAGAGGTTGCTGACTATCGGTCCGAGAGTCAGCAGATGGCCGCTGCGTCCGCGGATGGTCTGGATGAACGCTGAACGGGGGATTGCTCGAGGAGACGTCTGGTCAGTCGATTTTGGCGCCGATCCTGAGGATCCAGAGCAGGCCTTCCGCCGTCCGGCGTTGATTGTGTCTGATGACCGGATGCACCATCCGAACTTGAGGATGGTGATTGTGGTGCCGGGGACGTCAACGATTCGGCCGGTGCCCTTACATGTCGTTGTAGAACCAGACGACGACACTGGTTTGGCTGTGCCGACGGCGTTCCAAGCTGAGCAGGTCCGAGCGGTGTCGGTCGCTCGTCTGGTGGAGCGCCTCGGTCGGCTTGATCCCGTGAGTAGGGATGCGATCGACGAGATCCTGCGAAACGCTCTCGGTCTGTGACCGACTCGGTGGTGTGGGTGCCCAGCACTCGGTCGTGGCTGGTCAGGCAGCCTGTCGGTACTCATGGACGAGCCCGTCGCATCGGCCCCTCGCGACGAGGGTGTCGGGCGGGGGAGGGGAGGTGGCTCGTTGGCGAACGACGTCCCGACTGCATCTCCTTCGTCGAGGGCCTTTCGCGTTGAGCGAGTTGGGCCCTTAACGCGGTCCTCTTCAACCGGCCTCGAGGCCGGCGCGGAGCGAGCCCTGCCGCGACTTGAGGTGTTGGTGGCGGCTTGAGTGCGTGGGCTGGATCAACGGCGTGTCATGACGGTGGTCGATTGCACTGCTCGGCGAGCCGTTGCCCGGTAGGCCCCACAAGCGGTCGAGGATCGATGGCGCGACGAAATGGCGCACCAAGAGTTCGACCACTTCGACCTCGGACCTACCGGTGCGGTTCGCCACGCTACGCACAGCCTCGGCCACGTCATCGCTCAGCTCGACCCGCACCGGTTCAGCCACAGCACTATTTCCCCCGCGTCGTCGACCTCGAATCGATCAGCAACATAGAGTTGAACGGGCGGGTTGGGAGCGGAGCCCACCACTCGTCCCGCAACTGCTCCCGGCCGTGCAGGGCTTGGCTCATTCCACCCGGAGTCAGGGGCGCGCGCAGCGCGACCGTGTCAGCGTAGGGAATGCGATTCAAGTCTTTCTGGCGCAGTCCGGCGAAGTACGCGATAGCCGTCTGGCGAAGTTGTTTCCGTCGAGTTGCATCGGTGTCCAATATGGTCCCCTTCCGGGATAGGTGATGGATCGGCTGCGCGCCTTGCGGCCTTCAACGGGAGCGGGGCGACCCAGCGAGGGACCGCACCGTCAGGCCTTCGCCCAGGTGGGCGTAGCAGTGGCCAGTGGCCAGCCACAAGAACCACAGGATCGGCTTGTCCTGCCAGAACTCGGCGACCCACGCCGCGTTCGAGCCGAACAGCTCCAGGTCGTGAAGTCGCTGGACCTCCGGGTCGGTCATGGCCGCGTCCTCAAGTCGACGGTCATCGAGCCGCTCCACCACCTCATTGGTACGGCGAGCGACGGCGAGGCGGTACCCGAGCAGGGCGTCGATGTCGATACCAGCGCTCAGATCCATCACCTCAGCCACGGTCATACCTGTTCCGATGTCCTGCCGCTGGATCTGCAGCTTGTTGCACCAGCCGTCGTCGAGTACCTGATTACCGTTATTGATCACCACATTGATAGCCGCGTCCTCGCAGCGCGCGATGTGCCAAAGCAACCACGCGATGGAGTTTTGACCCTGCTCCGCCACGAGACGGATCTGCGCTTCAGTGAGCCCTGTTGGCGGCCTGATTATTTGACGATGGTGGGGGTCTGTTCGGCGACGATGTTTGCTGATGGGGTTGGGTAGCTGGGAGGGTTGGGTGTCCTGAAAACTTGTTGGACCCCTCCCGGTTCGGCGAGTTGACGCTCGCCGGGGAGGGGTCCGGAAGGGTGTCGGTAGCACCCGTGGTCATGGTATGGCCGTGTCCGTCCTCTGTCGAGAGTTACGTGGCCGCTGGTCGTGAGGTCTTGGTTCCGCGGCCGTCGTGTGGGTCATGCGCGGTGCCGATGGTGTTCTGGGCGGGGTATGAGCGATCGGTTCGGGCTGAGGGTCAGTGTTATCGGTTATGGGTCGTGCGGGCTCGTTGCTCGGGCTGTCGGGTGTCCCACGCGCTGATACCGGGTTTCTTGGTTGTCGGTCGGTTGGACGTGGTCGAGACAATCGGCCAGGCGCTCGCTGATGTTTCGTCGGGGGTGTCGATTGGTTGGGCGGCTCGCTGGTTGGATGTGCCGTTCACGACGGTGCGCGGGTGGGTGCGTCGGTTCACGGCGAGGGCGTCGTTGTTGTGGTCGGGTTTCGCGGCGTTGACGGTGGAGCTCGGAGGGACGATCCCTGCGAGATGGCCTTCGGGGCTGTCCGCGGCGGCGATCGCGGCGATGGGTTGGGCGCATCGGGCGGCGTTCGCACGTCACGAGATGCGGACGGGATTGTTGTGGGCGTTTGTGTCTGTGGTGTGCGGCGGGGAGTTGATCACGACCAACACCGATCCGCCGTGGCGTGTGTTCGGCAATCGTCGTTTCATCCCTCCATCCCCATTTGGTGGGGTGTTGGACAAAGGAACCGATGATGAACAACGAGATATGTGAACAGGTCGCCCTGCACCGCTACGCGGTGATCGCGGAAGCGTTGCCGGCGCGTCTGACCGGCGCGGAACGAGGCGATATCGTGCGCCGGATCGCTGGGCGTGCCCATACCCACCCGGACGGGACCGAACGTCGCTACTCACGGTCCACGGTTGATCGGTGGCTGCGGGCATGGCGTGAGCATGGGCTGGACGGATTGGGGCCCCAGCAGCGTGGGGACACCGGGATTGTTCGGTCCCATCCGGAGTTAGCTGACGTCGCGGCCGCCTTGCGGATCGAGGTCCCAGTCCGCTCAGCGGCTCAGATCGTGGACATCATCTGGCATCGTCACGGCGTGCGGATGGCTGAACGCACCGTACGCGCTCAACTACGACGTCGCGGGTTGCACCGCGCCGCGCTCGCAGCGGAACCGAAAGTGTTCGGCCGTTATGAGGCGGAACGATCGAACGAACGGTGGATCACTGATGTGCTCGTCGGTCCGTTCGTTCCGTTCCCCAAGACCGCCGCCTCGGTCCGGGCCCGCCTGTTCCTCATCGTGGATGACCATTCCCGGTTGTTGGTCCACGGCCGGTTCATGCCCGTCGAAAACACCCGCGCTGGTCAAGACGTGTTCCGACACGCGATCATTCGACGCGGACTGCCTGAAGTATTGTATTGCGATAATGGTGCACCGTTCTCGAACGCGATGCTGTCAAGAACATGCGCGGTGCTCGGGGTGCGGTTGGTGCATTCGAAACCGTATTCGCCTGAAGGGCGCGGGAAACAGGAACGATTGAACCGTTACATCCGAGACCGGTTCCTCACCGAGATTGAACACACCGGCATCGACAGTTTCGATGTGTTGAACGACCGGTTCGAAGCCTGGGCTGAAAGCGTCGCGAACCGGCGCATCCACAAAGAAACGGAACAAACCCCGATCGACCGGTGGCACGCCGGCGGCAGCCCAGTTCATCCGGCCCCTGACCGGTTGATCGACGCGTTCCGGTGGTCCGCCAACCGGAAGGTAACTCGCACCGCGACGATCAGTGTCGAGGGCAACACCTACGCCGTTGACCCCGCGCTGGTGGGTCAACGCATCGAGATCCGCTACGACCCGGAGAACCTCACCCGATTAGACGTCTACCTCGGTGACAGACCCGCCGGCGTGGCGACACCTTTTACTATCGCCCGACACGTCGCGAAACGTGTTCCTCAAGCGGAGCGACCTCCCGTCGAGGCGACGGGGATCGATTACCTCGGCATGGTCCAAGCCGCGCACGAAGACGACACCATCGGCACAATCCACTACCGCGACATTCCCCTATTCAACATCGAGGACTACACCACCAACAGCACGGACACCGACGGGCAGGTCGCGTGATGACCACCCCTTGGGTCACACATTTCGGGTTCACGCACACACCGTTCGGCAAGAACATCCCCGCCAACCAACTATTCGTTCGTGACGCCCACGCCGAAGCGGTCGCACGGATCCATCACTGCGTTCAGGAATCCGCGCTCGGTGTCCTCACCGGTGAAGTCGGCGCAGGAAAGACCGTCGCCGTTCGCGCTGCGGTCGCTGGGCTGGACCCGACACGCCACCACATCATCTACATACCCAACCCCGCGTTCGGAACACGAGGTCTCTACGTCACGATCGTGTCAGCGCTCGGCGCCACCCCACGATTCCATAAAGCTGAAGTCATGGCCCAAGCCGCCACACTGCTCGCGAACGAAGAAACCGAACGACACCGGCGACCCGTCATCATCGTTGACGAAGCCCACCTATTGACACCCGAACAACTGGAAGAACTCCGACTACTGACGAACGCCAACATGGATTCCACCAGCCCATTCGCCGGGCTGCTGATCGGCCAGCCAACCCTCGCCCGACAGTTACGCATGGGAATCTTCGCGGCGCTCGATCAACGAATCGCGATCCGCTACCAACTGAAACCACTCGACCTCGCAGAAACAGCCGGATACCTCAAACACCACATGGCCCTCGCCGGACGTGAAGACCCAATCTTCGCCGACGATGCCATCAGCCGACTCCACCGCGTCGCCAACGGCCTCCCACGACAGTTAAACAACGCCGCCACCGCCGCCCTTATCGCCACCGCCTCCGCCGGCAAAGACCTCGTCGACGACACCGCAGCAAAGAAGGCCGCCGCCGAACTCACCCGCGAATAGCAACCGCAAACAACGATGCCTAACCAGCCGCACCCAACACCGCCGACCCATGTGCAAACAACGTGGCCGCCAACAAGCCCCTGTAGCAGCAGATCCTGGTAGGAGAAGGGAACCTGGGCCAATTGAGCCGAGTGCACGTGGCCGTGCTGCATCGTAAACAGAGGACGCCAATCCATTTGAACCTCGCTATGAAGATCGCGGCGGAGATGCGCCTAGCATGAACGACCAGGTGCCTTTGCGCATCGGTCCCGGGACGTATTCGGGCGCGCCTGCGCGACCGTTGCGCGGCTAGCCTGCGCTGTCCAGCACAGGGCGTGCGATTCGAACATCGCCCGGCGCTCGGTGGAAGCCGGAGGAGCTGTCGATGAGTGCTGGCGCCGACGGGCCGGGCCACCCATCTGACGGATGGACGCCCGGTCTCCACCTGCCGTTCGTCGGCCGGGAACGTGAGCTCTCGATCTTGGAGTCCGCGTCCGGCGAAGCACGCACCGGTCGGGGGTGGTCGGTGGTCGTTGCCGGGGAACAGGGATCCGGGAAGAGCCGACTGCTCGAGGAGTACGCCGATCAGGCTGTCGCAATGGGTGCGACGATCCTGCGGGGCCGGGCGTTCGACGCGGACGGAACACCCCCGTTCTGGATGTGGCGCACGATGGTTGAGACGCTGGCCAGCGCCTCATCTGCCGGTCTCGAGCTGTTCAGCAACCACGAGTCCCGGGATCTTCTCGGCCAGATGGCCAATACCGGTCCGCCCACAGTGCATCCGTCCAGCCGCCTGGCGCTGCACCATCGACTGTCTCGACTGTTCCTCGACGTTGGCAGGATGGCTTCGCCTCTGGTGATCCTCCTGGATGACCTGCACTGGGCTGATCGGGCGTCCGTCGAGTTCTTCTCCTATCTCGCCAGGATCACCGTTTCCTCTAGCGTTCTCCTGATCGGGTCTTTCTGCCCTGAGGAGGCGGAATCCGACACGTCCGTGGCGCTCACGGGAGCGATTCGCAGCCCGAACTGCTTGCGACTCGATCTCGGCCCGCTGCGATTCGAGGATGTCGTCGAGCTCTTGGAGCCCGGCAAGGGCCGCAGCGAGACCGCACGTCAGGTGGTCGCGGCGACCGGCGGCAACGCCTTCCTGGTCACCGAAGTGCTCCGCCAGGTCGGTGGGATCTCCGGCAGGCTTGGCACGCTGCACGTCCCGCCCTCGGTGCAGTCCATCGTGGCGAGCCGGCTCGCCGCCCTCGGCGCCGAGGCCGGTCACGCGATCGAGGCGGCTGCCGTCATCGGCCGCCGGGGCTCTCTCGACATCCTCGCGGCCGTTTGCACCGATCCCAGCGCCCCTGGCGACCTGACCAGGGCGATCCAGGTCGGGTTGCTGCAGGATGTGCCGGACGGTTTCGCATTTCGCCACGCCCTTGTGCGTCAGGCCATCCTCGAGCGCCTCCTGCCGACCCGTCGAGCCGATCTCGAAGCAGCCGCCGCCCGCGCCTTGGCTGAACTGGGCAGCAGCGACGACCTCTGGTCGATCGCGCTGCACCTCACGTTCGCGGCGCGGGTGTACGGCTCCCTGCGATCCGCGGCGCTGTCCGCGTGGGAGAGGGCCGCGCGACATGCGTCAAACGTGAACGCCCACAGCGACGCCGCACGCCATCTCGAGGAGGCCGTGAGCCTGGCCACCGAGGCTGAGCGGCCCTACCTGTTGGTGGAGCTGGGCCGGGCCACCCTTCGCGCCGGTCGGCCCGCCGCCGCGCAGGCCCACTTCGAAGCTGCTTCGGTCATCGCCATCGATGCCGACCTCCTCGCCGCCGCCGCCTTGGGTTACGAGGACGCGTGCCTGATGGAAGGCGGCGTCCGCTCCGAGCAGGCCGACCCGTCGGCGGAACTTCTCCTGCGGGCCATGAACTCGCAGCCCGCGTGCTCACCGAATCGGGCGTCGCTCGCAGCGGCGCTGGCCAGAGCCACGTGGTACAGCGGCGGACCCGACGCCAGATTGTGGCTGGACCGGGCCGACGAGGCGCTGGATCGTGCTGACGACGACGGCCGGATGCGAGTGGCCTTCGCCCGCCGGGTGCTGGCAGGCGGCCCGGGCCACGCCGCCGAGGCCGCCGAGGCCTGCACGAGGCTGGCCGGCGTCGCGCTGATCCTGCAGCGCCGTGACGTCGTGCTCGATGCCATGCGCCAACGGATCCTGAGCCTGGTCGAGCTGGGAGCGTTGGAAGATGCAGACGACGAGATAGAGCGGTTTGAACGCCTCGTCCACCGCTGGCAAGAGGCGTTGTTCCTGCCCTACCCCCCGCTTCTGCGAGCGATGCGCATGCTCCATCGTGGCGACTTCCGCTCGGCGCGTCGTCTGAACAGACGGGTGGTGGAGCTGAGTGAGCACCTCGACAGCTTCCACACCGCGCAGATGGCGTTGATGCAGCGCTTCGCACTCGCACGCTGGACAGGCTCGACGGCGAGGTTCCCCCAGGACCTCCTCGCCTTTGCCGGTGACACGGGAAGCGCGCCGGTGTGGTACATCGCTGCCGCGCTGGCCGAAGCCGAGAACGGTCAGGACGACCTTGCCCGGAAGCACCTCGCCCGAGCGCTAGGCCCCGGGGCCACGAATCAGCTACCCCGCAACGAGTGGTTCCTTATGGGCACGGGCATGGCCGCCCTCGCCTGCTGGCGCCTCGGCGACAGCCGACGCGCGGCCGTCCTCTACGAAGACCTCATGCCGTTCCACCACCTCCTGCTTGGCAACGTCGCTCCGTTCTTCGGTCTGGTCGCCCACCCTGCGGCCGTCGCCGCCCTGGCCGCCGGACGTCATGCCGACGCTGCCGCGTTGTTGAACGAGACCCTCCGCCGCAGTCACACGCTTGGCTGCCCGCCGTTCGTCGTGGAAGCCCAGCGCGCCATGGCCCACCTCCAGGCGGTCCCTGAGAGCGGGGTGTCCGAACATCTGCTGGCCGAAGCCCTCGCGGCGGACATCGGGATGGGACCGACCAGCCGGACACCGGGCCGGCTGGGTCTCCATCCCGAGCTGAGCCCGCGAGAGCGCGAGGTGCTGCGGCATGTCGCCGAAGGACGTTCCAACGAGGAGATCGCAACGCTCCTCTACATCAGCTATCGAACCGTGAAGACCCACGTCTCGAGCATCCTCCGAAAGCTCGGCGCTCGCGACCGAACCCAAGCCGCGATGCTTGCCCACAACCAACAATCGGCCGAAGAACGGGCCTGAAGGGCAGCTCAC
>JBJXGF010000027.1:0-40492 GCA_046153015.1 Acidimicrobiales bacterium | reverse complement strand
CCCCAGAACCCTGCTCAGCCAACACCTTCGTAATCGCCGCAGTGAGCGTCGTCTTCCCATGGTCAATATGACCCATCGTCCCCACATTCAAATGGGGCTTCGTCCGCTCAAACTTCTCCTTGGCCATTCGCGAGGGCTCCTTCTCGTGCGGCGGTGGTGAGTGACCGACCAGCCATGCTAGCGGGCGCGGGCGCGCCTGCCCGGCCACGGTGTTTGCCCAGGCAGGCGGCATCGGCACGCGGGGCCAACGCGGCGCACGCCTGCGTTGGCCCCAGCGTTTCGGTGTGTGGCGGCGGTCAGATTCGAACTGACGACCCCTCGATTATGAGCCGAGTGCTCTAACCGTCTGAGCTACGCCGCCATTGGACCGGCATGTGCCGTGACCGGCGAGCCCCCTGTCAGAATCGAACTGACGACCTTTTCCTTACCATGGAAACGCTCTGCCGACTGAGCTAAGGGGGCCGGACCGAAAGCCTCGGCGGCGAGCCGCAGAGGCCGATCCGTGGTGCGCCGGACAGCATAGCCGCGCGGCGGCTCGTTCCCAGCCCGTTTCGGGCCGCCGGAGGGTCCACAGACTCGAAACCGTCATGGGCGAACGCTCAAGGCGGCATCAGCCCAGCCGATACTTGGCTGGTGAAGCTCGAACGCCTGGCGATCGAGGCCGAAGACCGGACCGTCGTGGCGTGGGACCTGCATCCGAAGCTCACGGTGGTGACCGGCTTGGCCCGGCCGGCCCGCCAGTCCGTCGCTTCTTGGTTCATCGAATCGTTGCGCACCTCGCTCTGCGGCGTGCACCTCGAGCTCCAGCTCGACACCGGTGAGCACCTCGCCGCATTCCGCCCCTATGGGGGCGGTCAAGTGGTGGTCGACGTCGACCACGGCGCCGATGTGAGCGCCGCGTTCCGCACGCCCTCGGGCGCGGTCGACCTGCTGCGCCGGCCCGAGCTCAGCCCGGAGCGGCTGGCTCAGGCCATGTGGGTCGAGGCGCGGGCGCTGGCGGTCACCGTACCGACCGACCACTGGATCGTGGGCCTCGCGTCGCGCAGCGGCGACGAGCTCTTCCGCGCGGCGGAAGCGGCCGCCGCGGCGGAGGACGAGCTCGACGCCGCGGCCCAGGACCCGGACCTGCCCCGCGACGCCCAGCGTTACGCAGCGGTCGGGGTGGACCTCGAGCGGGCGCAGCGCAACCACGACCGCGTGCGGGTCGCCACCCTCGTCGCCGGGGTCACGCTGCCGATCGGCGCGGTGGTCGGCCTCTCGACGATCGGCACGGCCGGGGCGCTCGGTCTCATCGGCGGCTCGCTGGCCCTGGCCACCGGCTGTCTCGCCTATGAGCGCAAGCTCGCCCGGCTGGTGGCCGGCGCCGCCGCCTCGGGCGGGGGCGATCCCGCCTCGGCCCAGGCCCGCCTCGTGGCCGCGGCCGAAGCGAGCCGGGCTACCCACGAGCAGTGGACCCTGCTCGCCGGGCCCGAGATCCCGCCCCGCTGGGCGCTCGACCATCGGGATCAGATCGCCGCCGCCGCAGCGGTGCTCGGCGCCACCTTGCGCATCGAGACCCTCGGCGCCCGGCCCGAGGACGGCGCGCAGAGCGGCGCCTCGCCCGCCACCGCCCGAATGGCTGCGGCCCTCGTGAGCCGGCTGGCCGCAGCCCGGGCCAACGCCGGCGGCGGGGAGACCCTGCCGCTGTTCATCGACGACCCGCTCGGCGAGCTCGAGCCCACGGCCAAGGCCTCGGTGCTGGAGCTGCTCGGGCGCCTGGCCGCCCACCAGCAGATCGTGCTGCTGACCGCCGACGAGGACATTGCCTCCTGGGCCCGCATCGAGGCCCTCACCGGTGAGCTGGCGCTGCTCGAATGCGGGCCGAGCGCCGAGCCCGGGGTCGACGCCGCGCCGTACAGCGAGCCGGCGCGCTGATCGGGCTGCGCCGATGGCCCGGTCTGGCTCGCCGCCCCGCTCGCTAGCATCGGCGGCTGTGCAGGTGCGGGTGGCGACCCTCGAGGACGGCGAGGCGATCCGCGCCATCTACAACCACGAGGTGACCAACGCCCTCACCACGCTCGACCTGCGGCCCCGCTCGCGCGCCGAGCAGCTCGCCTGGATGTCGGCGCGCACCGGCGCCCATGTGGTGCTGGTGGCCACGGCGCCGGCGCCGTGCGGCGAGGTGGTGGGCTTCGCGTCGCTGTCGCCCTATCGGGACCGGCCCGGCTACAGCCCGACGGTGGAGGACTCGATCTACGTCCGCGGCGACCAGCAGGGCAAGGGCGTGGGCCGGGTGCTGCTCGGCGAGCTGATCTCGGTGGCCCGCACCAGCGGGTTCCACTCGATGATGGCGCGCATCGTGGGCCCGGGCGACGCGTCGGTGGCCCTGCATCGGGCGCTCGGCTTCGAGCCGGTCGGCGTGGAGCGTGAGGTGGGCCGCAAGTTCGGGCGGTGGCTCGACGTGCTGCTCATGCAGCGCCTGCTCTGATCCGAGCCGATCCGAGCCGACCGGTCGATCAGCCCGCCTGGGGGCCGAGCGGCGCATCGGCGATCACGCCGTGCGCGCGCAGGAGCGCCAGCTCGGCGTCGCTGACACCGAGCAGGCCCGACAGGACCTCCCGATTGTGCTCGCCGAAGAGCGGCGCGTGGGAGCGCAGCGTGGGGTTCGCCTCGACGAAGCGCCATGCACTGGCTGGCTGCGGGAACGGCCGCCGCATCCGGGGTTGGGGCAGATCGACCCAGAAGCCCCGGGCGTTGAGGTGGGGGTCGGCCAGCACGGCCGCCATGTCGAGCACCCGACCGGCAGGCACGCCGAGGCCCTGCAGCGCCTCCATCGCCGCCTGCGGGTCCTGGTGACGCGTCCAGTCCTCGATCGCCTCGTCGAGCTCGTCGTGGCGGGCCCGCCGCTGCGCACGGTCCAGCCCGGCCGCCTCGGGCCGTCCGATCACGCCGCACAGCGCCGTCCATTCGGCGTCGCTGCGCACGGTCACCACCAGCCACTGGTCGACGCCGGCGGCCCGGTAGCAGCCCTGCGGAGCGTGGACGGGGTCGCGGTTGCCCTCGTGCACCGGTTCGGCGCCTCGCCGCGAGGCCGCCACGAAGGCCGCGCCGGCGAGGGTCGCGGCCGCCTCCCGCTGCGAAAGGTCCACCCACACCCCCTCGCCCGTGCGGCGCCGCTGCACGAGGCCGAGCGCCACCGCGCCGGCGGCCATCAGCCCTCCGACGGGATCCCCGTAGGAGATGCCGCACTTGACCGGCTGCGCGTCGTCGCCGTACCCGGTGAGCGAGGTGAGCCCGGAGGCCATCTCGATGATCGGGCCGTAGCCCACGTTGTCCCGTTCCGGGCCGGTCTTGCCGAAGCCCGCCATCGTCACGAGGATCACATCGGAGCGGGCCGCCTTCAGCCGGTCGTAGCCGAGGTCGAGCTTGTCGAGCACGTCGGCGCGGTAGTTCTCGATCACCACGTCGGACTGCGCCACGAGCCGCAGCAGCAGGTCACGGCCGGCGGGGTGAGCGAGATCGAGCGTGACCGAGCGCTTGTCGCGGTTGTAGTACGCGAAGTAGTAGGAGCTGTTCCACGGCTCGGGGGCGTCGGGCTGGGGCAGCAGCGTGCGGATGTTGTCCCAGGCCCGGGAAGACTCGATCTTGATCACGTCGGCCCCCATCTCCGCCAGCAGCTTGGTGGCGAAGGGGCCCGCCCACATCATCGTGAGGTCGACCACCCGCACGCCGTCGAGCGGAAGCTGCTTCACCGCCGCGCCTCGAGCCAGTCGGCGAGGACGCCCGTGGTGTCGGCGCCCCGAGCCGACAGCGGCGGCGGGGAGCGCCACGCGAAGCCCGGGAACGGCCGCCCCGGGACGACGGCGGGCCCCTCGGCGAGGGCGAGCTGGTCGAAGAACCCGCGCTCGACGAGGCCCGGCGAGGCGAGGAGCTCGAGGGGGGACTCGACGGCGCCGAACGGGACGCGATGCGCAGCGCCGAGCGCCCCGAGCTCGGCGCGGGTGCGTTCGATGACCCACCCGGCGATCAGCGCGGTCAGCTCGTCGTCGTGCTCCAGGCGTTGGGCGGGGTCGCGAAACCGCTCCTCGTCGAGCGCGGGGTCGCCGATGCAGGCGAAGAGCGCCGGGGTTTGGCGCTCGAGGCAACAGACGCCGGCGTGGCCGTCGGCGCAGTGGTACACGCCCCACACCGCGCGATGGTGGTTGCCGAGCCGCTGGGGGACGGCCTCGCCGTAGGCCACACCGGCGGCGTACAGCTCGAGCATGCCGGCGGCGCACTCCTGCAGCGAGAGATCCACCCAGTCCCCCTCGCCCCACACGAGCGAGCCGTAGTAGGCGCAGAGCGCCGCACCGAAGGCGTGCAAGCCGCCGAGGTGCAGGGCCTGCTCGCCGCCGGTGAGCAACGGAGGCCTGTCCGGGTCGCCGGTGAGCGACATGATCCCGCCCATGGCGAAGGACACGGCGTTGCCGGCCGACCAGGCCGAGTAGGGCCCGCTCTGGCCGAACGGCGTGATCGACACGACCACTAGGGCGGGTTTGGCCGCTCGGGCCTGCGCCGGCGCGAGCCCCAACTCGGCGAGCGAGCCGGGCGGGCGGTCCTCGATCACCACGTCGGCGGCGAGGCCCAGCTCGCCCAGTTGGCCCGGACCGATCTCGACCCGCCGGCCGCCGGCCAGCAGCGCGACCTGCTGGTCATCGGACAGGCGCGACGGCTCGGCCAGCTCGACGTGCACCACATCGGCCCCGAACCCGGCGAACTGACGGGCCGCGTACGCGGCGGCCACGCCCGGGCCGACCGTGAGCACGCGCACGCCCTCCAACGGCGGCTCCACGAGCGCTGGACTCTACTCGGCGGTGCGGCCGCGGCGAGCCGCGGCGCCCAGGCGACACCTCTGTGGGCCGGGAAGGATTCGAACCTCCGTAGGCGTAAGCCGGCGGGTTTACAGCCCGCTCCCTTTGGCCACTCGGGCACCGACCCAGAGACGGGCCAGCGTAGCGCGGCCCCACGGCGGCCCACGACCCGAGAGCACGACCGGCATGGGGCGGGGCGGCGGCGGGGGGCGACCACGCGGCGCAACTAGCCTCGTCGCCATGCCCAGCTTCGACGTGGTCTCCGAGTTCGACGTGCAGGAGGTGCGCAACGCGGTGGACCAGGTGCAGCGCGAGATCACCACGCGCTACGACTTCAAGGGCGCCAACGCCGCCATCGAGCTCGAGGACAAGGCGATCAAGCTGCAGGCGAGCACCGAGGACCGGCTCAGCGCGCTGCGCCAGGTGCTGGAGGAGAAGCTGGTCCGCCGCAAGGTCTCGCTCAAGGTGCTCGACTACGGCAAGGTCGAGGAGGCGGCGGGCGGGACCGTCCGCCAGGGTGCGGCCCTGCAGGCCGGCATCTCCACCGACAAGGCTCGCGAGCTCAACAAGTTCATCAAGGCGCTCGGCCTGAAGGGCGTGCAGAGCCAAACCCAGGGCGACCAGCTGCGGGTGACGAGCAAGAAGCGCGACGAGCTGCAGGCGGTGATCGCCAGCCTCAAGGAGCACGATTTCGGCCTCCCGCTGCAGTACTCGAACTTCCGAGACTGAAAGGCGGCGAGGCGGTGCTGCGGCGTGGTGGAAAAAGAAGACCGGCTGGCCGCGGGGGAACGGCCAGCCGGTCGAGAAAGGCACCCCTGGGGGGAGGGATTGCCTTCATGCGGGAGACGCCCGAGGGGGGATGAGGGGTTGCCTCCCGCACTCCATACTAACAACGTAAGTAGGTCACCCGATTCCCCCCGGGTACGTGACAAAGGTCACATACCCGGCGCAAGAACGCCGGCGGGGCGTCAGTCCTCCTGAGGTGCGTCGGCGGCTCGGGCGCGGATCTCCTCGACCACGTTCGAGTCGGCGAGAGTCGTCGTGTCGCCCAGTTGGCGACCCTCGGCCACATCGCGCAGCAGCCGGCGCATGATCTTGCCCGAGCGGGTCTTCGGCAGGTCAGGCACGAGGACGACCGCCTTGGGCCGGGCGATCGGGCCGAGCTTCTTCGACACGTGCTGGCGGATCTCCTCACGCAGCGCGTCGCTCGGCTCGTTGCCGCCCCGCAGGATCACGTAGCCCACGATCGCCTGGCCGGTGACCTCGTCGTTCGCGCCGACCACGGCCGCCTCGGCCACTGTGGGGTGATCGACGAGCGCCGACTCCACCTCGGTGGTGGAGATGCGATGGCCGGACACGTTCATCACGTCGTCCACCCGGCCCAGGAGCCACAGGTAGCCGTTCTCGTCGAGCTTGGCGCCGTCCCCCGCGAAGTAGCGGCCCTCGAAGCGGCTCCAATAGGTGTCCTTGTACCGCTCCGGGTCCCCCCAGATGCCGCGCAGCATGCCCGGCCAGGGGCGGGTGAGCGTGAGGTAGCCGCCGCCCTGCGGGATGGGCTGGCCGTTGTCGTCGACGAGCTCGGCGAAGATGCCCGGGAACGGCTGGGTGGCCGAGCCCGGCTTGGTGACGGTCACCCCGGGCAGCGGCGTGATCATGTGCCCGCCGGTCTCGGTCTGCCACCAGGTGTCGACGATCGGGCAGCGCTCACCGCCGATGTAGGTGTGGTACCACATCCACGCCTCGGGGTTGATCGGCTCGCCCACGGTGCCGAGGACCCGCAACGTGGACAGGTCGTGGCGCTGGGGCCATTCCGCGCCCCACTTCATGAACGTCCTGATCGCGGTGGGCGCCGTGTAGAGCTGGGTCACCTTGTACCGCTCGATGATGTCCCACAGCCGGTCCTTGTCCCACTCGGCCAGGGCCCCCTTGCGCAGCTCCGGGCGAGGCGTGTCGGGCGTGCCCTCGTAGATCACGCTGGTGGCCCCGTTGGTGAGCGGCCCGTACACGATGTAGCTGTGGCCGGTGACCCAGCCGATGTCGGCCGCGCACCAGTACACGTCGGTGTCGGCGTGCAGGTCGAAGGTGACCTTGTGGGTGAACGCCACCTGGGTGAGGTAGCCGCCCGTGGTGTGCATGATGCCCTTGGGCTTGGCCGTGGTGCCCGAGGTGTAGAGCAGGTAGAGCAGGTGCTCGGAGTCGAGCGGCTCGGGCGGGCAGTCGGCGCTGGCCGAGGCCATGAGCTCGTGCCACCAGTGATCGCGCCCCGCCTCCATCGCCACGTCGACGCCGCAGCGGTTGACCACCACCACGTGCTCGACGGAGCGGGCGCCAGCGGCGAGGGCCACGTCGACCTGGGTCTTGAGCGGCGACGGCGCGCCCCTGCGATACCCGGCGTCGGCGGTGATGATGGCCTTGGCCTCCGCGTCCTCGCAGCGGTCGACGATGGCGTCGGGCGAGAACCCCCCGAAGATCACCGAGTGGGCGACGCCGATGCGCGTGCAGGCCAGCATCGCCACCGGCAGCTCGGGCACCATCGGCATGTAGATCGCCGCGCGGTCGCCCTTCTGCAGGCCCAGGCCCTTCAGGACGTTGGCGAACTTGCAGACTTCTCGGTGCAGCTCGGCGTAGGTGATCGTGAGCGTGTCGCCCGGCTCACCCTCCCAGTAGTACGCCACCTTGGCGCCCCGACCCGCCTCGATATGGCGGTCGAGGCAGTTGTACGACACGTTGAGCTTGCCGCCGATGAACCACTTGGCGAAGGGCAGGTCCCACTCGAGGGTGGTGTGGAAGTCCTCGAACCAGGTGAGGTTCTCGCGAGCCTGGCGGGCCCAGAAGGCCTCGTAGTCCCGCTCGGCCTCCTCGTAGAGCGATCGGTCGGTCACCAGCGCGTTCGCCACGAAGCCAGGGGGCGGCGGGAACGTGCGGTCCTCGACGTAGAACTCCTCGATGGCGGCCATCGGCTCCACCCCCTGGTCGTACAACGCGAACGTGGCGGAAGGGCAGCCTAGCCCTGCCGGCCCGAGGCCAGATCCGCAAGCGGGGTAGCGTCAGGCCGAGGGCCATGACCAGCAGCATCCATCCGTTCGCGGGCTATGTCGTGGCGGCGCCGTGGGCGTCGCGTGTGGTCGGGCCGGCGTACGACGCGCTGACCGGGGCGGAGCGTCGCGCCCTGGCCGACGCCGACCCGTTGAGCTTCTTCAACGTGGTGCGCTCGACGGCGGACCACCCCGGCGCCTCGGCCGAAGAGCTGCTCGCCGCCAACGCGTCGGCGCTGGAGCATCTGCTGCGCGCCGGGGTGTACACCCCGACGCCGCCGGCGCTGCACCTCTACCGGTTGACCGCCGGCGATCGCCGCCAGATCGGCGTGGTGGCCGAGGTCGACGTCGAGGAGTACCGGCGGGGCCGGATCCGCGCCCACGAGGCCACGATTCGGGCGAAGGAGGACGCCCTGCTCGAGCACCTGAGCCGCGTGCGCGTGAGCTCGAGCCCGGTGTGTCTGACCTATCGGGCCCGGCCTGACATCGACGAGCTGGTCGGCCGGCTCAGCCGGCGGGAGGCGGACCTCACGTTCTCGACCAGCGACGGTCTCGTGCAGGACGTGTGGACCATCGCCGACCCGGCCGACCAGCAGGCGCTGGCGGCGAGCTTCGCCCGCCTGTCGGCGGCGTACATCACCGACGGCCACCATCGGGCCGCGGCCGCGGCGCGGCTGGCGGCGCGTCACCCCGGCGAGACCGGGGACGCCCGCCTGCTCGTGGTGCTGTTCCCGCACGACCAGCTGCACGTGTACGGCTTCCATCGGATCGTGCGCGACCTCGGCGGGCGCACCCCCGCCGAGATCCTGGCTGCGGTCGAGAAAGGGTTCACGATCGAGGCGCTCGACGCCTCGGCGGCGCCGGGCGCCCGGGGCCGCTTCACGCTGGTGCTCGGCGGACGGGCCTACGCGCTCACCGCCCGCCCGCCCCTCGACGAGCCCGACGCCGCCATCGCTCAGCACCGGCTGCTCGAACCGGCGCTCGGCGTGCACGACCCGCGGGACGACCCGCGTCTCGAGTTCGCCCCCGGCGTGCTCCCGCCGGGCGACGCCGCGGCGCGCGCCGCCGGCGGGCTGTGTCTCACCCTGCACCCGGTGGCGGTCGAGGAGATGATGGAGGCGGCGGACCGGGCGGCGCCGCTGCCCCCGAAGTCGACCTATTTCGACCCGAAGGCCCGTTCGGGCGTGTTCGTGCGGCTGAGGCCGCCGACCTGACGCTCGATGCCGGCGATGATCACCTCGAAGCCGAGGCGGAACTGGCCGTGGGTGGTGTGGTCGGACTTGAGGGAGAGGTACTGGCGGAGCCGCTGGTTCTGCGGCGGGACGTCCTCGATGTCGATGCCCCCGGCGGCGGGGCCGCTGAGGATGCCGGTCTCCATCACCGTGTAGCCGAGCACGTACGCCGCGCACGCGTAGAACGCGTCGATCGCTGCGCCCTGATCGTCGAGGCCGGCTTGTTTGAGGATCTGGTAGAGGGCCAGCATCGGCTCGAAGGAGTCGGCGGTGGCCTTGGGCCGGCGCAGGATGAGCGAGAACGCCTCGGGGTGGGCCAAGCCCACCGCCCGCACCGAGTCGGCCAGCTCGCGGAGCTGCATCCGCCAATCCCGCTGCGGGGACAGATCGGGGATCTCGATCATCGCCAGCACGGAGTCGACCACGCCGTCGAGCAGATCATCCTTGCTCGCCACGTGGTTGTAGAGCGACATCGCCTCCACGCCGAGCTCGGCGCCGAGCTTGCGCATGGAGAGCGCCTCGAGCCCGTGATGGTCGACATAACGCAGCGCGGCGCCGACCACCCGGGCGCGGCTGAGCGGGAGGCGGTCGACGCGCTCAGCCGGGGTCATCTCGTTACTATGGCACCCGGCCCTTGGTTTGACGAAGCTGCTCACCGCTCCACCCGCCACTCGCACGCCCAGAACGCGCCGAGGCCGGCCGGGTCGCACAGGGCCTCGGCCTCACGCACCCGGCTGCGGGCCGTGAGCGCGGCGAGGTCGCCGAGATGCGCCCGTTCCCGCCAGACGCGGCGGCCCTCGTCCACCAGGTGGTCGAGGCCGTGGCTGCGCAGCCACTCGGCTTGGCGGACGCGAAGAGTCGGCGCCGGCAGCTGATCCCAGGCCAGCTCGCAGGTGACGTCCTGCGTTCCTGGCGCGTGCAGCGGCGACGCGCCGGCGCGGTGGGCTCGATAGGTGCGCAGCCATTCGCTGGGCGGGCGGGCGACGAGCTCGGCCGTGGTCTCCACGCCGTAGTCGAACACCACCACCCGGCCTCGGGACAGGCGGGCGAGCGAGTCGCGGACCCAGGCAGCCGCCTGCTCGAGGAGCGGCGCGCGGGCGCCGTCGGGGGCGGGCGGCAGGAAGGGCGGCAGGGAGCGCGGGTCCGCCGCCGAGGCCAGCACCTCGGCGCCGTCCTGCACGTGCACCTCGAGCCAGCGGCCGGCGCGCCGCTCGAGGAGCCGGAAGGGCAGGTTGTCGAGCAGCTCGTTGGCCACCACCACGCCCACGAGCGGTCCGGGCGGCGCCGCCTCCGCCACCCGCATGCCGGGCGGGAGCCGCTCGGCCAGCCGGTCCCGCAACGCCGGCGAGCGCTCCACCAGCACCGCGCGCAGCGCGGCGGCGCAGGCCGGTCGGGCCGCCGCCACCGACCGGGCCAGGGCGCCGCCGCCGGCGCCCACCTCCACCAGCCAGTAGGGGTCGGGCCGGCCGAGCTCGACCCACCAGGCGTCGAGCGCCCGGGCGAGCACCGCGCCGAAGAGCGGGCCCACCTCGGGGCTGGTCAGGAAGTCGCCGCGGCGACCCGGAGCGCCGCCGCCGGCGGTGTAGAACCCGGTCTCGGGGTGGTAGAGCGCGCGCTCGACGAACTCGTCGAAGCGCTCGACCGCCACTAGCGCCCGAGGGCGACGAGCGAGCTGAACTCGGTGAAGTGGCTGACGAGGCCGGGGAACACCCCGAAGGCCACGGTGGCCAGCGCGGTGAGCGCCAGCCCGGCCGCCAGCGCCGGCGGGGTCCGGATGGGGGTGCGGTCGCCGTCGTACACCGGGTCGAACCACATCCGCTTGGCCACGCCCGCGTAATAGAAGAGGGCGATCACCGAGTTCACGGCCACCAGCACGCCGAGCACGATCCCCGAGGTGGTGCTCGGCGCGGCGACGGCGCGGAAGACCACCAGCTTGGCGAACCAGCCCCCGAGCGGCGGGATGCCGGCCAAGGAGAACAGGAACACGGTGGCGAGCACGGTGAGGCCGGGGGCGTACTCGAAGAGCCCGCCATAGGTGGCGATCTCCGCCGAGCGGGTCTTGCGGGCCACCGCGATGACGACGCCGAAGAGCCCCAGGTTCATGACCGCGTAGATCAGCAGGTAGACGACCACGCCCGAGAGCGCTTCGCTCGGGGCGCTGCCGGCCACCGCGAAGGGGGCCATGATGTAGCCCGCCTGGGCGATGCCCGAGTAGGCGAGCATGCGCACGATGTTGGTCTGGCGCAGCGCGATGAGGTTGCCCACCGTCATCGACGCGGCGGCGAGGATCCACATCAGCGGCTCCACCACGTCGGCCCGGCCGAGGAAGCCGACGAACACGAGCTGCATGAGGGCCACGAACCCGGCCGCCTTGGAGGCCACCGCCAGGAACGACGTGACCGGGGTGGGCGCCCCTTCGTACGTGTCGGGCGCCCAGGTGTGGAACGGCACGGCCGACACCTTGAACGCAAAGCCCACGATGATGAACACGATCCCGAGCGTGACGATCGGCGCCGAGTCGGCCGAAGCACTCACCGCCTGGTTGATGTCGGCGAGCAGGGTGGAGTTGGCGAAGCCGAACACCAGCGACATGCCGTACAACATGATCGCCGAGGCGAACACGCCCATCAGGTAGTACTTGAGGCCCGCCTCGTTGGAGCGGAGGTCACGCTTGCGCCAGGTGGCCATCAGGTAGGCGGGGATCGACAGCAGCTCGAGCGCCACGAAGATCGTCACCAGATCGCGGGCCGACGACATCGCCATCATCCCCGTGATCGATGCGGTGAGCATCAGGTAGTACTCGCTCTCCCAGTAGTCGCCTTCGGCGAGGTAGTTGGTGGAGAGCAGCACCACGATGTAGCCCGAGACGAGGAACAGCGCCTTCAGGATCAACGCGAAGTTGTCCACGACGTAGGCGCCGCCGAACATCGACCGGTCGGCGCCGTCGACGGCGAGCGTGAGGATCGGGATCAGCGTGGCGAGGAACCCGAGCCCGGTGAGGGCGGGCATGTACTTCCGGCCCCGCTCGAGCAGCGTGAAATCGAAGACCGTGAGCGCGCAGCCCACGGCGACCACGACGATCTCGGGGGCGAAGGCGTGCCAGTCGATGACCGGCCGGACGAAGGCGAACACGAGGCCGCCCTACGCCCCGAGCGCCTGGGCCATCATGGTGACCGCGCTGTCGGTGGTGCGGAAGATCAGGTTGGGGAAGAAGCCGAGCACCAGGATCAGCAGCAGCAGCGGCGCCCAGGCGATGTACTCCGCGGGGTGCACGTCGTGGATGTGCTCGTGGGCGAACTCCTCCTTGGGCGTGCCGAAGGCCGCCCGCTGGAGCATCCAGAGCAGGTAGCCGGCGGCCAGGACGGTGCCGAGCGCGGCCACGAACATGTAGACGCGGAACAGCCCGAACGACAGACCCGGCGCCGGGTTGTAGGCCGACAGGATGGCGGGGAACTCACCCCAGAACCCGGCGAGGCCGGGCAGGCCGAGCGAGGCCATGGCGCAAAAGCCGAGCATCCAGCCGAGCTTGGGCGCCTGGAGCAGCATCCCGCCCATCTTGCGGATCTCCAGGGTGTGATACCGCTCCTTCATCGACCCGGCGATGAAGAACAGCATCCCGGTGATGAGCCCGTGCGCCACCATGCCGAAGATCGCGGCGTTGATGCCGAAATCGGTGAGGGTGGAGATGCCCAGCATGACGAAGCCCATGTGCGCCACCGACGAGAACGCGATGAGTCGTTTCAGGTCGGTCTGGGCGAGGCAGCCGCGCGCGCCGTAGATGATGCCGACGCAGGCCAGCGCTCCGATGTAGGGAGCCCACTCGCGGGCGGCCTCGGGCAGGATCGGCAACGCGATCCGCACGAAGCCATAGGTGCCCAGCTTGAGCAGCACCGCGGCGAGGATCACCGAGCCCTGCGTGGGCGCCTGGGTGTGGGCGTCGGGCAGCCAGGTGTGGAACGGGAACATCGGCACCTTGATGCCGAACCCCATGAACATCCCGCCGAAGATCAGCAGCTGGGTGGTGCGGGCGATGTCCAGGGCCGCCACCTGGTTGGCCAGCTCCACGATGTTGAAGGTCTCGGCGCCGGTGGAGAAGAACAGGGCGAGGAAGCTGAGGATCATCAACGCCGAGCCGAACAGCGTGTAAAGGAAGAACTTGATCGAGGCGTACTGGCGTTCCTCCCCGCCCCACACGCCGATCATGAAGTACATCGGCAACAGCACGACCTCGAAGAACACGAAGAACAGGATCAGGTCCTGGGCCACGAACGTGCCGATCATGCCGGTGTGCAGCACCAGGATGAGGATGAGGAAGGCCTGGGGGTTGTGGGGCTCGGGGAAGTGGTTCCACGAGTAGATGATCACGAGCGGGGTGATCAGCAGCGTGAGCAGCAGCAGCGGCAATGCGATGCCGTCGATGCCGATCGTGTAGCGGCTGCGGATGATGTCGATCCAGCCCTTGTCCACCACGAACTGCAGGTCCTGGCTGCGGTCGAAGTCGAAGTTGGCGAGGAGCGCGACCCCGACCGCGGCGGTGGCCAGCGTGGTCAGCAGCGCGACTGCCTTGTGCGCCTCCTCCTGCGCCTTGGGGATGAGCATGAGCAGCGCCGCGCCCACGAGGGGCAGGAACACGGCGACGGTCAGCCCCCAGCCGTCGAGCAGGTCTTTCATGGCAGCTCTCGTCTCCCCTCGGCCTATACGAACGCGATGAACATGCCGGCAAGGAGCGCGGCGGCGGCGAACATGAGCGCGGCGTACTGCTGGATCCGGCCGGACTGGATCCGCCGCAGGAACTGCCCCGAGCCCTCGGCCCCGCTGCCCGAGCCGTTGACCACGCCGTCGACGACCTTCTGGTCGAGGTAGTTGTAGACGTAGTGGCCGCCGACCACCGCCGTCTTGCCCGCTCCGTCGACCACGCCGTCGAGCACCTGCTTGTTGAAGCGGTTCACCGCCGCGGCGAGGGGCAGCTTCACGAACTTGACGATCCCGAAGTACAGGTGGTCGAGGTAGTACTTGTTCTTGAGCAGGTCCAGGCCCCACGCCGCGAGGCGGTTGCGGCTGGTAAGCCCGTTCGGGAGCTCGGTCAGCTTCGGGCCTCGCTGCAGCACCTTCACGAAGTAGTACTGATACGCGAGCGCGAACGCCGCGCCGGCGGCCACCAGCGAGAGCAGCGCCACGATCGGGCTGAACTCGGCGTGGGAGAGGGCGGGGAAGTAGTCGCCCTTCGGCTCGACGAAGTGCTCGAAGCGGAGCCGGGCGCCCTCGGGCACGAAGTCGAAGTTGCCGGGGATGTTGGCGAACACGGTCACGAAGCTCAGGCCGGCGAGGATCATAAGCGGGACCGTTATGCGTGGGCCCTGCTCATGGGGCACGCCATGGCCGCGGTACTCGCCGCAGAAGGTGAGGTAGTAGCAGCGGGTCATGTACGCCGCGGTCATGCCGCCGGTGATCAGGCCCATCACCAGCATCAGGTGGTAGTTGCCGACCGCGTCGCCGACCGAGAGGCCGAGCCCCCCGGTGCCGGCCAGGATCTCGTCCTTGGACCAGAAGCCCGAGAACAGCGGCACGCCGGCCAGCGCCATGGTGCCCACGAGGAACGTGGCGTGGGTCTTGGGCATGTACTTCTTCAGCCCGCCCATGTCTGACTTCATGTCGAAGCTGTGGTGCACGGCGTTGCTCACCGAGCCGGAGCCGAGGAACAGGCAGGCCTTGAAGAAGGCGTGGGTGAAGAGATGGAAGGTGGCGGCGGTCCAGGCGCCGACGCCGAGGGCCATGACCATGTAGCCGAGCTGCGACACGGTCGAGTAGGCCAGCACCCGCTTGATGTCGCGTTGCACGAAGGCCAGCGACCCGCCCACCATCGTGGTGATCGCGCCCGTCCAGGCGAGGAAGTTGATCGAGCTGCCGGGGATGGCCAGGCCCGACCAGAAGACGCCGTAGAGCCGGGCGACCATGAAGACGCCGGCCACGACCATGGTGGCGGCGTGGATCAGCGCCGACACGGGCGTGGGGCCGGCCATCGCGTCGGGCAGCCAGGTGTGCAGGATGAACTGGCCCGACTTCGACATCACCGCGGCGATCAGGCAGAGCGACGCGACCGTGAGCGCGGTGTGGCTCACCGAGCCGCCGGCGATGTTCACTCCGGTGAGGGCGGCCACGTTCTGGTCGAGGATGTCGAACGTGCGCCCGCCGCCGGCGGTGAAGAACAGGATGCTCACCCCGACGATGAGCCCCACGTCGCCCACGCGGTTGGTGATGAAGGCCTTGAGGGCGGCGTCGCTGTTCTTCTTGTCCTCCCACCAGTGGCCGATCAGCGCGAACGAGCAGACGCCGACCAGCTCCCACGCCGTGAGGAACTGCACGGTGTTGGCGCTGATCACGAGGGCCAGCATCGACGCGGTGAACAGCGACAGGAAGGCGAAGAAGTGCGTGTAGCGCCGGTCGCCCCCCACGTAGTCGGTGGAGTAGATGTGCACGAGGAACGACACGATCGTGACGACGATCAGCATCATCACCGAGAGGCCGTCGACCAGGATCCCGACCTTGAACTCGTGCCCGCCCGACTCGAACCACGTCCAGGTGCGGTGCACGGGGGCCACGGCGTGGTCCGCTTTGGCGGCCCCTTCCTCCTCCGCGGCGGCGGTGACGGAGGCGCCGTGATCGCCCTCCTCCTCTTCTTCGGCGACCGGCGCGGTGGGGGAGGCGGCCAGGGCGTGCTCGGCCTCCGTGGATTCGGAGCTGTTGACGTGATCGATCCACTGGAGCCCGGCGGCGAGCGAGAGCACCAGGCTGGCCCCGACGGCGAGGATGCCGATCTCGGCGCCCTTGAGCGGCAGGCTGCGGCCCAGCTTCTTCCCGAAAAACAGGATGAACCAGAACGACACGAAGGGGATCAGGGGGATGATCCACGCGTGCTCGAGCACCCAGCCGGCGGATGCGGCGGCGGCGTGCTCGGCCTCTTCGGCGGCGAGGAGCAGGGTCATGGCGCCTTTCCTCATCCGCGCATGAGCGCGGCCTCTTCGAGGTCGATGCTCATGCGATTGCGGTAGATGAGCAGGACGATGGCCAGCCCCACGCCGACCTCGGCGGCGGCGATGGCGATGACGAACAGGGCGAACACCTGCCCGGCCACGTTCGCGTGGAACGCGCCGAAGGCCACGAGGTTGATGTTGACCGCGTTGAGGATCAGCTCGATCGACATGAGCACCATCACGCCGTTCTTACGCGCGAGCACGCCGTACACGCCGATGCAGAAGAGCACCGCGGCGAGGAAGAGGAACTGGTTCAGCCACATGCGGCGCGGGCCTCCTTGCCTGTCCGTTCGCGGGTCCGGGCTATTCCTTGCGCCCGATGGCGATGGCGCCGATCAGCGCCGCGAGGAGCAGGATCGACACCGCCTCGAACGCGATCAGGTAGGTGGAGAAGATCGAGTCGCTCACCTCGGCGGTGCGCTGCACCACCGGGTTGCTCGGCAGCTCCGTGTCCTCGAACGCGTCCCACAAGGTGTAGCCCATCACGCCGAAGAGGCCGAGCGCAGTGATGCCGGCGATCCAGCGGCGGTCGTTGTCGAGGTCGACGTCCTGGCCGATGCGGGCGCGGGTGAGCATGATGCCGAAGAGGAACAGCACGACCACCGCGCCGATGTAGACGAGCACCTGCACGATCGCCACGAACTCCGCGAGGAGCAGGATGAACTGGGCGGCCACCCCCGCCAGCACCAACACCAGGTAGAGCGCGGCGTGCACCACGTTGCGGGTGGTGACCACCCGCACGGCGGCGATGATCATCGCCGCGGCGATGATGGCGAAGAAGATGTTCTGGGCGACCATCGGCCGGGCCTACCTCGGGACCTTCTTGACCTTGGCCTCGGAGCCGGCCTCGTACGCCTCGAACTCGGGCACCGTGTGCATCCACTCCCCCAGCCGGGTCTTGTCATGGAGCAGGTCGGCGATCCGAAGCTCGGAGAACTCGTACTCGGGGCTCCAGAACAGCGCATCGAATGGGCACACCTCAACGCAGATCCCGCAGTACATGCACAGCGCGAAGTCGATGTCGAAGCGGTCGAGCGCGTTGCGTTGGCGGGGCTTGCCCCCCTCCCGGCGGGGCGGGGCGAGGGTCTTGTGCGCCTCGATGAAGATGCACCAGTCCGGACACTCGCGGGCGCAGAGCATGCAGGCCGTGCAGTTCTCCTCGTGCAGGGCGATCACGCCCCGGGCCCGCGCCGGCGGGTCCTCTTTCACGTGGGGGTACTGCACGGTCACCTTCGGCCGCAGCATCTCCTTGAACGTGATGCCGAGGCCCTTGATCAGGCCGGGAACCGCAGGCATCTCAGAACACCACCTTGGCCACGCTGGTGACCGCGATGTTGGCCAGCGAGATCGGGATCAGGTACTTCCAGGCAAAGGTTTGCAGCTGGTCCTCCCGGAAACGCGGGTAGGTGAAGCGCACCCAGAAGATCAGGAACGAGATCAGCATCACCTTGGCGAGCAGGATCACGGGGCCGAGCACGTTGAGCACGTTGGAGTCGGCATCGAAGCCGGGCAGCCACCAACCGCCGAGGAACAGCACCGACGCGATCCCGGCGAAGGCGAATGCCGTGCCGAACTCGCCCATGAAGAAGAAGAGGAAGCGGAAGCCCGTGTACTCCACCTGGTAGCCGCCCACGATCTCGGACTCGGCGACCGGCATGTCGAAGGGCGGCTGGGTGAGCTCGGCCTGGATGGCGACCATGAACACCACGAAGCCCACGACCTGGGTGACGATGAACGGGAACCCGATGCCGGGGATGCCCAGCATGCGCATCTCGGCCTGCTTGGTGACGATCGTGTTCAGGTTGAGCGATTCGGCCTGGATGACCACCCCGATCACGGAGAGCACGAGCGGCAGCTCGTAGGCGATCAGCTGGCCGGCGGCCCGGAGCCCGCCGAGGAGCGAGTACTTGTTGGCCGACGCCCACCCGGCCATGAGGATGCCGATCACCGACACCGACGACACGGCCAGGGCGTAGAAGATCCCGGTGTCGAGGTTCGAGACCACCGCGTCGGGCCCGGCGGGCAGCACCACGTAGAGGAAGAACGTGGAGAGCATCACCACCACCGGCGCGGCGGCGAACACGAACCGGTCGGCCTTGGCCGGGAAGATGTCTTCTTTCTGGATGAACTTCGCGCCGTCGGCCACGAGCTGGAGGACGCCGAAGGGGCCGGCCTCCATGGGGCCGAGCCGGCTCTGCATGAAGCTCATGATCTTGAGCAGGAACACGTAGCCGAGGATCAACGCGGCGGTCGGCACCACGATGGCGACGACCAGCAGCTTGATGACCGTCTGCTGCCAGTAGGCGAGCGTGATCGCGAGCGTCACCGGTCGATGTCCCCGAGGATGAAGTACAGGCTTCCGAGGATCGTGATGATGTCGGGCACGAACACGCCGCGCAGCAGCCACGGGCAGATCGAGATGTTGTTGAAGCTGGCGGAGCGGATCTTGACCCGGAACGGCGTGAGGTCTCCCTTGGACACCACGTAATAGCCCATCTCCCCGAGCGGGTTCTCGGTGGAGACCCACGCCTCGCCCTCGGGGACCTTGATGATGCGGGGCACCTTCGCCATCACCGGGCCGGAGGGGATCTTGTCGAGCAGCTGGTCGAGAATGTTGCAGGCCTCGCGGGTCTCCTGCAGACGCACCCAGTAGCGGGCGTAGGAGTCGCCGTCGGGATGGGTCCAGACCTTCCAGTCGACCTTGTCGTAGACGAGCCCGGCGTTGTAGTCGCGGCGCAGGTCCCAGTCGACGCCGCTGGCCCGGAGGTTGGCGCCGGAGAGCCCGTAGGACAGCGCGACCTCGGGTGGGATGACCCCGATCCCGCGGGTGCGCTTCTGGAGGATCTCGTTGCCGAGCGCCAGCTCGTCGATCACGTCGCAGAAGGTGCGGATCTTGTCGAGCACGGCCTTGGTCTCGGCGATCCAGCCCTTCGGCAGGTCGTCCTTCAGACCGCCGATGCGGTCGAAGTTCGGGTGGAAGCGGCCGCCGGTGACCGCCTCGATCTGGTTGAGCACGTGCTCGCGATCTCGGAACGCGTAGAACACCGGGGTCACCGCGCCGAGCTGCACGGCCATGTCGCCGAGGAACAGCGTGATGTTGGCGATGCGGGACAGCTCGAAGAGGATCGTGCGAATGAACTGGGCGCGCGGCGGCGCCTCGATGTCCATCAGCCGCTCGGCGGCCAGGATGAACGGCACCTCGTTGGCGAAGCTGCCGAGCCAGTCGATGCGGTTGACCAGCGTGGTGACCTGCGGGTAGGTGCGGACCTCGGTCAGCTTCTCGTAGCCCCGGTGCATGTAGCCGGGCACGGGGTCGGCCGCCACCACCTGCTCGCCGTCCAGCTTGACGATGATGCGCAGCGTGCCGTGCGTGGCCGGGTGCTGCGGACCGATGTTGAGGGTCATGCCCTCGGTCTCGATCTCGAGGTTCACGCGGCTCTCGGCGGCCACGCTGGAGATGTAGGCGAGCTGCTGCCGTTCGGAGATCGCCACCATCACTGATCGCCTCCCTCGGCCTCGCCCTCGTCGGCGACGCCGGGCATGGCCTCGACGTCGACGATCCCGGGCCAGGGCTTCACGTGACGGGCGAGGAGCGGGAAGTCCTTGCGCAGCGGGTGCCCCTCGAAGTCGCCGGGCAGGTAGAGGTGACGCAGGCCGGGGTGGCCGACGAAGGTGATGCCGAACATCTCCCAGCACTCGCGCTCGTGCCAGTTGGCGCCGGCGTAGAGGCCCGACCACGAGTCGACCGCCATCGTCTCCTCGGGCACGTCGGCCTTGAGGGTGAGCCCCACGCCCCGCCGCAGCGAGTGCAGCCGGGCCAGCACCTGGAACCGCGACGAGCCGCCGGTGACCCCCAACGCCATCTCGCCGGGGTCCTTCGGCACGGCGCCGGACAGCTCGTTGTCGACCTCGGAGTCCATCCCCCGCCCGTAGGGCGAGGGCAGCCAGTCGATCGCCGACAGGAAGCTGAAGTAGGCGAAGCCCAGGCGATCGCGCGCCGCCCGGGCCGCCTCCTGCCAGGCGGCGGTGTCGACCCGGACCACGAGGTCGCGGCCGGCGTCGAGATGGTGCGCGGCCACGGCATCGCCGAGCGCCTCGGTGAGGCCGGCGAGCAGCGCCTCCCGGCGCTCGTCGCTCGGCGCCGCCGCCTCCGTGTCGGTCTCAGCTGACGACAATGGGCTCCCCTCGCCAGCGGGCGGCCATGTCTTCGTTCTGGATCAGCTCCTGCAGCAGCACGATGCCCTCCAACAGGGCCTCGGGCCGAGGCGGGCAGCCGGGAACGTACACGTCCACGGGGATGATCTGGTCGATGCCCTTGGTGACCGAGTACGAATCCCAGTACGGGCCGCCGCAGTTGGCGCACGAGCCCATCGAGATGACGTACTTCGGGTCGGGCATCTGCTCGTAGAGCCGCTTGATGGCCGGAACCATCTTGTCGGTGACGGTGCCCGAGATGATCACCACGTCAGCCTGGCGGGGGCTGGCGGGGAAGGGGATGACCCCGAGCCGCATCACGTCGTAACGGGGGGAGGCGAACGCGGCGCCCATCTCGATCGCGCAGCAGGCCAGGCCCCACTGGTAGGCCCACAGCGAGTACTTGCGCGAAAGGTTGAGCAGGTGGGTGACCGGCTTGGGCAGCTTGCCGCTCTCGACTAGACCCACCGCAGCACCCCCTTGCGCCACGCGTAGACGAGCCCGAGCAGGAGGATGAAGATGAAGATGAACATCTCGATCAGGCCGAAGACGCCGTAGACCTCGAGGCGTGTTGCCCAGGGGAAGATGAACACCGCCTCCACGTCGAACATCACGAACAGCAGGGCGAAGATGTAGTAGCGAACCTGGCTCTGCGACCAGCCGAAGCCGACCGGATCGACGCCTGATTCGTAGGTGAGGTACTTCTCCGGCTGGGGCCGAGTCGGCCGCAGCGCCCGGCCCACGCCGAGCATGACGCCCACGAGCGCCATGGCCAACCCGCCGAAAATGGCGACGGTCAGGTACTCGCGTAAGAAGTCGGACATCAGGCCGTGAGCCTAGTGAACCGACGAACAAGGGCGCCAAAGCGGACGGGCCGTTGGGCGAGTGTCGTGAGCAGGCATTTTGGCCGGGCGCGCCAGCTCAGCCGGCGGCGACCAGCGCGGGAATCGCCGTATCGCTCAGGTCCTGCACCAGGCCGGGCAGGAAGCCGACCACCAGCGTGACGGCCAGCGCCAACCCCAGCGCCACCCATGCGGCGGGCGGCACGGTGATGGCCGGCGACGCCGCCTCGGCCAGCTCAGCGGCCTGTTCGCCGTTCTCCTGGCCGGGCTCGGGCTCGGACATGTACATGGCCACGATGACCCGGAGGTAGATGAAGGCGCCCACCGCGGCCGCCAACATCGCCACCACCGCCAGCGGGTAGGAGCCGGCGTCGACCGCCGCCGCGATCACGTAGAACTTGGCGAAGAAGCCCGACGTGAGCGGCACGCCGGCCTGGGCGAGCAGGAAGACCGTGAAGGCCAGCGCCAGCACCGGACGGCGCGAGGACAGGCCGCGGTAGTCCTCCAGCGAGTGCAGCGCGTCGCCGCGGCGGCCGACCACGGTGATGATGCCGAACGTGCCGGCGATCATGAACGTGTACGCGGCCAGGTAGAACAGCGCGGCGGACACGCCGAGCGAGGTGGCGGCCTGCACGCCGAGCAGGATGTAGCCGGCGTGGCTGATGGAGGAGAAGGCCATCATCCGCTTCACGTCGGTCTGCACCACGGCGAGGACCGTGCCCCCCACGAGCGAGGCGACGGCGAGGCCGTACACGATCGGCTGCCAGTCGACCGCGTGGCTGGACAGCCCGGTGAAGAACACCCGCAGCAGGCCGGCGAACGCCGCCGCCTTCACGCCCGAGGCCATGTACGCCACGGCCGGGCTGGGCGCCCCCTGGTACACGTCGGGCGTCCACACATGGAAAGGCACGGCGGCGATCTTGAACCCGAAGCCCACGAGCAGCAGCGCCAGCCCGGCGAGCAGCAGCGCGTTCGACTCGAGCGGGCCGGCGGCGAGGAAGGACTGGATGTCCTGCAGCGAGGTGGAGCCGGTGGCGCCGTAGACCAGCGCGATGCCGTAGAGGAAGAACGCCGAGCTGAACGCGCCGAGCACGAAGTACTTGAGCCCCGCCTCCTGGGACTCGACCCGGCGCAGGTGCATGGCGGCCAGCACGTAGACCGCGATCGAGAGCACCTCCAGGCCGAGGAACATCACGATCAGGTCGTTGGCCGAGGCCATGATCACGCCGCCGGCCGCCGAGAGCAGCATCAACGCGTAGAGCTCGGCGCCGTCGAGGCCCTCCCGACGCAGGTAGCCGTCGGCCAGCAGCGCGCCGAGGATGACCGACGCGCACAGCACGATCGTGATGAAGACGGCGAAGCGGTCGACGCCGTACGCGCCGCCGAGGGTGGAGAACGGCCCGCGGTCGCTGGTGCAGGCGGCCACGCCTGCGCACACGTCCTCCGACTCGACCCAGAGGCGAACGGCGAAGGCGCCGGCGGCGATGGCCGCGGCGCTCGTGTACAGGGCGTAGAAGCCGGGGAACACCCGCTTCAGGAGCGACGAGGCGTGCAGCAGCACCATGGCCGGCACGGCCAGCACCACGACCGGCATCACCGCCCACCAGTCCACCGATGGGGTGGCGGCCGGCGTGAAATCCGACGTGGCCTGGGCCAAGAGCGTGATCATCGGCCCCCCTCGGCGTGCTCGCCCTCGCCCTCGCCGCCGGCCTCGGCCTCGTGCTCCTCGTGCGAGGCCTCCGCGAAGCGCACGAGATCCTCGGTGCTGCGCTGCGGCGGCGCCACCGCGACCGGCTCGGTGAAGTCTTCGGCGTGGCGCTCCACGTGGGCGACGAGCGCCACCACCGCCGGCTCGATCCGCTCGAGGAACGGCTTGGGGTACACCCCGAGGAACACGATGAGCCCGATCAGCGGGGCGAGCGCGAGCGCCTCGCCGGCCCGCAGGTCGGCCATGGTGGCGTTGGCCTCGTTGCGGGGGGCGCCGTGGAAGACCCGCTGGTAGGCCCAGAGCAGGTAGAGCGCGGCGAGGATCACGCCCGTGGCCGCCACCACCGCGTACCAGCGGTGGGCGACGAACGCGCCGAGCAGGATCAGGAACTCGCCCACGAAGCCGTTCAGCCCGGGCAGGCCGATCGAGGACAGCATCACCAGCGTGAACGCCGCAGCCAGCATCGGCGCCGCCTTCTGCAGGCCGTTCAGCTCGGCGATCTCGCGGGTGTGGCGGCGTTCGTAGATCATGCCCACGAGGAGGAACAACGCGCCGGTCGAGAGGCCGTGGTTGACCATCTGCAGGATGCCGCCGGAGAGGCCCTGGCGGTTGAGGGCGAAGGTGCCGAGGATGATGAAGCCGAGGTGCGCCACCGACGAGTAGGCGACGAGGCGCTTCAGGTCCCGCTGCATGGTGGCCACGACCGCGCCGTAGATGATGCCGATCACGCCGATGGTGAGGAAGGCCGGCGCCGCCCACACCGCCGCCTCGGGGAACAGGTACAGGCCGAAGCGCAGGAAGCCGTAGGTGCCGAGCTTGAGCATCACACCGGCCAGGATCACCGACCCTGCCGTGGGGGCCTCGGTGTGGGCGTCGGGCAGCCAGGTGTGCACCGGGAACAGCGGCACCTTGATGCCGAACGCCACCGCGAAGGAGAGGAAGATCAGCCGGGCGGTGTTGGTGGCCAGCGACTGGCTGTCGGCGAGGGTGGTGAGGTCGAAGCTGATCTCGCCGCCCCGGGCCCGGGCGGTGAGCACCACCAGGCTGACGATCCCGACCAGCATCAGCGCCGAGCCCACCATCGTGAAGATGAAGAACTTGACCGCGGCGTAGACCCGCTGGCCATGCCCCCAACCGCCGATGAGGAAGTACATCGGCACCAGCACGACCTCGAAGAACACGAAGAAGACGAACAGGTCGAGGGCGAGGAAGACGCCCATGCACCCCGACATCAGCACGAGCAGCCACGCGTAGTACGGCTTGGGCTCGTGGTGCGGCTCGCTGCCGAGGATGGCGATCGGGAACAGGATGCCGGTGAGCACGACGAGGAACAGCGAGATCCCGTCGACCCCCAAACGCCAGCCGATGCCGAAGCCCTCCACCCACGTGCGGCGCTCGACGAACTGGAAGCCGGCGCCGGTCTTGTCGAACGCGGCGAGCAGCCAGATCGACAGGGCCGCGGTGGCCGTGGTGAACAGCAGCGCCACGAGGCGCAGCGTGTCGGCGCGCCGGGCGTTGACGAAGCCGATCACGACGGCGCCGACCGCGGGGAGCACGATCAGCGTGGTGAGCAGCGGGAAGCCCGGCGCCGAAGCCTGCGCCAGCTGGGCGGTGTCGAGGACGGTCATCTCAGAACGTGGCCCTCGAGAGCAGGAACCCGAGCAGCGCGAGCGCCCCGACGGCGACGGTCAGGGCGTAGGTGCGGACGAAGCCGGTCTGGACGACCCGCAGCCGGCTGCTGAGCATGCGCACGACCCACGCCACCCCGTTCACGATGCCGTCGATGACGGTGCGGTCGAACCAGGCGGCGCCGGCGAAGAGGGCCCGTCCCGGCCCCCCCGCCACGGCGGCGTACGCCTCGTCGATGCCCCACGCCCGGGCGAGGATCGGCAGCTCGATCGCCCGGCGGCTGCCCTTGCCCTTCAGGTACACGGCGTACGCCGCGAAGACGCCGAGCGCGGCGCCGGCCACGGCCAGCGCGGCGAGGCCCACCTGCAGGCCGCCGGACAGACCGAGCACGCGCTCGTTGCCGAACACGGCCGGCTCCAGCCAGTGCTCCAGCGTCTTCACCGAATCCGAGAACGGGAGGTTGAGCAGACCGGCGCCCACCGCGCCGAGGGCCAGCACCACGAGCGGCGCCGTCATGAGCCAGGGCGACTCGTGCGGGTGGTACTCGCGACGCTGCGCCACCGCCTCGGGCAGGTGCTCGGTCACGCGGGCCACGTCCGGCGCCTGACGCAGGTCGAAGATGGCGGTCCGGGGCCGGTGCTGCTGCGCCTCGGACTCGACCTTGGCCGCCGCCGCCTGCTCGCTCTCGGCCATGAGCCCGGCGTCGGCGGCGAGGCGCTCGGCGGTGGTGATGGCGGCGCCGGCCCGATCGGCTTCGTCCTGCGCCTTGAGCGCGGCGGCCTGGGCCTTCTCCGCGTCCTTGCCGAGCTTCTCGAGGGCCTTCAACGCCCGGTCCGCCTCGCGACGGGCGGCCCTGTCGTCGCCGGCCGCGGTGACCGCGGCCCGGGCCGCGGCGAGCTGCTCGTCGCCGACCGAGGACGCCTCCTGCATGGCGGCGGTGGCCGCCCGCTCGGCGTCGACGGCTTTCGCCTGGGCCGCAGCGAAGCGCTCCTCGGCGGCGTCGATGTCGCCGCGGGCCGTGCCGGCTGCGTCCCGGGCGTCAGCGGCGCGAGCCTGCGCGGCGACGAGCTTGGCGTCCCACCCGGCGTTGATCTCCTCGTAGGTGGGGTCGGCGTAGCGGAGCCGGCCGAAGAAGGTCATGAAGACCTGCCGGCTCATGTAGAACGCCGTGAGGAGCGCGGTGACGAGGCCGACGGCCCACAGGACCGGGCTCTTGTCGAACGCGTACGCCAGGATCTCGTCCTTGGACCAGAAGCCCGAGAACGGCGGCACGCCGGCGATGGCCAGCCAGCCCACGACGAAGGTGGCCGCCGTGACCGGCATGAAGCGGGCGAGGCCGCCCATGCGGCGCATGTCCTGCTCGTCGTGCACGCCGTGGATCACCGAGCCCGCCCCGAGGAACAGCAGGGCCTTGAAGAACGCGTGGGTGATCATGTGGAAGATCGCCGCCACGTACGCGCCCGAGCCCACCGCGAGGAAGAGGTAGCCGAGCTGGCTCACGGTCGAGTAGGCGAGCACCTTCTTGATGTCGTTCTGGGCCACGGCGATCGTGGCGGCCAGCAGCGCGGTGACCGCGCCGACCCAGGCGATGAGCGTGGGCGCCCAGTCGTACGCCTCGGCGAGGAGCGGGTTCGTGCGGGTCATGAGGTACACGCCGGCGGTGACCATCGTGGCCGCGTGGATGAGCGCCGAGACCGGGGTGGGGCCGGCCATGGCGTCGGGCAGCCACACGTAGAGCGGGATCTGGGCGGACTTGCCGACCGCGCCGACGAAGAGCAGCAGCGAGATGGCGGTGGCGGTGACCGCCGGCAGACCCGGCGCCGCGGTGAGCAGGTCGGCGTAGCGGATCGAGCCGACGCTCTGGAAGGCGAGGAAGGTGGCGACCATGAAGCCCCAGTCGCCGATGCGGTTGGTGACGAAGGCCTTCTTGCCCGCCGACGCGTTCGCTTCCTCGGTGAACCAGAACGAGATGAGGAAGTACGAGCAGACGCCCACGCCCTCCCAGCCGAGGAAGGTGAGCAGCAGGTTATCGCCGAGCACCAGCAGCAGCATCGAGAACACGAACAGGTTCAGGTAGACGAAGAACTTGGAGAAGTTCTCGTCGCCGTGCATGTAGCCGATGGCGTAGAGGTGGATCAGCGCCCCGATGCCGGTGATGAACAGCACCATCGTCATCGACAGCGGGTCGACGAGGAAGCCGACGTCGACGCTGAACGAGCCGGCGGGCACCCACTCGAAGAGCACCTGGCCGAAGAACCGCTCGCTCTCGGCGAGCAGCCCGGCCCAGACCGCGACGGCCACGCCGAACGAGCCGGCCACCATCAGCGTGGCCAGCCAACCGGCGAACGGCTCGCCGAGGCGTCGGCCGACGAGCAGCAGCACCACGAAGCCGGCGAGCGGCAACGCGGGGATCAGCCAGACGAGCTCGAGCACGTCACCCCTTCAGCAGCGCGATGTCGTCGGCGGTGGCGCCGGGGCGGCGGCGCAGGACCGCCACGATGATCGCCAGGCCCACCACCACCTCAGCGGCGGCGACCACGAGCACGAAGAACACCACGACCTGGCCGCGGATGTCGTCGAGGGCCGAGGCGAAGGACACGAACGTGAGGTTCACGGCGTTGAGCATCAGCTCGACGCACATGAACATCACGAGCGGGTTGCGCCGCACCAGCAGCCCGACCGAGCCGATGGCGAAGAGCAGGGCGCTGAGCACCAGGTACCACGAGTCGGTCACCTGCATCAGTCCGGCGCCCCCTCGGCGTCGTCGGCCCGGGGCGGCAGCCGCCTCGCCATCACCACCGCGCCGACGACCGCGATCGTGAGCAGCAGCGCGGTGATCTCGAAGGCGTAGACGAAGTCGGTGAACAGCACCCGGGCGAGCTGGTTGACGTTCGGGCTGTTCGGGTCGGGCGCGCCGGTGACCGACGGCGCCCCGGTGATGCGGTCGGCGGCGGCGAAGAGGGCCACGAGCGTCAGCGCGACCACGCCGCCCGACACCGCCACCGCCAGGGGCCGCTGGCCGCCGAGCGGCTCGGTTCGCAGGCTCTCCACCTGGTCCACGCCGAGCAGCATGATCACGAACAGGAACAGCACCACGATCGCCCCGGCGTAGACGATCACCTGCACCGCGGCGAGGAACTGCGCGTCCTGCGCGATGAACAGCACGGCGACGCCGAAGAGCGTGGCGACAAGGGACAGGGCGGCGTGCACCGGGTTGGCCGAGAGCACCACGCCCAGCGCGCTCAGCAGGATGATCGCCGCGGCGACGATGAAGACGACGGTCTCCATCAGTGCCCGCCGCCGTGGTTGTCGTGGCTGTCGTGCTCGGTCCCGCCGTGGCCCGGACCGTCAGCCGTGAACGGCGTCTCGCCGTGTTGGCCCTGCTCGGCAGGGCGGAGGCCGTAGCCGAGCTCACCCGACCACACCGCTTTGCCCTCGTAGTCGGCGTCGCCCGAGGGCGATGTGGCTCGCATCCAGGCCGAGGTGTGCTGATCCTCGCCCGGCCCCCAGCGCTCCCACGGCAGGGCTCTCGGGCGGCCGTTGTCGTCGACCACCAGCTCGGCCTTGGTGTAGATGGCGTCCTGGCGGTTGGTGAACGAGAACTCGAACAGCTTCGACTCGGTGATCGCCTCGGTCGGACAGGCCTCGACGCAGAGGTCGCAGTGGATGCAGCGAAGGTAGTTGATCTCGTAGATGAAGCCGAACCGCTCGCCGGGCGACACCGGCGCGTCGGGCGGGTTGTCCTCACCGCGCACGTAGATGCAGCGGGCCGGGCACACGCCGGCGCAGAGCTCGCACCCAATGCATTTCTCCATGCCGTCCTCGTACCGGTTGAGCACGTGGCGGCCGTGGGTGCGCTCAGGCTTCGGGCGCTTGTGCTCGGGGTACTCGGTGGTCACCACGTCGTGCTCGACGAACTTGCGCAGCGTGACCAGGAAGCCCTCGAGGAGGCCCATCAGCGGGCTGCTCCTGCGCCGAGCGGACGGCTCTCGGGGCCGAACTCCTCGTACCGGTTGCGCTTAGCGGCGTTGAGCGACAGGTAGAGCAGCGCCAACGCGACCCCCATGACCCCGACGGCGATCGCGACCACGATCGGGAGCTGCCAGTCGCGATCGCGCGCCACCCGCAGCGCGCCGAGGAACAGCAGCCAGCCGAGCGAGACCGGGATCAGCACCTTCCAGCCGAGGTCCATGAGCTGGTCGTAGCGCAGCCGGGGCAGCGTGCCGCGGAACCAGACGAACGTGAAGAGGAACAGGAACAGCTTGAGGAAGAACCAGAACACACCCTCGAGCGCGTTCGGGAAGAACGGAATGTCGACGAGCCCGTCGGGGCCGCCGAGGAACAGCGTGACGATCAGCGCCGACATCGTGACCGTGTTCATGAACTCGGCGAGGAAGAACAGGGCGAAGCGGATCGAGCTGTACTCGGTGTGGAAGCCGCCGACCAGCTCCTGCTCGGCTTCGACCAGGTCGAACGGCGGCCGGTTGAGCTCGGCGGTGCCCGCCACGAGGAACACCACGAAGGGCAGCACGCCGGTGATGAGCAGGTTCCAGTTGGGCAGGAACCCCGGCCCGTCCTGCGCCTGCACCGCCACGATGCCGTGGCTGCTGAGCGTGCCGCTCACGAGGATCACCGCGGCGAGCGAGAGGCCGAGCGCCGCCTCGTAGGACACGATCTGGGCCGAGGCGCGCACGCTGCCGAGCAGGGGGTACTTGGAGCCCGACGACCAGCCGGCCATCATCACGCCGTAGACGGCGACGCCGGACATGGCGAGGAAGAACAGGACCCCGACGGGCGGGTCGGCGAGCTGCAGGAACGTGCTGCGGCCGAAGATCTCGACCGTGCCGTCGTCCCCGCCGTTGAAGCTCCCCCCGATCGGCACGATCGAGAAGATCAGGAAGGCGGGAACCAGCGCGAGGTACGGCGCCAGCTTGAACACGCGGCGGTCGGCGCGCTCGGGGATCAGGTCTTCCTTGAAGAAGAGCTTGATGCCGTCGGCCAGCGTCTGCAGGATCCCCCACGGCCCGGCGCGGTTCGGCCCGATGCGGTGCTGCATGTCCGAGATGATCTTGCGCTCGAACCACACCATGAACATCACCGCGACCATCAAGAACGCGAACGTCACCAGCACCTTGATCAGCACGATCGCCACGTCGACGCCATCGACGCCGTCGAGGAGCAGCGGATCCATCAGCGGCGCTCCACCCGGATGTCGGTGATCGCCCGCTCGGCGTCGAGCAGCCGGTTGACCTCGTTGTCCGGCAGGTTCAGCACCACGGTGGCGGCGCCGGCGGCCACCGCGGGGTCGGGCATGGCTGCCGCCTCGATGGCGCCGGCGCGGGACTTGACGCGGACCACCTCGCCCGGCGCCGCCCCCAACCGGGCGAAGTCCTCGGGGTTCAGGCGGAACACGGTGGGCTCGGCCAGGCCGGCGAGGGAGGGCGAGCGCTGCGTCGACACGGCGGCGTCGTACATGCGGCGCAGCGCGGTGAGGCGCAGCGAGTAGGTCTCGAGCGGCGGGGGCGGCGCCGCCGGCTCGAACCGGAACCCGACCATGGCCGGACGCCCCGTGGCCGCGGGGTCGGGGGCGCCGGACGGGTCGGCCAGCGGGGCGAGCACGCCCTCCCGCCCGGCCTCGATCATCTCGGCCGTGATCCCGGCGTGCAGGGCCGACACGGCCTCGATCTCGCTCCAGATCTGAGTGCTGGACTCCAGGCCGAGGTCGGCTTCGAGGCGGCGGGCCAGCTCCGCGGCGATCATCCAGTCGGCGCGCGCGGTGCCGGGCGGGGTCACCCGCTGGCGCAGCGGGGAGATCCGGCCTTCGAGGTTGGTGAAGCTGCCCTCAGCCTCGGCGAAGCCGGCGGCGGGGAGCACCACGTGGGCCCGGCCGGAGGACTCGGTGAGGAACAGGTCGACCGCCACCACGAGCCCGGCCCGCTCGAGGGCCCGCTCGGCCACGCCGCGGTCGGGGAAGTCGGCCACCGGGTCGACGCCGAGCAGGATCAGCACGTCGATCTGGCCGAGCGCGGCGGCAGCCAGGATGCCCGCCGCGGGAAGGCCCGGGCCGCTCGGCACCCGAGGCCAGCGCCCGGTGAACCAGGCGCGGCCCTCGTCGAGGGAGACCCGGCCGGGCAGCAGCCCGGGAGACAGCCCCATGTCGAGCGCGCCGTGCACGTTGCCCCGGGTGAGCGCCGAGAGGAACCGGGCGTCGGGCCGGGCCTCGGCGAGCACGGCGGCCGCCTCGACGATGGCCGCCGGGTCGTCGGTGATCGAGGTGCGCCCGAGGACCACGGTGAGCGGCCCGGCGGCGGCGGCGAAGGCGGCGGCGGCGGCGCGCACCTTCGGGTCGGCGCTCTCGCCCGTGACGAGGGCGCGAGCCAGGTGCGCGGCCGTGCCCGGTTCGTAGACGAGGGAATGGGCGGCGTGACGCGACAGGCCCGACGAGGCGCAGCCCAGCTCGAACAGCGTGGCGCCGTCGACGACCACGGCGTGGCGCAGCCGCAGGTAGAGCGAGCCGAGCTGCTCCTTCGGGTCGGGGCCGAGCAAGAGGATCGTGCCGCCGGGGGTGCAGGCCTCGGCGATCGTGGCTCGCGGCAGGCCGAGCACGGCCTCCGGGGGCAGCCCGTCGGCCAGCTGCGCGTCGACGTTGTCGGCGCCGATCACGCCCTTCACCAGCTTCGCCCAGGCGTACTGGCTCTCGTTGGAGAGCCGGGCGCCGCCGAGCAGCGCCACCCGCTCCGGGCTCGTGGCCGCGATGGCCGAGGCCACCGCGGCGAGGGCCTCCGCCCAACGCACCGGCGTGTGGCCGTTCGGACCGCGCACGAGCGGCTCGCCCACGCGCTCGGGGTCGTTGAGCGCCTCGAAGTTGAACCGTTCCCGGTCGGACAACCAGCCCCAGTTCACCGCGTCGCTGTCGTCGCCCAGGAACCGCAGCACCCGGTTCCGGCTCGAGTAAATCACGATGCGGCTGCCCACCGAGTCGGTCGCGGCGGTGGACTCGGTCTCCTCGAGGTCCCAGGGACGCGCCTTGAACCGGAACGGACGCGCGGTGAGCGCCCCGACCGGACAGATCTGGACCGTGTTGCCCGAGAAGTACGACGAGAACGGCTCGTCAGGGAACGTGTTGACCTCGGTGTTGTTCCCCCGGTTCATGAAGTGGATCAGCGGGTCGCCGGCCACCTCCTTGGCGAAGCGGGTGCAGCGGTCGCAGAGGATGCAACGCTCACGGTCGAGGTTGACGTTGGCGCTGATCGGGATCGGCTTCTCGTAGTGCCGCTTCTCCTCGACCATGCGGCTCTCGCCCGGCCCGTGGCTGAGCGTCTGGTCCTGCAGCGGGCACTCGCCGCCCTTGTCGCAGACCGGACAGTCGAGCGGGTGGTTGATCAGCAGGAACTCGAGCACGCCGTCCTGCGCCTTCTTCGTGCGCGGGCTCTCGGTGTCGACCTTCATGTCCGCCGCCACCGGCTGCATGCAGGCCGGGGTGAGGGCGGGGCCTCGGCCGGCGTCGATGTCGACGATGCACATCCGGCACATGCCCACCGGCTTCATCCGGTGGTGGTAGCAGAAGCGGGGGATGTAGACGCCGTGGCGCTCCGCCGCGTCGATCACCAGCTCGCCCGGGCGCGCCAGGATCGGCTGTCCGTTGATCGTGACGGGAACCCCGGACGGGGCGGGCGCATCAGGCATGGGCGGGCTCGGGCGAAGGCGGCTCCACCAGCAGCGGGATGCCGATCGAGCGCCGGGTGATCTTGGCCTCGAACTCGTGGCGGAAGCGCGTGAGCACGGACACTACCGGCGCCACCGCCGAGGGCCCAAGCGGACAGATCGTCGTCTGCCGGGGCGGGAACGGAACCGCCGGCAGGTCCTGCTCGGCCCACGGCGCCCTGGGGTAGGGCCCGGGGCTGATGTTGTCGCCGACGTCGAGCAGCAGGTCGATGTCCGAAGGCCGCCCGTGGCCGTCGAGGATCCGCTGGAGGATCTTCTCGAGCCAGCTCGTCCCCTCCCGGCACGGGGTGCACTTGCCGCACGACTCGCGGGCGTAGAACCGGACGAGGCGCAGGCAGGCCCGCACCGCGTCGGTCGAGTCGTCCATCACCACGATCGCGCCGGAGCCGAGCATGGAGCCGGCGCCGCCGACGGGCCGGGCCTCGAGGGGCAGGTCGAGCTGCTCCGGGAAGAACCAGGGGGCGCTGCCCCCGCCCGGGATGAACATCTTGAGCTCGTGGCCCTCGCGGATGCCCTGGCAGAACTGCTCGCCGTAGAGCAGCTCGCGGAAGGTGGTCACGCCGTGCTGCACCTCGTAGGTGCCGGGCCGGCGGACATGGCCGGAGATGGCGAAGAGCCGCGTGCCGGGGGAGCTCTCCGAGCCGTACTGCTTGTAGGCGTCGGCCCCGTTGACCACGATCCAGGGCAGGTTCGACAGCGTCTCCACGTTGTTGACGACCGTCGGCTTGCCGTACAGCCCGATGGCCGCCGGGAAGTACGGCGGCTTGAGCCGGGGCATGCCCCGGTTGCCCTCGAGCGACTCGATCAGCGCGGTCTCCTCGCCCACGATGTAGGCGCCGGCGCCCCAGTGGAGGACGATGTCGACCGAGAACGACGAGCCGAGGATCGACCGGCCCACGTACCCGGCGGCGTACGCCTCGTTCAAGGCCTGCGCCACCCGCTCCTGGGCGAGGGCCATCTCACCGCGGATGTAGAGGAAGCACTGGGACAACCCGGCGGCATAGCACGCCAGCAGGCAGCCCTCCACGAGTTGGTGCGGGTCGCGCTCCATCAGGATGCGGTCCTTGTAGGTGCCCGGCTCGGACTCGTCCCCGTTGACCACGAGATAGCGGGGCCAGACGCCGGGCGGGGTGAAGCCCCATTTCGTGCCGGCGGGGAACCCGGCGCCGCCCCGGCCGAGCAGGACGGCGTTCTTGACCTCGTCGTGGACCCGGGCGGGGCTCATCGTGAGCGCCTTGCGCAGCGCCTGGTACCCGCCGGTGGCCTCGTACCGCTCGAGCGTGAACGAGTCGGCGTGGTCGAACCGATGGGTGATGAGGCGGACGATCTCGGCCATCGTGCTCCTCAGGCCTCGGCCTCGGCGTTCGCCGCCAGCCACGCCGGTTCGGACGCGCCGACGGGCGCGGCGTTGCCGGCCCGGCGCTCGGCCGGCAGGTGCTGGCGGATACGCGCCAACGCGCCGTGGGGCGGGATGTCGCCGTCGTGGGTGGGCGCCACGCAGCGCGTGGGGCGCCGGCCGGCCCGCAGGTCGGCCACGATCTCGTCGAACGCGGCCGGGTCGACCTCGTAGAAGTACCGGTAGTTGATCTGCAGGCAGGGCGCCTCGGTGCAGGCGGCGATGCACTCCACGTCTTCCAAGGTGAACAGCCCGTCGGCCGTCGTGCCGCCGGGCCGCACCCCGAGCGAGCGCTCGGCGTGGTGCAGCAGCTCCTCCGCGCCGAGCAGCTGGCAGGAGATGTTGGTGCAGATGTTCACGAGATAGCGCCCGATCGGCTCGAACTTGAACATCTCGTAGAACGACGCCGTGCCCAGCACCTCGGCCGGGGTGGCGCCGACCAGCTCGCTGATGTGGGTCATCGCCTCGGCGCTCACGTAGCCATCCTGCTCCTGGGCGAGGTGCAGGAGGGGGATCAGGGCCGACTTGGGGATCGGGTAACGGGCCAGGATCTCGGCGGCGATCTCCAGGCTGGCGTCGCTCAAGCGGGGCATCAGCGATCGACCTCGCCCATGATCGGGTCGACCGAGGAGATGATGGCCACGCCGTCGGCGAGCAGCCCGTCGGCCATCATGTGCGGCAGGCACTGGAGGTTCACGAACGACGGGCCGCGGATGTGCATGCGGTACGGCTTGGAGCCCCCGTCGCTCACCAGGTAGCAGCCGAGCTCGCCGCGGGGCGACTCGATCGCCGCGTAGACCTCGCCCTCGGGGACCTTGAACCCCTCGGTGAAGATCTTGAAGTGATGGATGAGCGCCTCCATCGACTCGTCGATACGGGCCCGGGGCGGCGGGGTGACCTTCTTGTCCTGGGTCCGGTAATCACCCTTGGGGAGCTTCTCCAGGATCTGGTAGACGATCTTGATCGACTCCCGGATCTCGTTGAGGCGGATCGCGTAGCGGTCGAAGCAGTCGCCGTAGGCCCCCACCACCACGTCGAAGTCGACCTCGTCGTACGCCAGGTACGGCATGTCGCGGCGCAGATCCCAGGCGTACCCGGTGGAGCGCAGGATCGGCCCGGTGGCGCCGAGCTCGAGCGCCTCCTCGGTGCTGATCACCCCCACGCCCTGCAGGCGCTCCCGCCAGATGGGCTGGCCGGTGAGCAGCGTGTCGAGGTCGTCGAGGCGCTCGGGCAGCGGCTCCAGCACCCGCAGCAGCTCGTCCCGCCAGCCGTCGGGCAGGTCGGCGGCGACCCCGCCGGGCCGGATGAAGTTGTGGTTCATCCGCAGCCCGGTGACCATCTGGAAGAAGCGGAGCATCTCCTCCCGGTCGCGCCAGCCGTAGATCATCACCGACACCGCCCCGATGTCCATGCCGTTCGTGGCCTGGAACAGCAGGTGCGAGCTGATCCGGTTGAGCTCGCAGAGCAGCATGCGGATCCACACGGCCCGGGGCGGCACCTCGATCTCGAGCAGCGCCTCGACCGCCATGCTGAACACCAGCTCGTTGAAGAACGGCGACGCGTAGTCCATGCGGGTCACGTTGGTGGGGCCCTGCAGGAACGTGAGATCCTCGCCGGTCTTCTCCATGCCGGTGTGGAGGTAGCCGATGATCGGCTTGGAGCGCAGGACCGTCTCGCCGTCGAGCTCGAGCATGAGCCGCAGCACGCCGTGGGTGGACGGGTGCTGGGGGCCCATGTTGATCAGCATGGTCTGATCAGTCTCGTCGGCCAGACGCTCGCCGTGCTGGACGGCGTCGACCTCGGACATGCGCAGCACGCCCCGTCCGGACCGGAGCCGGGCGGCGTAGTCGATCGATGCGTCGGTGCTCATGCTCATCGCGGCCTCACCGGGCGGACGGAGCGCCCTTGAACTGCACGGGGATGGCCCCGATGGCGTAATCCTTGCGCAACGGATGGCCGATCCAGGACTCGGGCATCACGATGCGGGTCATGTCCGGATGGTCGTTGAACACGATCCCGAACAGGTCGAACACCTCACGCTCGAGCGCCTCGACGCCGGCGTGGACGGGCCACAGGGAGTCGACGGTCGAATCACCCTCGGGCACCTGCACGCGCAGGCGGATGCGGGCCCGCTCGCGGTGGTTCACGAAGCTGGCGACCACCTCGAAGCGCTCGGGGGCGATCCCCTCGGGCAGCGAGCGGCCGCCGGCGTGGGTGAGGTAGTCGCAGGCGGTCACGTCGACGCACATGACGTAGCCGTCGTCCTTCAGCGCCGCCGCGACCTGGCGGTACTGCTCACGGCTCGGGTGCGCCACCCGTTGGCCGCGGCTGTAGGTGACCGGCGCGCCATGCACGAGCTCGGCCGGCGGCTGGGCCTCGAGCTCCGCCGCTTCCGGCGAGCCCGGCGAGTCGGTCACCGCTCGCCTCGGGGACGGGCCGGCCCGCCGCTCATCGGGCTGGGCCGATCGCGATCGGTTGACGCTGCTCGAGGTGGATACCGGCGCCCTGGCCGCCCTCGCGGCGCTTGAGCAGGTCGCCGTCCTGGATGAGGCCGTGCACGGTGATGATGGCGTGCATCAGCGTCTCCGGGCTCGGCGGGCAGCCCGGCGCGTACACGTCGACCGGCACGATCTGGTCCACGCCCTGGACCAGCGCGTAGTTGTTGAACATCCCGCCCGAGCTGGCGCACACGCCCATCGAGATGACCCACTTGGGCTCCATCATCTGGTCATAGATCTGGCGCAGCACCGGGGCCATCTTCTGCGACAGCCGCCCGGCCACGATCATCAGGTCGGCCTGGCGGGGCGACGCCCGGAACACCTCCATGCCGAAGCGGGCGAGGTCGTAGTGCGCGCCGCCGGCCGCCATCATCTCGATCGCGCAGCAGGCCAGGCCGAAGGTGGCCGGCCAGAGCGAGCGGGCGCGGGCCCACTGGACGAGGTCCTCCACCCGCCCGGTCAAGAAATTGTGCTGCAGGCCCTCGAGGCCCTCGCTCAGGAAGGCCGGCTTGTCAGGCATGGGTGGGGGCCTCCGCGTGGCTCGGCGCGGGTCCGCCGGCGGTGATCGGCCCGTCCGGCCCGCCGCCTGGGGCTCGGCCCGTTCCGCCGACGCGGCGCACCGTGGTGCGGGCCGTGCGGCCGGGATCGACCATCTCCGAGCGCCCGCCCCGCTTGAGCGGCCCCCAGTCGAGCGCGCCCTTGCTCAGCAGGTAGAGGAACGACTCGAACACCGAGGCGGCGAACAGCAGCACCGCCAGCAGGCCGTAGATGCCGAGCTCGCGATGCACCACCGCCCACGGGTACAAGAACACGATCTCGATGTCGAACACGATGAAGATCATCGCAATCAGATAGAAGCGCACGGGGAAACGATCCGGCGGGGTTCGCCCGGGCACGATGCCCGACTCGTAGGGCGCGATCTTCGCCCTCGTGACCCGCTTGGGGGTCAGCAGACCCGAGGCGATGAAGCTGCCCGCCGCGAAGACGATCGCCAGGACGAGCAGCGCCACGATCGGGAGGTACTGACCCATGCCGGTCAGGTCCCCGCGAAGGCGGCGCGCGCCTGGGTTTCCCGCTTTTCCCGGGTGTGCAGCATGTAGGCGAAGGCGCCGAACAGGATGATCGAACCGAGGGCGATCACCGCCGGCGGGAAGCGTCGGTCACCGAGGTTGCGCTCCATGATGACCGACAGCACCGGCTGGCGTTCGTCCGGCTGGGGCCGCGGTGGGGCCTGGCCGACGATCGTGATCAGCGACTCCGGCGTGACCGCCCGCACCTGGATGATGGCGTAGTGGGGCGGATGGCGGAAGTTCACGATGCTCTTGAGCTTGTGCCACGCCCGCTCGAACATGTTCATGTTGAGCTCGCGGACCGGTTTGCCGCCGATCTCGTAGGCCTCGGGCAGCGGCAGGTACTCGGCGGTGTTGGCGAACTCCTGGCGGCCGACGAGGAAGGCATCGACGGTGGCCTGCGCCTCGCCCCGTTTGGGGTTGGTGACCGGGAAGTCCTTCCACTCAGCGAGGGTGCGGGCCTCGTCGAGCGCGGCCTGCGACAGCTCGCCCCGATTGAGCTCGACCACCTCCCAGGTGGGCGCCTTGCCGATCAGGCCGATCCCGTAGATCCACCAGATCACGCCCATGATGGCCATCCAGCCGAAGAGCCCCGTGAGCGCCAGCAGCATGCCGGTGCGGACCCCGGAGTTGGTGGCGAGGATGAGATAGATCGAGCCCATCAACACCAGCACCCCGGTGATGACGGTGAGCCAGCCCCGGATGAACGGGTTCCAGGCCAACCCGTCGACGCGAATCAACGCGAGCATCAGCGTCATTGGGCCCCCGCAGTCACGGTCGGCGACGGCTCATTGCCGGTCAAGCTGGACTCGTACTCGACGATGGCCCGGATCTGGTCCTCGGTCAGGATCTGGCCGAAGCCGGGCATCTGACCGCTCTTGCATTCACCGGCGGGCCGGTACACCTTGCCCTCCACGCAGCCTTCGCTGATGAACTTGATGTACTGCTCCTGGTCGGCGAACTTGTCGCCCGACCCGACCAGGCTGGGGCCGTAGGCGCCGGTGCCGGCCTCGGTCGGCTGGTCGTAGGACCAGCCCTGGGTGTGGCAGCGGGCGCACGAGTACGAGCCCTCCGCCGCTGGATTGTTGAACAACGCCTCGCCCTCGGACTTCGCCCCGTTCTGCAGCGCCTGATCGACCCCGGCCTGGATCTCCGCCTTCGCCTCGTCGACCGTGAGCTGCACCGACTCGAGGTAGTCGATGATGTTCTGGATCTGCTGGGCGTTCATGGCCCCGCCGCCCACCACCGACCACGGCTGCATCGGCGAGAAGGGCCGGCCGTGGTCGAGGACCCACGTGACGTCCTTGCGGGTGTACTTGAGCAGCACGTTGTTGAGGGCGGGGGCCTTCCAGTTGACCTGGGCGATGAACTCGCCGTCGGGCCGGGTGAGGATGTGCGGGCGGACGCCGCCGACGCCCCCCGGCCCGTGGCAGGACGAGCAGTTGGCGTCGTAGAGCTCGCCGCCCCGCTTGGCGAAGATCCGCTGCTGCTCGGCGACGGCGCCGGCCTGGCGACCCGGCTCGGCCAGCCAGTAGAGCGGCAGGCCGACGGCGGTGACCGCCAACAGGAGCAGCGCGACCGAGAGGTAGCGGTCGAGGCGGTGCCCCTCGAGCCCCTCGTCGTCGAAGTAGGGCTTCTTGTTCGGGGCCAGCTCGATCTCGCTGCCGAGCTCGGGCCGGGCCCGGCGCAGGTTGACGAAGACGTAGACGATGAAGCCGAGCAGCACCACCGTCATCAAGACGAGGCCGAGGGCTCGTTGGGTCGTGGCGAGGATCATCAGCGTGCTCGAATTCCCCTCAGTGCCCGCCGGCCTGGCCGATGCAGTGCGGACCCTCGGCCTCCTGGCCGGTGGTGTTGGTGCCGATCGGCGGCCCCTGCACGAGGGCGCCGGTGTCGACCACGTAGTTGCCGCCGCCGTCGACGCTGGCCGCGAACCGGTCCATGCCCCGGGGGGCCGGCCCGCCCTTCTTCTCGCCGTTGCGGTTGTACTGCGAGCCATGGCACGGGCACTCGAACCACTGCGAGGTGGCGCACTGGGGCACCCGGCAGCCGAGGTGGGGGCAGGTCTGCCACAGGGCGGTGAAGCCGGCCTTCATGCCCGGCAGCAGGCTGGCGTTGTACACCCCGCTGGCCTCCGCCTTCTGGTAGGCGGCTTCGGGGTACTCGGTGACCCACATGCGGCCCTCGGGCACGTACAAGAAGCCCTGGCTGGCCTTGATGCGGGCCTTCACGTCGCTCACCGCGCCGAGGTTGATCTTGGCCCCGAACCCGCCGGTGGCGGAGGGCCAGAGGAACGCGACGACCGCGGCGCCGAAGCCCGACAGGCCGAACGCGAAGAAACCGACGATCGAGCGGTTGAGGAACTGGCGCCGGCTGACCCCCAGCGTCTCGGGGTCGGGCGGCACGTAGACCGCCGGGGGCGCGGAGCTGACCGGCACGATGTCGGTCGAGCCGGAGCGGGCCAGCTCCACGGCTCGCTCGTACTCACGGCCGTGCAGATCGCCCGCGGCGGGGGCGAGCGGACGGACGCCGCGATCCCGGGCGAGCGTCTCACGCGAGAGCCCGCCGGTGGCCGAGGTCGTGTCGCGGCGGCGCAGGCCGACGCCGACGACGATGGCGGCCAGCACCACGAGCGCGGCGACCGCGATCCCGACGATGGTTCCAGTGCTCATCTGCGCGTCTCGATCTCTCGGCTCACAGCTCGAAGAACAGGTTCGAGGTCCACGGGAACACGAAGTTGAAGCCCGGGCCGCGGAAGAACGAGCCGATCATGACCAGCACGGCCCAGAACATGAGGTGCACGGTCATGAGCGCCACGGCGAACTTGCGGTCCTCGGGCTTGTTCGAGGGGTTCCGGTCGATATAGGGGGCCAGCATCAGCACGAAGAGGCCCATGCCGGGGATGGTCACGCCGGCGACCATCGGGTGGAACATCGTCAGCAGCTCCTGCAGGCCGAGGAAGTACCACGGCGCCTTGGAGGGGTTCGGCGTCTGGTTGGCATTGGCCAGCTGCAGCAGCGGGGCGTTGACGAAGATCGAGAAGATGAACGTGAACGCGGTGCAGACGAGCGCCGCGCAGAACTCGCCGACGAGGAGGTGCGGCCAGGTGTGCACCTTGTCCATCGGCGCGGCCTTCACGTCTTGGATCGAGCCCGACTTGACCACGGTGAGGAGGCGCTGGGTGTGGCCGCCGGGCCCGCTGGCCACCGGGCGCACGTCGGCCGGGGCGGCCGGCGGCGCGGCGCCGGCGCTGGCCGCCACCAGCGGGGCGTTGGCCGCCGCCGAACGGGTGCGGTCGAGCAG
>JBJXGF010000013.1:0-10438 GCA_046153015.1 Acidimicrobiales bacterium | reverse complement strand
AAGTTCCCAGAGTTGCTCATCCGAAGCCCCCCACCCCGATCGGGTGTGATGGGCATCCCACTGGCTATCGAGGGCGAGCACGGTGGTGGTGAGCGCAGCGTGCGACTTGGCTCCTCCCATGTCGAGTACGACTTCGCCCCTGTGCACGGAGCCGCCACGACAGGCGGACTCTGATGGGCCGAGGTTCGAGGTCGCTGGGCACCCCCCACACGATGGAACGTCACGCTGGACGGCAAGCTACCACTCGATAACGCTCAACGGGATCGGCAACATGACCGTCCAGGTTCCGGCGAAGTAGCGCGGGTAACGAAGGTTCGCGAGAGCGCTGGTGGATCGTTCATGGTCGTAGCCGCTACATACCGGCCGAGCCGACTGCGATGTCGCCGCCCGGGGGCGCAAGCTACATGCCGGATGTGTTGGAAATGGCCGACCGGCTGGGAACCGAGCTCGCATCGCGCATTCCCACCAACCGGGCCGGCGGGGCCGACGACTGTGGAGGCCGCTTCAGGCCAGGGCGGCCGGGAACTGCTCGGCGAGTAAGCGGCCTCGGCGTTCGAGCTCGACGAAGTTGTGGCGTTGCGCGGTGGCTATGGCTTGGAGCCAGAGCGACCGAGCGGAGTCGGCCTCGGCCACCGGCCGCACGAGGCGGCTCTCAGCCCAGGCCAGTTGGGTGTCGGCGATGTGGTGAGGGGCCCGTATGCGCCGGTGGGCGTCGAGGGCGGCGCTGAACCTTTCGTCGGCCAGCGCGTGCTCGTTTCGGGTGGCCGCCAACAGACCCAGGTAGTGATGAAAGGAGCCGTAGTTCTGCGAGCTGTTGGCAACGAACTGGTGGGCAAAGGGTTGGATCAGTGGGTCGATGATCCTGGCTGCGGCTGCGTCACGGAGGTCGGCGACCGCGGTGCACCACTGAGCCATCATGGTGCCCCAGAGCTGCGTATGGGGTGATGAGAAGCCGCGCGCTGCGGCCGAAGCGACAAGAGAGGCCGCCTCCACCGGGCGGTCGCCGCCAAGATGCATTACAGCCAGCCACGAGCGCGCCAGGTCACCCATCACCGGTCCGCCGGCTGCCACGCGCTCCAGGATTGCCACCGACGCGGGGTTCGAGATCCGGCGAGCCTTCATGATCGGGACCATCGAGGATGCCAGGTTCGTCTCGGCGTCGGGATGGCCGGCCAGCTGCGCCTGGCGCCCCATGTCCCGGGCCCATCGCTCGGCGGCGTCGAGGTCGCCGGCGAGCCATGCCCGCTTGGACGCCGCCCAGCCGGCCGCGACGTGGATGGTCGGCTGGTTGAGGCGGGCCGCGAGTTCGATGAGCCGCTCGACGAGCGGGCCGGCTTCGTCCCAGTCGCCCGCTTCGTCGAGCACGTTGACCCGATCGCGGAACGCCCAGAACTGGGCTGACTGGTCGGAGCAGTGTTCGGCGAGGCCGACCAGCTCGCTTGACAGTTCCAGCCGCTCGGCCAGCGTGTCGACGCTGCGCAGTCCCTCGATGGCGGCGACCAGAACGACGAGCAGGGTGGTCGGGTCCCGGCACAGCCGGGCGGTGGTGATAGATGCTCGGGCCGCGCCGTTTCGCCGTTCGGTGTCGGCGTCGTAGCTGAGCTCCACGGCCAGCAGGGAGAGCAGGCGAGCTCGGCGGGGCGACGGCTCGGGGCCCAGCGCGTTGATGGCCTGGTCGAGCCGGCCGACCTGGGTTTCGTCGACCTGGCCGATGTGGGAGGGCGTGCCCAGCCGGGTTGACGCCAGAGCCGCGTCCGCCATCAGATCGCCCCGACCCAACCGGCGGGCCTCCTCGAACGCCACGGACAGCGTCGTCTCGTGGTCGGCGATTCCCGCCTGCCGCTGCGCCGAGCCCAACAGCACGCCCAGCTCGCAGCGCAGAGCAGGATCATCGGACGCCAGCTCCAGCGCCCTGGCATACCAGGCCGCCGCTTCGGAGGGAGCGAACACCCCTAGTGCGTGATCGCCGGCGGCCCGGCTGGCGGCCAAGGCCTGGGCTCGCTCACCGGCTGCCAGCCAGTGCCGGGCCAGCTCGGCGGGCGTCACCGGCTCGGGGCTGCGGGTCAGGACCTCGGCCACCCGGCGGTGCGCTCGGGCCCGGCGGGTTTCGGACAGCTCGCCATACAACGTGGCGGCCACCAAGGCGTGGGCGAACTCGTAGCGCTCGGGGCTCGGGTTGACCACCAACCCGCCGGCGACCGCTGCGTCGAGTGCGTCCAGGACCTGCTGCTCGTCGATGCCCGAGCCATCGGCCACCAGCTCCACGCTCAGCTCGCGGCCGATGACGGCGCCGAGCTGGAGGGCGTCACGGACGACGGGCCCGAGCCGGCCGATCCGTTGGGTGACGATCTGGCGGACGGTTCCCGGAACGGTCCCCTCGGTTGCCGTCTCCGATTCGTGACGGAGCAGCTCGTTGAGGAAGAAGGCATTCCCGTTGGTCTCCTTGCGCAGCGTCTCCGCCGACCTGGCGCTGCCGTATCGCCGGGCCAGCTGCGCCACCTCCGCCACCACGAGGCCGTCGAGGGTCAGCCAATCGACGGTCGGGTCGCGAGCGGCGGACTCGATCAAGTCGAGCAGGGCGCTGCCGGGCCCGGGGTCGACGTTGCGGAACGTGCACAGAAACAGCGTGTCCCGCAGGCCCGCCGATTCGGCCAAGTAGCGAACAAGCTGCAGCGTCGGCCGGTCGGCCCAGTGCAAATCGTCGACCACGACAAGCAGCGGTGCACCCCGAGATGCCTCGCCGAGCAGCTTCCCCACGGCGCGGAACATCAGGAACTGCTGCGCCTGGGGATCGCTCGGCGCCGCGCCGGGCTCGTCGCGTCCGACGTTGAGCGCACCGGCGAGAGGATTGGCGCCGTCCGGGCCGGCGAGGACCTCGGCGATCTCCGCCCAGGGCAGGTACGGGATGCCCAGACCGTCGTCGCAGCGACCATAGACGACGCGCCCGTCGCCCAACACGACCTCACGGGCGAATGCAGCCGCCAACCCCGTCTTACCGATCCCCGGCTCACCGGACACGAGCGAGAGACGCGCCGGCCCGCCGCGAGCGTGCTCCCACTGCAGAGACAGGCGCAGCAGCTCGCGATCCCGCCCGACGAGCTCCTCGGGAGCGAAGGCTTCCAGCCTGGAGGGAAGCCGCAGTCCCGACGGAATAGACGGCTCTGACGGGACCTGTCGAGCGGCGGCGTGCACCGCAGCCTCGGCGGCCCGCAGCTCCGGACCGGGCAGGGCGCCGAGCTCGTCGGCCAGAATCCGACGGGCCCGCTCGTAGGCACGGAGGCCCTCCGCGGGCCGCCCGGCGCCCCGGAGCGCGACGACCAGTTGCGCCCAGAACCGCTCGTGGAGGGGGAACTCCGAGACGAGGCCCTCGAGCCGGGACACGGCGACCGCGAACCGGCCGGCCCCGAACTCCGACTCGATCCACTGCTCCCAAGCGGACTGGCGCAGCTCGCTCAGGGCCGAGACGGCCGCCTGCGCTGGCGGCCAGTCGACCAGCTCGTCATAGGGCAGGCCTCGCCAGGCGCTCACCGCGGCGAGCAAGCGATCAGCGTCGCCTGAGCGCACGGCGTCCTCCAGCTCCCACGCGTCGACATCGGAACGCTCGACGACGAGGCGGTAGCGCCCGTCGTGGGCGCTGATCGATCCCTCCCCCAGCCGAGCTCGGGCGCGGTGGACGTGGCTGCGCACCGTCACCTCGGCGCCGCTCGGCGGATGATCCCCCCACAGCGCCTCGACCAGCTCGGACGTGGACACCGGGTTCCCCCAACGGACGAGCAGTGCGCCCACCAGCTTGCGCACCATGCGACCACGGAGCTCGACCGGCCCGGCCGGCCCCCTCACGACCAACGGCCCAAGGACGGCGAAGCGCAAGCCTCCAGGCGCCGGCGCGGCCTCGGGTTCCCAGCGCAGCAGGCACACCTCGAGCGGGCCGGGCAGTCCCTTCAAATCGACCTGTTCCAGAGCTTCGAACTGGTGGCCGCCGCGGCCCTGAGCCAGCACCCGGACGAGATCGGCCATCAGCACCTGGCCAGATTGGGCCCGGTCGACCAAGCGGGCGGCTTCCACCACCGGTCTACCGAAGCAGTCCCCGTCGTGCCAGGTCACCTCGCCTACGGAGATGCCGACACGCATCGGGTGACGGCTCGTCCGCTGGATCGCCGCCGCGGCGTCGAGGGCGTTGGTCGTCGAGTCGAACGTCGCCAGCAACCCGTCGCCGGTTCCCTTCACCACAGAGCCACCCGACGCGGCCACGACGTCTCGCGTCTGCTGCTCGCAGTCGACGCTGAAGCGATCAGCAGCGTCCTCACCCAGCCGCACGCGCAGCTCAGTCGAGCCGACGAGATCGGTGAACAGCACCGCTTGGGTCGCTCGGCCCGCATGGGCACGTTGCACCAGCCGATGCTATGGCATTCCTGCCCGACGTGCGCCGATCGCGGGACCTCGTCGACATCGAGCCCTCGTCCTCACGGATCGATCGCTGGCCCGAGGCAGGTCAGACGAACAACCCGTGCGTGCAACAAGTCCTGAACGTCGCTTCAACGCCCAGGATCGATCCTGGTCCACGGTTGCCGTGTTGGCGCCGACCACGAGGCGTTCGTTCCACCGATAGACGCGGAGTGGCCGACCCGCTTGAAGCGCCATGCGATGCGACCCGCCCACCCCTTCGAGACCTGCCGCGAGTCCCGAGAAGAGAGAGAGAGAGACACCATGGAACACCGCATCCGCATCCGTCGCCGCCCCGCTGCGGTCGTCGTCGGCGTCCTGTTGGCCGCCCTGCCCGGCACCGCACACGCCCACGACGACCAGCCCGATGGCTTTGGTCCGCCGGTCAACCTCGAGACGATGACCGGCACGAGCGGGGACCTCAACACCGCTTCATTGGAGGGCTGCCCGAGCGAATCGCCGGACGGGCTGCACCTGTACTTCGCCTCGAACCGGCCGGGCGGCCTCGGCGGCGTCGACATCTGGATGGCCAGCCGGCCCCACCCCGACGCGCCCTTTGGCGCCCCGGTGAACCTCGGCGCCCCCGTCAACAGCGCCGGCGACGACTTCTGTCCCTCGGCCACGGCCGGGGACTGGTTCCTCTTCGTCAGCACGCGCACCCCCAGCTGTGGCGCCGCCGACGTGTACGTCACCCGACCGACATGGGTCGAGGACACCGAGGCCTGGGCCGAGCCCATGCACCTCGGCTGCCACGTCAACAGCCCCGGCGTGGAGATGAGCCCCTCGCTGGTGGGCGACCCCGCCGACGGCGCAGCGCAGCTCTGGTTCTCCAGCGACCGGCCCGGCGGATCCTTCCCCGACGGCGCCTCCCCCGACCACGACCTCTGGGTCAGCCGGCAGACCCCGTTCGGGTTCGGGCCCCCTGAGCCGGCCGACAGCTTGAACACCGAAGCCAACGACCAGCGGCCCAACCTGGCCCCCGACGGCCTCGAGATCGTCTTCGATTCCAACCGACCGGGCGGCCAGGGCGGAACCGACGTGTACATCGCCACCCGCGACTGCGTCGACGGACCGTGGACGGCCCCAACCAACCTGGCCGAGGTGAACAGCCCGGCCAATGAAGTCCGCCCCTCGTTGTCCTGGGACGGCGACACCCTCTACGTCGGGTCCAACCGGCCCGACAGCGAACCCGGCGCCGATGGCCAACCCTCCAGCGACCTCTACACCGCCACTCGCCCCTCGACGAACCGCCGGTAGCAGAGCGGGCGAACAGACAAGCCCGCTGCGAGACTTCGAGGCCCTCGACCTGGCGCAGGTCGAAGCCGCCTCCAACGGCGAATTGGACAACTGCACCAGCTTCCAGGAGACCGGCATTCAGTCGACAAGCTCGTCGAGGAGGTCCCAGCCCCGCCGGTCCTCTACCGGCTCCGCGCCCGCGTCGCTTCCGCGAGAAGTTCGCCACCGGCCGCACGCCGCCGCCGTGAGGGATCACCAACAGATCGTGCCGCCTCGCATCCTCGGCGCGCACCACCTCCAGGCTCAACGTGTGCACCGACTCGCCTGGAGCGCTACCCGCTGCCCACGGTTGTCTCTCATTGGGCACCGTCGGATCACAAAGATCCTGGTCCCCGGCATGACACAGTGAGCTGAGGGGGCACCGCCCCCACCGCTCGCTCAGACCCGGATATTGCAGTGGGTGTCGTGGTCGGGGTCGTGGGGCCGGGTTGGGAGTGTCGATGGGGCGCGGGGGACGTTGAGGGTGGGGTGGGCTGGTTCGGGGGCGCGTTGAAGCCGGTGTTCGTGTTCGGGTCGGTTGTCCGGTCTGGTCGAGCGCGGGTGCCTGGCCGGTTCAGGCGAAGCCAGGCAGTGCCCGGATGCGGGTGAGGGCTTCGATGAACGCGTCGCCCCATGGGTGAGAGCGCGGGATACGCAGCCGTAGCTGGCGGGCGTGGCGCACCACGCGGGCAGCGACCTTGAAGAACGCGAGGCGCAGCCGCTTGCCGCGGCAGCGGTGGAACTCGCGTGGCAGGGCGAATACCCGGATCCAGCGGGCGACGTTGTGGGCCAGGACGGCGGCGTGCCACCACAGCCAGTTTCCGAAGAAGTTCTGCACGGGGGCGTGGATCAGGCCGAAGTCTTCTTTGAGTTGGCGGATGGCGTCTTCGGGGATGCCGCCGCGGAGCCGATGGTGGGCCTCGATCATGTCGGCGGGAGCGAGCAGGGCGGGCAGGTTGGTGACGATTGCATGGAAGCGCCACCCGTCAACATCGTCGAAGGGCAACTGCTCTCCGACGCTGGTGCGTTGGCGCCGCACGATCAGGCGGAGCAGCCGCTGGTCCTGTTTGCGTCGCCCGATCTCGATGATTGTCTCGGCGATCTCGGACCGGTTCTCGCCCTCGGCGCTCAACGCGGGAACCCAGTCGGTGGCCGGGTCGCCAGCCAACTCGAGTACCGCCGTGCGCACGTTGGACCGCTGCGGCGCGGTGATTGAGAATACCGCGCCGAGGGACTCGCAGGCGGCGAACACGTCGTGCTGGTAACCGGCGGAGTCGATGCGAACCCACAGGTTCTTGGCGTCGCGCACCGCGGCGGGGATCGCCGCCGCGCACTCGCGGATGAACCCGGCCAACGCCCGACCCGGATGCGCGTTGCCACCCCGGGCCCGCAAGGCCAGCGAAGCGCTGCCGCGTCATTGTTGCTCACGTCCCCAGACCTGTGACCTGGACCGATGTTGTCGTCGGGGAGGTGAGCGGCGTCGGTAGGTCTGCGTTCAGCGGTCGATCAAGCGCTTGTGGTCGCACTCGGTGAGCCGTGTCGAGCACACCGTCGCCCGTGGAGAGTTCGCAATTTTGGGGGCACCGCCGCGCCCGGTTCGCTGTCGAGGCGGTGGGCGATGGCCGCCGCTGGGGCGGGATATCACGGTCCCAACTGGCGGGTCCTCGATGGACTCAAGTCTCCATCGATGGCACGGCACGCCACCCGGGGCCACGCCCGCCCGCCTGAGCGCCCTACACCGCATCCAACCCGAGCCTGCAGGCGCTGTTGCGTCTGGCGGTCGCGAGGCGCGGTGAACGGGCGTCGTCTCATGCCGCAGGTCAGACTGCTGGTGCGAGTTAGTCGATGGCGGCGAGGTGCAGCGACGGATGGCGGGCTTTGACGCCGAGTTCGTAGTGGCCGCGTCGAAGGTTCTGGATGAACGCGTGTCCTTTGATCACGACGCTGGCGGTGGTGTCGGTCTTCAGGCCGCGCATCGGCCGAAGCCTCGCTTTCAGTCGGCCGTGGTCGCACTCCACTCGGTTGTTCGCGAACTGGCTCGTGTCGTGCTCGACGTCTGGCAGGAGTTCGTCGACGACGCGGAGCAGCGGCGCGGCAATGTCTGTCGTGACCTGTCGCGGTCGGCCGTGGTCGCGGATCGCCCGAGTGAAGAACTTCCTGGCTGCGGCGATGTCGCGGGTCTTTGAGACCATGACGTCGATGACCTGGCCATGCTGGTCGACCGCCCGGTACACGTACCGCCAGACAGCGCCGACCTTCACGTAGGTCTCATCAACGAACCAGCGATCTCCGACCCCGTGCCGACACGGACGCGCTGCCTCCGCGAGAATTGGCGTGAACCGCTGAACCCAGCGGAACAGCGTCACATGGTCAACCTCGATACCCCGCTCGGCCAGCAACTCCTCAAGGTCGCGGTAGGAGAGGTTGAACCGCAGGTACCAGCGCACTGCGAGCAAGATCACGTCCGGCGGAAACTGGAAACGAGCGAACGGCGACGTCGGAACAACGGCTGAGCGAATCACGCAACCAACGTCCTCCTACACCAGCGAACCGTCGATGGGCCTCGATGCAACACGCCCCGGCACGCACCCGGTTCATCACCACCGCCGAGCTCGGCGGCGATGTCGGTGCTCGCGGGGCGCTTCGTCGTGTGCGGCGGCGATCGCTTCGGGGTGTCCGGCGAGGATGGCGGTTTCTTTCCAGCCGCGTTCGAGGTCCCGGAAGATCGACCGGACAGTACGGCGGCGGTCGGCGGTGGTGCGGTTGGGCTGGTCGATGTGGCGGCTGCAGTGCCCGCAGCGGGGCGTCGAGAGACCGGCGCTGTTTCCGGCGGCGAGCAGGTCGAGGCGGGCGGCGTCGTCGAGTAGCTCGGCGTGGTCCTCGCGCGGCTCGTCGTCGGTCGGGGTCCGTGATTTGGGTTCGGGGCGCTCGCCTGCCAGCGCGGCGGGTGTGGCTTGGAACGCTTCGATTGCCCGGCGGCGGCGTTCCCGGTCTACCGCATCGGGCGGTGCCGGTGGGAGCTGTCCGCAGATGGGGCAGCGCCTGTCGGCCGCTCTCGCATCGCTCCCCCCGCGCAGGGGCTTCCCAGTTCGAGCTGTGCTCGCACCCAGTTGGTCGACACGGTCGCACCTGTCTGTGGGAACATTGACCGGGCAGGGAGGTTCCCATGACGAGCACCGGACCGTCTGGTTTCCAGGTCTCCTCCGACGCACCCCGCTACTACGAGCAGCACGTCAGCCGGTTCATGCGGCCGTTCGTCGATGCGCTCGTCGGAGCGGTGCAGACTGGCGACGCCGTACTGGACGTGGCCTGTGGAACTGGTTTCGTTGCCCGCGCCGCTGCCCAGCGAACAGGACCGGCGGGCAAAGTGGCAGCGATCGACCTCAACCCGGCGATGGTCTCCTTCGCCCGTTCGCTGCCAGTGGAAACTCCCGTGGCGATCGAGTGGACCGAAGGTTCCGCCCTTGAACTCCCATGGGACGACAACACATTCGACGTGGTCCTCGTGCAACAGGGTCTGCAGTTCTTCCCTGACCCGGTGGCCGGTGTGGTTGAGATGCGCCGCGTGGCTCGGTCTGGCGGCAGAGTGGCCGCAACCGTCTGGGCACCAATCGACCAGTCGCCCTATCACTCTGCGATGAATAGAACGCTGGTTGAGTGGGGCCTGGTGGAGCAGACTGCAATCGACCAAGCCCTGCCGCCTGGCGGCGAGTACAAACTCCGATCTTGGTTCACCGATGCTGGCCTTCCACACGTCACCTGCCGGCTCATCGAGGCGGTGGTGGATCTGCCGCCGCTGCGCGACTACCTGCCTGGCCACTTGCGCGCCCTGCCATGGTCCGCGAGCTTCTTCGCGCAGGACTCGGCGCGGCAGCAAGCCGTGCTCGACCAAATGGTCGAGCGGCTCCATACCTCTGTGACGGACGACGGAGGAGTGCGGGCACCGTTCCGATCGTTCCTCCTGTCGGCACCGGCGTGAGAACGTCGGCGCCAGCCGCCCGCCTCAGGTTCTGCTTACGACGACGCCTCGGACCTCGATATCGCTGATCAGAATCGTCACAGTCGACGGCCGGACCACGGAGCCGACCCCTACGCCAACACCCCGCGAGGTGGACGTATTCGAGATCACCGAGAAGTTGCGGCGAGGCCTTCCACAACGATGAGCACGTCATGCGCACGATGACCAAGTTGCTCGATGACGCCGGCAGCCATCGCAAGCTCGACCCGCCGACGGCTTGCAGGACGCGCAGCTCCGCAGCGGCGCCCGCCTCCACATCGTGCACTCCGACGTGGCTCGCGGCGGCCAACTCATGGTCAACATCCGCAAGTTCACCGGCGTGTCGTTCCGCTCACTGAGCCAGCTGGTCGAGCGGGGCATGCTCGGCCACGAGGCCGCCGCGATCCTCCGCGCCGCCGTCGCCGCCCGTTGCTCGAAAGAAGCCTTGGGCTACCCGAGGCTCCCGACAGGTCCACGAGCGTTGGTAGACAGCAGTCGGAAGCCCGAAGCGTGTGCGTGCCGAATATGCGGCCGCGGCCGCTGAACTGCAGTTCTGCGGGCCCGCGCACCCCCAAGCGAACTCCAGTTGCCGCCGGTCTCGGTCACGCGCGCAGCCGCCGCGATCCTTGCTGCCAGGTGGTCGGCGACGCTTCATCACCGCGGGCGGCTCCGCGCAGTCGACCTTCAACCTTCACTCGACCTCGAGCAGACCCCCGCCTGCGG
>JBJXGF010000012.1:0-4094 GCA_046153015.1 Acidimicrobiales bacterium | reverse complement strand
ATCTGCAGCCGCTGCGCCTCGGCATAGGTCAGCGCGTCACGCAGCAGCCGCCGTGCCCGAGCGGGATCGGCCACGGCGAAGGCGCGGCCGGCCCCGCTCATCGCCTGACAGATCCAGAACGGATGCCCATGCCGGCGGGCGATGGCGACCACCTGGTCGACCTCGCCCGTCACGTCCCGACCCAGGCTGGACGCGACGGCCAGGGTCTGCACCCGGCCCATCACGTTCGCCAAGCCGGGCTGGCCGATCAGCTCGGTCGTGATCTCGAGCGAACGCTCCGGGTCCCCGCCGTACAGATGGCTCGCATGGCGGAACATAGCGGTCCAGCCGAGCTCGAACGGGTCGTAGCGCCCGTCCGCCTCCAGGGCCAGGCCCCGCTCCGCCAGCCGCCTTCCCTCCTCGGTCCGGCCGGCGAACACCATCAGGCTCGCTGCGGTGTAGAGGCGGGGGGTCTGCGTCACGTCGGCCGCAACCGCCGCGTCGAGGATCTCTTCCGCCCAGCTCGCCGGTTCGAGCTGCAGCAGCCAGATCGTCATCATCGCGGCGTGCGCGGCGATCGCGCTCGCCATGGCCACCTCATGCGAGTCGACCGCCCAACGGAACGCGCCCCGCAGGTTCGCCAGCTCGACCTCGACCCAGTCCAACGCCCGCCGCTGATCGGGAGTGTTCCACACCCCCCACCACGATTGGACCTGCTCGGCGAAGTGGCAGGCGTGCCGATTCCGCACCCCGGCCAGCTCACGGTCCTCCGCCAAGCGGCTCTCGCCGAACTGGCGCAAGGTCTCCAACAGGCGGTATCGGCCCGATTCCCGGTCGACGACCACGAGCGACTTGTCCACCAACGAGCCGAGCAGGTCGAACACCTCCAGCTCGTCGAGCGGGTCCCCGCCGCACACCGCTTCCGCGGCGCCGGCGTCGAAACCGCCGGCGAACACGCTGAGGCGGTCGAACAGCACCCGCTCCTGGTCGCCGAGCAGCCGGTAGGACCATTCGACCGCCGCCCGCAGCGTCTGATGCCGCTCCACCGCGCCGCCCCGCACCGAGCCGCGCAGAACACGGAACCGGTCCGCCAGGCGCTCCGCCAACTGGGCGAGCGACATCTGGCGGACACGGCTGGCCGCCAGCTCGACGGCCAGCGGCATCCCGTCGAGGCTCTCGCAGATTCCGGCGATCACCGCCAGATCGGCGTCCGACGGCGCGAAGGCCCGGTCCAACTCCCCGGCCCGCTCGCAGAACAGCTCCACCGCCTCCAGCCCGGCGTCGAGCGTCGCCACGTCCCACACCCGCTCGCCCGCCAACCCCAGCGCCTCACGGCTCGACGCCAACACCGACACCGAAGCGGCGCCGCGACCGAGCCCAGCCGCGACCTCCGCCGCGGCCTCGATCACGTGCTCACAGTTGTCCAACACCACCAGCGCCCGCCGCCCGGTCAACGCGGCCACGATCGACGCCAACAGGCCGACGTCGGCCTGGGGCGAGACCGACAACGTCGACGCCACGGCGCTCAGCACCGCGCCGGGGTCCGCCACCGGGGCCAGCTCCACGAACCACACCCCATCGGGGAACTCGTCGGCGACGGCCCCGGCCGCCTCGATCGACAAGCGGGTCTTGCCCACCCCACCCGGGCCGACCAGCGTCACCAACCGGTGCGACCTGATCTCGGCCGCCAGCAGCTTGGTCTCCTCCACCCGCCCCACGAACGACGTGGGCGGCGACGGCAGGTTCCCTTGCACCGCTGTGGCGACGGCCAACGGCGCGAACCCGTCCGGCAGGCCCGGGCCGGTCACCTGGAACACGGTCTCAGGGCGTGACAAGCCCCGCAGCCGGTGCTCGCCGAGCGGCCGCAGCCCCACGCCGGCGGGCAGCTCGTCCCTGACCGCCTCCTCGACCACGAGCGACACGAGCACCTGCCCGCCGTGGGCCAGCCCCATCAGGCGGGCGGCCCGGTTCACCGCCGAGCCGAAGTAGTTCCCGTCGCGGGCGTGCACAACGCCCAGGTGCACCGCCATCCGCACCCGCAGCGGCGCGTCGTCCGGCCAGGGCTCGGCGCGCAGCTGACGCTGCGCCTCCACCGCCGCCCCCACCGCTTCCGCCGGGGACCAGAAAGCGGCCGAGAACGCATCCCCCGCCGTGGAGAACACGAACCCGCCCGACCCGTCGATCGCCGCGCGAAGGATCTGGTCGTGGCGGACGAGCGCGTCGCCCATGGCGCGCGGATGCCGCTCCCACAACGGCGTCGATCCCTCGATATCGGTGAACAGGAACGACACCGTGCCGCTCGGCCGGCCCCGACCCGACTCGCCCATACACATCATGCTTTCACAGCTCGCGGTCTGACCATCGGCCCAACCCATCGTGGCGATCGCCGAGTACGCCTCGCGACGTGAGCGGCTCGACGCCGCGTCAACGGCGGCGAAGGGACCTTCGGCCCTAATACGTCCGGGCCGTGTCGACAAACCTCTTCCCATTCGCCGTGATGGGGGAGGAGCACACGACATGACCGCTGGGCTGTACGACGGGCTCAAGGTGATCGACGTCGACGCGCACTGGTCGGAGCCGCACGACCTGTGGACCTCGCGCGCCCCCGCCAAGTACCGGGACCGCGTGCCGCAGGTGAAAGAGCTCAACGGCAAGCGGATGTGGTACATCGAGGACATCCCGTTGTCGCGCCTTTCCGCCACCTCGGCCATCGGGCCCGCCGGCGAGAAGATCCTCGGCACCAGCTTCTTCAAGCTCGACGTCGACCAGGTGCATCCTGGCTGCTCGCAGGTGGCCGGCCGCCTCGAGCTGCTCGACCAGCTCGGGCTGTTCGCCCAGGTCCAATACCCGAACATCGCCGGGTTCGGGAACCAGAACTTCCTGAAGGTCGAGGACGCCGGCCTGCGCCTCGCCTGCACCGAGATCTACAACGACTACATGGCTCAGGTGCAGGCCGAGTCGGGCGACCGGATCCTGCCGATGGCGCTGGTGCCGTGGTGGGAGCCTGAACGCGCCGCAGCGGAGATCGAGCGGTGCCACGCCATGGGTCTGCGGGGCATCGTCACCTGCTCGAACCCGAACGACGCCGGGCTTCCGTACCTGAACGACCCGGTGTGGGACGCCATGTGGGACACCTGCCAGGCGCTGAAGATGCCGGTCAACTTCCACATCGGGGCCAGCGCCGGCGACCTCAACTTCTTCGGCAGCGCACCGTGGAAGACCCACTCGGGGGAGGTGAAGCTGTCGCTCGGTTCGGCCAATATCTTCCTCGGCAACGCCCGGGTGCTGTCGAACATGTTGTTCTCCGGCGTTCCCGAGCGATTCCCTGAGCTCAAGTTCGTGTCGGTGGAGTCGGGCATCGGGTGGATCCCGTTCTTCCTGGAGGCGCTCGATTACCAGTTCGACGAGACCAACCCGACCGACCGGGCGCTCATGAAGATGAAGCCGTCTGACTACTTCCGTCGCCAATTCTATGGCTGCTTCTGGTTCGAATCGGCGATGATCCCCGCGTCGATCGACTACCTGGGCGAGGACTGCGTGATGTTCATGACCGACATCCCGCACCCCACCTCCCTCTACCCGAGGGCGCTCGAGCGCCAGGCTGCGCTGATGGAGAGCCTGGCGCCGACCACCCGGCGCAAGGTCCTCCAGGACAACGCAGCCACGCTGTACAACATCACCGTCTGAGCGCGGCGGAGCCGCACGCCCGGGGAGCGCTAGCGAGCCGGGCGTGGATGGGGTCTGGGGGCGCAGCCCCAGCAACAAGATCGGCGAGGGGGCGGCGTGCGGCTGCCGCCCCCTCGTCCGCGCCCGCCCGCCTGTTCGCCCGGGCGGGAACCAGCGCCGCCCCTCGGTGCGTCCAACCGGCACGATCGGCCAGGAAGGACACACCGACATGACTGCTCGCAGGACCGCGGCGGCGGGGGCGGCGCTGATGCTGACCCTTGCGGCCTGCACCACGGGAACCGAACACGAGTCGACCGTGGGGGTGAAGGAACGCCCGCTCAGCACGGTCGTCTCCCCGGCTGCGCCCGCCGCCGCCGAGGCGGGGCGCACCAGCACGGCGGCCGACTCGCTGCGCGCCGCGGCGGCCGGGGCGCCGGCCCAGGCGCCCG
>JBJXGF010000414.1:0-18025 GCA_046153015.1 Acidimicrobiales bacterium | reverse complement strand
ACTGGAACCTGCTCATCATCCGGCAGGCCTGCCTCGGCACGCGGCGCTTCGACGACTTCCAGGCGTCGCTGGGCGTCGGCCGCAACATCCTCACTCGCCGGCTCAACACGCTCGTCGATGAAGGTGTGCTGCGCCGCGTCGAGTACCAGCCGAACCCGGCCCGCTACGAGTACCGGCTCACCGAGAAGGGACGCGATGCCTTTCCCATTCTCGCCGCCATGGCCGCATGGGGCGACCGTTGGCTCACCGGACCTGAAGGCACCCCCCTCATCCTGCATCACACCAGCTGCGGCCACGACATGACGGCCCGCGTCGTCTGCAGCGAGTGCGGCGAGCCGATCGACGTCCGAGACGTCGGCGCCACCACCGGCCCCGGCTACCCCGAGCCCACACCCTGACGCTCACCACATGATGTGAGGGTTCAGCCCCGCCGTTCAGCGCGTCTGGCGCACGCGTGCGAGCACGCGTCGAAGCGTGCAACGCGGGTCCCTTCGGAGCCGTCGGAGCCGCGCTGCGGGACTGCTCAGCGACCGCAGCTGCTCGCGATGCTGCTGATCGATGACCTCGTCGACGTTGATGCCATCGATGTCCTCGAACGATGGTCGGCCCGCCCTTCGGTGGACCGGCCGTTCGCGCTCCACCTTCTCGAGTACGGCAACGCTGTCGTAGATATGGATGGCATTCACGGTTCGAGTCCACTCGTTGACTTGGAAAGCAGCGTCCTCGGAGTGAAACGCGTGCATGTCATCGATACGCTCGTGCAGCCAGGAGATGAACGTGTTCGGCTGGCCGCGGCCGGCGCCATAGGCAGCCCAGTAGTTCGAGTGCAGGTCCTCAACAATGTAGACACCCCCCTCTGCCACATGGGGCCACAAGTGACAGATGCTGGTGATCTGATGCTCCGGGAAGTGACTGCCATCGTCGAGCACCACGTCGAACTCGCCGTACCGCCGAACAAGACCGTCGAGGAAGACGGGGTCGGACTGATCACCGACCAACACATCGATCCCCTGCTCGGCGAGGTCAGCGACTCGCGGCTCGATATCGAATCCGACGATCCTCGACCGGCGACCGAGATGGTGGCGCCACATCTGCAGCGAGCCTCCGTGCGACACACCGATTTCCAGCATCGTGACCGCGCGCCCCCGGAAGGGACTGAGGTGTCGTTCGTAGATCGGGAAGTAGTGAAGCCACTTGTGGATCATCCGACCGTCGTTGTGGTCGAAGTACCACCGGAGGCCACGCGTCGGCCTTGGGAAGCGCATCGCTGGAGCATAGGTTCGATGGGGAAGGTGCGAAATATGCGGTTGGGGCGGATCAGCGACCCGGTCACGCCGCTCATACCCTGCCGATCCCTTTGCGTCCGGCTCGACGCATGCGGTATCGCTCGATTTCGACGAATGCCTGACAAGTCGAGGCTCGGCTGGCGCCAGGTCGAGACTTCCAGCTTGGACGCGACGGATAAGCCGACTTGCGGAGTGCTGGTTCTCGTGGAGCGGGAACCTCCCGCCGGCTGGCGCCGGCCCCGAGGACCAGGCCCGCCACCGTGCCCGCCCCCAGCGCGAACTGGGCCACGCCTCGCCCGAAGGGTCCGTAGCCGTGCACCTGCTCGAAGAAGAGCGACACGAGGGTGGTGTACGACGCGTAGACCCCCCCGAGGAAGAACCCCGCCGCCCAGAATCGGCGGAGGCTCACGATGCCCGCCAACCGCCGGAACGCCTCCCCGAAGGGCGGCCGCGGGCCGAGGGCGGGCCGAGACCCGCCCGTCGCCCCGCGCCCCGGCTCGGGCACCCGCCGCAGCAGGATCAGCAGCAGGAACGTCGGTGCGGCGAGCAGCACGAACGCCGCTCGCCAACTCCACCACGCGCCGATGGCGCCGGCCACGATGCCCGACGCCGCCGCCGCCGGATTGGCGATGCGGTGAACTTGGAACACGCGGGGGTGGGTGCTCGGCGGGTACAGGTCGGTCAGCAGGCTCGGGTGGACGATCTCGTTGGCGTTGCGGCCGACGCCGGAGAGCACCCGAGCCGCCGCCAGCAGGACGAGCCCGCCGGCCAGCCCGGTCGCCACGCTCATCGTGCCCCACAACACCCCGCACACCAGGGCGATCCGCACCCGGGAGAGGCGGTCGGCCAGCACGCCGACCGGGGCGGCGATGAACAGGATCACCGCCGAGGAGGCGATCGCCAGCGTGCCGATCGACGCGTCGGAGAGGCGGAACGCGTCGCGGATCTCCGGCGCCAGCGCGGCGAACGCGATCCGGTCGAGCTCGTCGACGAGGTTCAGCCCGGTCAGCACCGCCAACGGCAGCGCTGAGCGGCCGTCGAGCCAGGCGCGCACAGCGGCAGTCTGCACCACCGGCGCGGCAGCGCCGCGCACGGTGGCCGGCGTGCGCGTGGCGCCGCCTCGCCCGGGCATGGCACGGTGGCTCGGTGCGCCGCCGCTCCCCGACTGCCGCCTCGTGAGCATGGAGACCGCGCCGAGCGCCGCCGACGCCGCCCGCGCCCGCCGGCTGCGGGTGATGAAAACGCAGGCCACCGGTCTGCTGGGGGTGATGGCCGCCGTGTACGCCGCGGCGCGGCTGGCCGGGGGCGGCGCCGGCGGCTGGGGGTACGTGGAGGCGGCGGCGGAGGCGGCGATGGTCGGCGGCCTGGCCGACTGGTTCGCGGTCACTGCGCTGTTCCGCCACCCGCTCGGGCTGCCGGTGCCGCACACCGCCATCATCCCGACCCGCAAGAACCAGCTCGGCGCCAGCCTCGGCGAGTTCGTGCAGGCCAACTTCCTCGACGCCGACGTGCTGGCCGCCCGGGTGGCCTCGGCGCAGGTCGGCCGTCGTGTCGGCGGCTGGCTCGCCCGGCCCGAGCAGGCCGCGATCCTGGCCCGCCAGGGCGCGGCGATGCTGGGCGCGGTGGCTGAGTTCGTCGACGAGGACGACCTCGCCGCCGGCCTCGGCGCCGCGGCCATCGGCGCGGCGCGCGACACCCCGGTGGCGCCGCTCCTGGCCCGGTTGGCCGAGGCCGCCATCGAGGGCGGCCACCACCAGGCGCTCTTCGACGGCGGGCTGCGCGGCGTGGCCGCCCTGCTCGAGGAGCAGCGCCCGCAGCTGCGCCGGCGCGTGCAGGACGAGTCGCCGTGGTGGGTGCCCGATTTCGTGGACGACAAGGTGTTCGTGCGCCTCTACGAAGGCGCCCAACGCTTCCTCGCCGACGTGGCCGCCGACCCCGACCACGAGCTGCGCCGCGCCTTCGACCGCCGCGCCCGCGACCTCGCCGAGCGGCTGCGGGCCGACCCGGTGCTGGCCCAGCGGGCCGAGGCGGTGAAGGAGGAGCTGCTCGCCCACCCCGAGTTCGAGGCCTGGCTGGGCGAGCTCGCCGCCGCGCTCAAGCGCTCGCTCGTCGCGTCGGCCGCCGATCCCGGATCCGAGCTCCGCCGCCGGCTGGAGGGCGCGGTGGCGCGCTTTGGCCGCGCCGTCGGCGCCGACCCCACCCTGGCCGATCGGGTCGACGGCTGGGCGATCGGCGCCGCCCGGTACCTCGCCGCCCACGCCCGGGAGGAGGCGGCCGAGCTGATCGGCGCCACCGTCGCCGGCTGGGACGCCGACGACACCAGCCGGCGCATCGAGCTCGCCGTCGGGCGAGACCTGCAGTTCATCCGCATCAACGGCACGGTGGTGGGCGGCCTGGCCGGCCTCGCCATCCACGCCCTCACCGACCTCGGCGTGTTCGGGTAGGTTCCGGTAGCTTCTGGCGGCCGGAAGGTCGAAGGGAGCCCGCTTTGAAGCTCGGCACGTTCATGATGCCGTCGCACCCGCCGGAGCGGTCCACCGTCGACGCCATCGACTTCGACCTGCAGTACCTGCGCTGGGCCGACGAGTACGGCTACGACGAGGCGTGGATCGGCGAGCACTTCACCGCGCCGTGGGAGCCGCTGCCGGCGCCCGACCTGCTGATCGCCCAGGCGCTGCGGGAGACGACGCGGATCAAGCTGGCCCCGGGCGCCCACCTGCTGCCGTTCCACCATCCGGCCGAGCTGGCCCATCGCGTGGCGCAGCTCGACCACATGGCCAAGGGACGGTTCATGTTCGGCGTCGGCTCGTCCGGGCTGCCCTCGGACTGGGAGCTGTTCAACATCGACGGGTACGCCGGCGAGAACCGGGCGATGACCGCCGAGGCGCTCGACATCATCCTGCGCATCTGGACCGCCGAGGAGCCCTTCGTCTACGAGGGCGCCTTCTGGACGGTCAAGTGGAACCCCGAGGTCCAGCTGCGCTCGCTGCGGGCGTGGCTGAAGCCCTACCAGCGCCCGCACCCGCCGATCGGCGTGGCCGGGTTCTCCTCGCCCTCGCCGACCCTGGCGATGGCGGGGGAGCGCGGCTTCTACCCGCTGAGCCTCAACCTGAACCCCAGCTACATCGCCAGCCACTGGGACTCGGTGCTGGCCGGCGCCGCCCGCTCGGGCCGCACGCCCTCCCGGGCCGACTGGCGCCTCGTGCGGGAGATCTTCGTCGCCCCCACCGACGCCGAGGCCTACCGCTGGTCGGTGCAGAGCCACATGGGCCGCATGATGACGGAGTACTTCCTGCCCCTGCTCAGCGACTTCGAGTTCATCAAGTACTACAAGCACGACCCGTCGGTGCCCGACCGCGAGGTCACCCCCGACTACCTGGCCAAGACCTCGTGGGTCATCGGCTCGCCCGACACGGTGGCCGAGAAGCTGGCCGAGCAGTACGAGCTGGTCGGCGGCTTCGGGGTGCTGCTGCACTTCCAGTTCGACTACTTCGAGGACCCCGAGCCGTGGCGCCAGTCGATGGAGCTGTTGGCGAAGGAGGTCATGCCCAAGCTGTCCGGTCTCGTGGCCGAGCCCGCCGCGGCGCCGGCCGCGCCCTAGCGGGCGCCCGGCCGGCCTCGCCCTAGCGGGCGCCTTTCGGGCGGGGGTCGCCCAGGCCCTTGATGTGGGACTGCGCGGTGAGCCCGCCGTCGACCACGATCGCCTGGCCGGTGATGAACGACGACTCGTCGCTGGCGAGCCACACCGCGGCGGCGGCGATCTCCTCGGGCTTGCCGATGCGGCCCAGCAGGTGCATGCCGGCAGCCGCGGCCCGCAGGTTCTCGTCGGCGGTCATGCGGGCCACCGGCGGCGTGTCGATCATGCCCGGGCAGATGCAGTTGACCCGGATGCTCTGCTTCGCGTGGTCGACGGCCATGGCCCGGGTGAGGTTGATAACCGCCGCCTTCGAGGCGGAGTAGGCCACGCCGTTCGCGTCGCCCCCCATGCCCGACACCGACGCGGTGGAGATGATCGCCCCGCCGCCGCCCGCGGCCAGGACGGGCACGGCGTACTTGGCGCCGAGGAAGACCGAGGTGACGTTGGTGTGCCACACCAGGTTCCAGTCCTCCAGGGCCAGCTTGACCGCGTTGCCGGGCCGGATCGTGCCGGCGTTGTTGAACAGCGCGTGCAGGCCGCCGAACTCGCTGACCGCCAGCGCCACCATCGCCTCCACCTGGGCGGGGTTGGTCACGTCGACCTCGCAGGCCACGGCCCGGCCGCCGGCGTCGGCGATCAGCTCGACGGTCTCCTGCGCCTTCGCCTTGCGGATGTCGGCCACCACCACCGCCGCGCCCTCGGCGGCGAAGCGCAGGGCGCTCGCCCGGCCGATGCCCGAGGCGGCGCCGGTGACGATGGCGACCTTGTCGTTGAGGAGCATGACCGAATACTGGCACGGCCCGCCCTGGTACCGTGCCGCCGTGGCTGACGTCCTGGCTGATGTGGCGGTTGGTGTGACGGCGGCGGGGTTGCGTTCCGCGGTCTACGAGCTCGACGACCTCTTCGCCGTCCAGGAGCTGTTCCACTCGCGGGGCTGGACCGACGGGCTGCCGGTGATGCCCCCCACGCCCGAGGCGGTGCAGGCCTGCCTGGACTGGACGGGTCACGCGCCCGACCAGGTGCTCGGCGTGGAGCCGGTGCGCAACCGGCCGATCCTGGCCGAGAAGGTGGCGGTCAACGCGGTGATGGCGGGCTGCCTGCCCGTGCATTTCCCGGTGGTGGTCGCCGCGGTCGAGGCGATGCTCGAACCCGAGTTCCTCGTGCACGGCGCCACCTCCTCCACCGGCGGCTGCGCCGTGCTGGTGGTGGTCAACGGGCCGGTCCGCAGGGAGCTCGGCATGGACGCCACGTTCAACGTGCTCGGCAACACCGACCGCGCCTCGGGGGTGATCGGCCGGGCCGTGCGGCTGTTCCTCATCAACGTGCTCGGCGTGCGCCCCGGCGAGATCGATCGGTCCACGCTCGGCCACCCGGGCAAGTACAGCTACTGCATCGCCGAGGACGAGGAGGGCCTGCCCGAGGGCTGGGCGCCGCTCGGCCAGGAGCGCGGCGCCGCTCCCGACGCCCCCGGCTCGGTGACCGTGTTCGCGGCGATGGGCCCCCGCCAGCTCATGAACGAGTGGACGACCGACCCGGCCGAGATCGCCGAGACCTTCGCCGCCGACATCCGCAACAACCTCAACACCTACTCGTTCTGGCCCGGGAACTACGCCGTCGTCGTGCCGACGCAGCTCCGCCAGGTCTTCGCCGACGCCGGCTGGACCAAGGACGACCTGCGCCGGCGGATCTTCGAGCGGGCCCGCATCACTCGCGGCGACTGGCGGGCCGTGGGCAAGGGGGCCAAGGTCTACGACTCCAACGCCGACCGCGAGCACCCCGCCCTGCCCGACCCCAGCGCGCTGCTGGTGATCGGCGCAGGCGGGCCCGCCGGCGGCTTCGGCGCCGTCATCCCGCCGTGGCTCGGCAACAAGTCTCGGGCCGTCACCCGCGCCATCGGCGTCTGCGACAACTGCTAGAGGGGGAACCGTGACCGTCCAGCACAGCACCGTCCCACACAGCATTATCCAGCACCGCATCCGGGTGCTCGACCCGACCTTCGAGAACGCCCCGGTCGGCTTCGAGCTGGCCGCGCCGCTCCCCGCGCTGGAGGGCCGGCGGATCGCGCTTCTCTCCAACGGCAAGGTCGGCGTGTCCCGCTTCTACGACCACGTCGAGCGCCTGCTGCTCGAGCGGCATCGCGCCGCGGAGGTGGTGCGGCGCACCAAGCGCAACCTCAGCGCCCCGTGCGAGGCCGAGCTGATGGCGGAGCTGCTCGGCTACGACGCCGTGTTCTCCGCGGTGGGTGATTGAGGCAGCTGCTCGTCGTGCAGTTTGCACGACGCCGTGACCGCCGAACGGGCCGGTGTTCCCGCCGTGGCCGTGATGACCGAGACGTTCGTGTCGGCCGCTCAGATGATGGCCGCAGTGCAGGGCGTGCCCGACTACCCGTTCGTGGTGATCGCCCATCCGATCTCCAACGCGACCGACGCGCAGCTCGCCGAGCAGGCCGAGCGGGCGGTGGCGCGGGGCGTCGAGATCCTGCGCGACCGGGTCTAACCTCTCGGCCGCGCCCCTGCCCCGGGGGCGCCGAGGAGGGAGACACGCATGGGCAGGCTCGACGGCAAGGTGGCGATCGTGACCGGCGGCGCCCGCGGCCAGGGCGCCGCCGAGGCGCGGCTCTTCGCCGGCGAAGGCGCGCAGGTGGTGGTGACCGACGTGCTCGACGCCGAAGGCGAGGCGACGGCCAAGGAGGCCGGCGGGCTGTTCGTGCACCACGACGTGGCCGACGAGGCGGCGTGGGAGGCGGTCGTCGCTCGCGCGAAGGAGGCCTACGGCCGGATCGACGTGCTGGTGAACAACGCCGGCATCTTCCACCGCAGCCGCATGATCGACTACAAGCTCGACGAGTTCCGCCGGGTGATCGACATCAACCTGATCGGCGTGTTCCTCGGCATGAAGACCGTCGCGCCCACGATGATCGCCCAGGAGTCGGGTTCGATCATCAACATCTCCTCGATCGCCGGCCTCGTGGCCGCCCCCGGCGGCGTGGCCTACGGAGCGAGCAAGTTCGCGGTGCGGGGCATGACCAAGAGCGCGGCGATCGAGCTCGCCCGCTACAACGTGCGGGTCAACTCGATCCACCCCGGCATGATCGACACGCCGATGATGACCGAGGTCACCGGCGGCGATCAGACCCGCTTCGACCGCATCGAGCGCTCGGTGCCGCTGCGCCGCGCCGCCCAGCCCGAGGACGTCGCCAAGCTGGCGCTGTTCCTCGCCTCGGAAGAGAGCGCGTACAGCACCGGCTCGGAGTTCGTCATCGACGGCGGCGTCACCGCCCTCTGATCCAGCGGTCGGGGCCGGGCCTCGCGGCCCCGGCCCTGACCCCCCCACCCTCTACTTCGCTACTTCGCTACTTCGCTACTTCGCTACTTCGCCTCGGTCGCGTGCCGCTCGGTCCAGGCCGCGATCGCCGCCGCCTGCTCCTCGTTCAGCTTGTCCCGCACGGTCTGAGCGCGGGCTACCGCGTCGAGCAGGCGGCTGCGGTAGTTGTTCTGGAAATGCGGCATCACGTATTGGGCCATCAGCTCGTAGCTGCGGGCCTTGGCCGCCGGGTTGGCGAAGTCGTGGTCCATGCACAGGTAGCCGCCGTAGCCGCCGGACTGCTTCCAGAGCGCCTCGATCTGGTTGACGCAGTCCTCGGGGGCGCCGATGGCGCCCACGCCGGTCTCGTTCACCCAGGCGATCCGCTCCTGCAGCGTGTCTCCCTGGGGGACGAACTGGGGCGCGGCGGCGGTCTGCTGCAGGTAGTCGAACCAGTGCTCGATGCCGTACTCCACGTCGCGCAGGGCCTGCTCGCGGGTCTCGGCCAGGTGGAACAGGCCGACGAGGCGCCACTTGTCCCGGTCGGCCGTGTGCCCGTGGGCCGTGGCCTGCTCGCTCCACACGTCGTAGTGCAGGCCCAGCACGTCGGCGCCGATCTGCATGGTCGCGCCGATCGACAGCAGCCCGACCCCGTGGCGGCCGGCCAAGCGAGGCCCCGACGGCGAGGCGATCGCGGCCACGGCCACGTCGATCTCCTGGGAGTACGGGGCGAGCTGGCACTTGGCGTTCACCAGGTTGAACCAGTCGGTCTTCATCGTCAACGGCTCGTCGGAGCGCAGGAGGTGCATGATCGCCTCCATGCCCTCCTCGAGCATGCGGCGCTGGTTGGCCGGCTCGATGCCGATCATGTGGGCGTCGGTGGGCAGGGCGCCCGGCCCGGCGCCGAACATGAACCGCCCGCGCGACTGATGGTCGAGCTGGATGATCCGGTCGGCGGTCCACAGCGGGTTGTGATACGGCACCGACAGCACCCCGGAGCCGAGACGGATGGTGCGGGTCCGCTCGAGCGCCGACGCGCAGAACAGCAGCGGGTCGGCCACGATCTCGGTGCCGCAGCTGTGGTGCTCGCCGATCCAGGCCTCGTCGAAGCCGAGCCGGTCGAGGTGCTCGATCAACGCCAGGTCGCGGTGCAGGGCGGCGTTCGGGTTGGCGTTGTGATCATGGAACGGGGCCATGAAGATGCCGAAACGAAACTTGGACACGAGAAACCCTCCGGGGTCGGGGTGTGTCGAGCGTCACCCCACGGTAGACCGCCTCGGGAGCGGAGTGCGGGTCGGCGCGCGGCAAGCTGGAACCATGCTCGCCCACGTGCACCTCGGCCCGCTCGGTGGCCACTCGCCGCATCACCCTGAGCACTTGAGGCGGTGGGCGCGTGACGCGCTCCACGTGGCCGAGGCGGGGGCGGTGGCGTTGGTGGTGGTCACGGCGGTCGGCCGGGCCCTCGACGCGCGCACCGACGGCGAGCCCGTTGCGGCGCCGGCCGCGGTCGCCGCGATCAGCGGCGCCGAGGTGCGCGTGACCCACGCGGGCGCCCTCGGCGTGGTGCACGCCAGCCCGGCGCTCCACGGGCCTCTCCGGGTCGAGGTCGAGGCGGCCGACGGGCAGGTGGCGGCCGAGGCGGCGGTCACCGATGGGCGCCCGGCGGTGTTCACCGGCCTCGCCCCCGGCGCCTACCGGCTGATCTTGTCTCGCGAGGGGCCGGTCGAGGAGGGCGAGGCGGGCGTGCTGCTCAGCGCCGCCGCGCTCGAACGCACCCAGCCCATCGAGCTCGGCGCCGGGGATGTGCTGACCGTCGTCACCGACGGCGCCGGCTGAGCTCGGCGGCCCGCAGCAGCGCCTCGGCCTCCTCGAGGAGCCCGACCGCGCCCGCCCAGCGCACGCCGTCGAGCAGGGCGCCGCGCAGCTTCACCGCCGCCAGGGCGCAGCCCGACAGGTCGGCGCCGCGCAGGTCGGCCCCCCGGAGATCCACCCCCTCCAGATCCGCGTCCCGGCACGTGGCGCCGGCCAGCGTGGCGTCGCGCAGGTCGCAGAGGCTGAGGTTCGCCTCGCGCAGGTCGGCGTCGCGCAGGTCGACGCCGCGCAGATCGCAGCCCTTCAGGACCAGGCCCCGCAGATCTCGCCCCGCCGCCCGCCAGGAGCGCAGGTCCACCCCGATGAGCTGACGGCCCCGCCACTTGTCGTAGCGGTCGGCGGCGAGGAAGCGCCGGAGCTGGTCGGGCCGGATCGACCCGGTGGTGAAGCGCTGGTCGCCCGCCCACGGGTCGGCCCCGTTGTGGTAGGCCGACTCGCGCTCCCACCAGCCGAGGCGGTCCTCGGCCAGCAGCTCGATCCGGCGGACCCACTTCACGCTCTTGTAGAACCAGCGGGAGGGGGTCACCGTGCGCAGCGGGCCGCCGTGCTGCCGGCTCAGCGGGGCGCCGTCGAGCCTCCAGCACAGCCAGGTGTCCGCCCGGGCGAGGCCGAGCGGGAGCGACGTGTCGTGGCGGCGGGCGGAGCAGGCCTCGAAGCGCACGAACCGGGCCCCGGGCGACACGCCCACCGCGTCGAGCAGGGCGGCCAGCGGTGCGCCCTCCCACGCGAGCCCCCGGCGGGTCCAGCCGGTCACGCAGTGGATGTCGGCGGCGAGCTCCGCCGTCCACTGCGTCAGATCCGTCAAGGCGAACCGCCGCGGCCGTTCGATCAGCCCGTCCACGTCCAGCGTCCAGAACGCGTCCTCGGGGGCGTCCGGCGCCGGCTCGGCCTCGCCCACCAGCGGGAACCGCCGCGTGAGGCTCTGCCCCGGCGGCAGCGCTTCGCTCGCTGGCGCTCGCTCGTCCGCGTTGGCTTCGCTTCGCTCAGCCAACGCCCGCGAGGAACGCCATCAGCGCGTGGTTGAACGCTTCGGGCTGCTCGAAGTAGGGGGAGTGGCCGGCGTCGGGGATCTCGACGTACTGCGAGCCGGGGATCAGCATCGCGCTCTCGGCCACGAGCGGCGGCGGGAAGATCTCGTCCTGCGCGCCGACGAGGAACAGCACCGGCGCCCCCAGCGCCGCCACCTCCTCGTGACTGCGCCGGGCGGCGCGCAGGGCCTCGCCGACTTCGCGCATCGGCGGGGTGAAGAACGAGCCGAGCTGCTGGTAGAGGAAGCCCAGCGTCGGATCCCGGTCGGCGGTGGCGGGGCTGATCGCCCGGTGCCGACCGAGCTCCTGGGCGCCGTTGGGTCCGACCCCGAGGCCGCCGGCCCGGCGGAACTCGGTGAAATGGGCGTCGAGGGCGGGGGTGAACAGGGCGCCGATCGTGTCGCAAAGGGCCAGCGAACGCACGCGAGCCGGGTTGCGCACGGCGAACTCGGTCACCCACCAGCCGCCCATCGACTGGCCGACGAGGTGAGCGGCGTCGACCCCCACCGCGTCGAGCACGAGCCCGAGATCCGACGCTGCGGCCTCGGCCGACACACCCCCGCGGGCCGAGGAGTTGCCGAACCCGCGGCTGTCCCACGTGAGCACCCGGTAGGTCTGGCCGAGCACCGGCGCCTGCTGGAACCACGACGCGTGGCTTCCGCCGGCGCCATGGGTGAGCGCCACCAGCGGGCGGTCGTCGGTCTCACCCTGATGGATGAGCTCGAAGTAGATGTCGTCGTCGCCCGACACCACCCGGCCGGGCTGCACGAACAGCGTCATGCGCGTCATGTTGGCGCCTCGGGGTGGGGAAGGGCGCAGGATCGGCCACGATGAAGCGGTGCCCTTCACGGTCTCCCATGCGGCCGTCGTGCCGCCGCTGCGTCGCCTCGCGCGCGGCGGCCTGTTCGCCCCCGCCCTGGCGGCGGGGTCCATGGCGCCGGACTTCTCCTACTTCTCGCCGCTCGGCGTGCCGTGGCGGGTCAGCCATTCGCTGCCCGGGCTCCTCACCTGGTCCACCCCGGCGTCGCTCGTGGCGCTCGCCCTCTACGACGCGCTGCTCCGGCCGGGCCTGCTGGCGCTGCTGCCCAGCCGGTCGTGGCCCCTCGCCGGCCGGGCGCTGCAGCCCGGCCTGCCCCGAACGCGGCGCGACGCCGCCCTGGCCGTGCCCTCGATCCTGCTCGGCGCCCTGACCCACCTGCTGTGGGACAGCTTCACCCACGGCGGCGGCTGGGGCGTCGCGCGCTGGCCCGGGCTGCTGGAGCGGCCCGTCGCGCTCGGGCCGCTGACCCGGCCGGTCTACTCGTGGGCGCAGTACGCGTGCAGCATCGCCGGGCTGGCCGCGCTCGCCGGCTGGGCGTGGCTGTGGGCCCGGCGGCCCGGCCGCGAGGTGGTGCACCCCCGTCGGCCGCTGCGGGGGAGGGCGGCGGCGGCGCCGGCCGTGCTCGCCGCGGCGCTGCTCCTCGGGCTGGCCAACGCCGCGGCGTGGGCCCAACAGGGCTCCACCACCCGCCTGGTGCGCACCGCCGCCGTCGGCTTCGTGGTGGGCGCCATCAGCGGGCTGCTGTTCTCCGTCGCCGGGGTCGGCGCGTGGTCGCGCCTCGGCCGGCCAGGGCGCTGAGGGGCTAGAAGCCCACCGGCAGGCAGGCGAGGCGGGCGCCGGCCGAGCCGTCCGGCCGGGTCTCGTGCTCGTGCACCACGAGGGACCTCGCCGCCCCCGAAGGGATCACGAACGGCGCGGTCTGGACGACCCGGGCCGATCCGTCGTCCTGGATCTCGAAGTCCAGCCACACCTCGCTGCGAGCGCTCACCTCGGCGCCGCCCGTGTGGTTGAAGTGGCCGCCTGCCGCCTCGCCGTTGCCGCGAACGCAGGGCCCCACGTGGAGGTGCGCGCTGAGGGTCTGGCCCTCGCGGCCCCCGCCGCCTTGCCCGCCGAGGCCGCGCACCTCGAGGGAGAACTTCGTGGAATCGGCGGTGGTCACCGCCCGCAGCGAGGCGCTCGCCCCGTCGGTCGGGTCGGCCCGCGCCGTCTGCAGATCCACGAGCGCGGTGTTGGCGAGCACCGCCTCGGCGGCGTCCTCCCGGCCGAGGCATCCGGTGGCGGCGACGAGCGCGGCCCAACCCAACCACACGAGCGATCGGCGCCCCGATTCAGCGCGCCCGGCGCGTCTCCGCCGGCCGAACGCGGCCTCGCTGACCCCTGAGCGCATGCTGGCGCCTTTCCTCGACCCTCCTGAACGTCGCCCGCGTGCACAAGGATGGGCAGTCTAGCGACGCAGCGTGGATGCGCCAGCCTCGAGCCCAACAGACTGTTGGCGAAGCGTTACGCTCAGCGACCTATCTCGGCGAGCGCGACCACGGCGCGGGCCTCCTCGCGTGACCGTTCGAGGTCGACCCAGCCGAGGAGGCGCCACTCGCCCCAACCCTGCGGGTCGAGCAGGTTCTGTCGGACGGGCCAGCGTGGGCCGGGCGCCTCGTCGAGCTGGAACTGCGCCGGCCCTCGAGCCTCGGCGCCGGTCTGGATGTCGGGATGCTCGGCCCAGTACCCGGCCATGGCCTCCGCCACGCGCTCGGAGGTCCAGCTGTGCTGGCCGGGCGGCGCCGGGGCCTGCGCCAACCGGGCGTAGTCGCGCCGGGCCAGCGCCTGCACCCACGCCCAGCACTCGTTGCGGACCATCACCCGGAACGCCCGCCGGTTGGCGGTCACGTCGGGCGGGCCCTCTGCGCTGGTCCCTGCAGCCACGCCCTGCGCCCGCTCCGAGGCGGCTTCGTCGTCGGGGTGACGGAGCCGCTCCCACTCGTCGAGCAGGCTCGAGTCCACGAGGCGGACGGTCTCGCCGAGCCATTCGGTCAGGTCGTACAGCTCCTCGGTCTTGGCGCTCTCCGGCACGGTCTGCACCAGGCCCTTGTAGGCGTCGGCCAGGTAGCGAAGCAGCACACCCTCCGCTCGCTTCAGCCCGTACGCGTTCACGTACTCACGGAAGGTCATGGCTCGCTCGTAGAGTTCGCGGGCCACCGACTTGGGGGCCACGTTCTCCTGCCCGACCCAGGGGTGGCGCGCCGCCCACCGGTTGAACGCCCCGTAGATGAACTCGGCCAGCGGCTTGGGCCATTCGACCTGCGAGAGCTGCTCCTGGAGCTCCTCGTACTCCACCCGTTCGCTCTTCAGGCGGGCGTAGAGCTCGTTGCGGGCCAGCTCCCGCTGGCGCAGCAGCACCGGCAGGGGGTTCTCCAGCACCGACTCCACGATCGACACCACGTCGAGCGCGTGCTGCGCGGGGTCGTCGCCCGCCTCGAGCAGCCCAACCGCGGCGAGCACGAACGGCGAGAGGGGCTGGTTGAGCCGGAAGTCGTCCTGCAGCTCCAGATCCACCCGCACCCGCCGCCCGAACTCGTCGGGCGCGTCCAGCTCCTCGACCACCCCCGCCTCCCGCAGCGACCGGTAGATCCGGATCGCCCGGCGGATGTGGCGGCGCTGGGCGGGGCGGGCCTCGTGGTTGTCGAGCAGGATCTCCTTCACGGCCGCGCAGCCCCCGGTGCTGTCCTGACGGGGCGGGCGGTCGAGCAGGTTGAGCAGCATGGCGTGGGACACGGCGAAGCTCGAGGTCAGCGTCTCGGGCTCGCCCTCGGAGAGCTTGCGCAGCGTGTCGGCGTTCCAGGGCACGAAGCCCCGCTCGGGCGGCTTCCGCTTGACCAGCTTGCGCCGCTTGGCCGGGTCGTTCGCCGCTTTCGCCTCGGCGATCTTGTTCTCGACCACGTGCGCCGGGGCCTGGGCCCACACGTAGCCGCGGGTGTCGAACCCCTTGCGCCCCGCCCGCCCGGCGATCTGCTGGAACTCCCGCACCGACAGCAGCCGCGTGCGGGCGCCGTCGTACTTGCAGAGCTGGGTGAAGAGCACGGTGCGGATCGGCACGTTGACGCCTACGCCCAGCGTGTCGGTGCCGCAGATGATCTTCAGCCGTCCGGCCTGGGCCAGCTTCTCCACCAGCAGCCGGTACTTGGGCAGCAGTCCGGCGTGGTGGACGCCGATGCCGTGCTGCACGAACCGCTTGAGGTCGGCCCCGAAGGGCGAGTCGAAGCGGAACGCGCCGAGCTCGCTGCGGATCTGCGCCTTGTCGTCCTTGGACAGGAAGTCGACCGACATGAGGTTCTGGGCCTGCTCGACCGCGGCGTTCTGGGTGAAGTGCACGAGGTACACCGGCGCCTTGCCCACGTCGAGCAGGTGCTGGATCGACTCGAGCAGGGTGGTCTCTCGGTACTCGTACTCGAGGGGCACCGGGCGATCGGCGCTCTTGACCAGCACCGCCGCCTTGCCCGTGCGGCGGGCGAGGTCCTCCTCGAAGCGGCTGGTGTCGCCCAGCGTGGCCGACATGAGCAGGAACGTCGCGTGCGGAAGCTGCAGCAGCGGGGTCTGCCATGCCCAGCCCCGGTCCCGCTCGGCGTAGTAATGGAACTCGTCCATGATCACCACGTCGACCTCGGCCCGGCTGCCGTCGCGCAGGGCCATGTTGGCGAGGATCTCCGCGGTGCAGCAGATGATCGGCGCGGTCGGGTTCACGCTCGCGTCGCCGGTGATCATCCCAACCCGCTCCGAGCCGAACTCCCGGCACAGCGCGAAGAACTTCTCGCTCACCAGCGCCTTGATGGGGGCGGTGTAGAACGAGCGGCCCGCCCAGGCCAGCGCCGCGAAATGGGCGGCCACCGCCACCAGCGACTTGCCCGAGCCGGTCGGGGTGTTGAGGACCACGTGGTTGCCGGAGAAGATCTCGATGATCGCCTCCTCCTGCGCCGGGTACGGCTCGACGCCGCGCTCCACGAGGTAGGCGAGGAACGCGTCGAGCAGGTTGTCGGGCGAAGGGTCGGCCGGCAGCAGGCGGATGAGATCGGGCACGGCGGGCATGAGCGCCGCCGATGATACGGGCCCGCCGCCGCCCCGGCCCTCGCACCGGCCGTGCGAGCCGCCGCACCCGACCCCCCGGCGCAGCCGGAGTTGCCGGTTGCGGAACTGTCGGGATTGTCCGGTGACGTATTGGGGGCTGTCGAGCTCGCCCGAGGTCGGCCGTGCTGGGCGCCGCTGACTTCACGCTATGTGGTCAGGACGCGGGAGCCCGGCGCGTCGTCGTCGGTTGTGGCGGGTTGTTCGCGTGGCCCGCAGTATGTACCGACCGGACAAGCTTGTGAGCTGGGCAAACGCCGTGACGAGACAGCCGTGTACTCGGCCGGCCGCGAACAACTCGCCACAACCTCCCCGTGGACGCGGTTCCAGCGGGCGGCGGGCCTACTGGGCCGATTTCGATCCCCCGCAGCACGCCGGCCAGCCGAGCGTCGGGATTCTCCGGTGACGTATTGGTGGGGGGCGGCTCGAAGCTGGCGACGTGAGCGCCCCAGGCCGCTGCGTCCCCCACGTCTCGGGCTGCTGCGACCACGAGAGACGCTGCCCCTCGTTTCGACACCGGAGAATCCCGAGGGGCTCGAACCGGGGCGGGGCGGCCGGCTGGAGGGCGCGATCAGGCGGCCGGGCGCCGTGCCGTACGACCGCAGCGGGCACTCGGCCGACAACCGCGCCAGTCATGGTTTCGACGCCGGGAATCCGAGAGACGCGGATAGTGCGAGGCCGAGACCGACCCGGCGCGCGATGGACTGCCGCCGAGGCCGGCCGTGAGTGACAGCGAAGCCGGCCTTTCAGCGCAGGCTCCCGCCCGCTGAAACCCACGCATCAAGCGCGCCTGCGTGGCAGTGATCGTCCGACGTGGCGGGCTAGAAAGCCGAGAGCCTGTCCCGATTCGCCAGGGCGCACTTAGCCTGAATGCCATGGTTGCAGCACGGGTCGCGTCCCAGGCAGACGACGACGAACTGGAGTTCTTGAGCAAGGTACCTGCGAGTGGACAATCCGTCAGCAACAGCGCGTTGCTGCGGGAGCTGACCTGGGCGCCGGAGCGGTACTGGGCAGTGCATGCCCGGCTCATCGAGAACGGGCTCTTGAAACGAGGCCGGGGACGCGGCGGTTCAGTTGCCCGGGTCGCAACGCCCTCGGAGGAGTCGGCGGTTGTCATCGAAGGCGTCGAAATCGCCGTGCCGGTCGAGGACGACGCCGCTATCACCCGTGCCGAGGAGCAGGCCCGAGAGGCCAGCCTGTACGAACCGATCCGCAGCGTGATCGCAGGAGATTGGGCGCGAGAGCGAGGCGCGTTGCCCGATGTCGTCGCCATCACCGCATCGCAGGGACGGCGGCCGACGGGCGGGCGCTGGTCACGTCCAGACATCGTGTTCGTCGCTGTGCGAACCTACCGGCACCTGCCCGGCAAGTACCTTGACGTAGTAACGTTCGAGATAAAGGCAGCGAACAGCGTCGACGTCACCGCCGTCTACGAGGCTCTTTCCCACCGTCGCGCTGCCACCCACGCTTATGCGCTGTTTCACGTGCCCGATGAACAGGCGGCCGCTGCCGGTGAGATCCTCGACGAGGTTTGTGATGTCGCACGCGGTCATGGAATTGTAGTGCTGGTCGCCGCCAAGCCCGGCGACTATGCGACTTGGGACGAACGCGCCCCGGCCGCCCGCGTTGAGCCCGACCCTGCTCGTATGGACCAGTTCCTGAACGTGCAGCTCGAGGCCGAGGACTCGCGCCGGGTCCAGCTGGCCGTCCGCTGATCAATGGGCGGGTTCAGGCCGGCGCCCAGCCTTCTTCGGGCGTGGGCCGCAGCGCCAGCAGCTCGGCCGGGCCCGGCGGCGCCGGCTCGCTCGCCGGCCAGGCCGGCAGCGCCCGCACCAGCGCCCCGCGCTCGTCGAGCGCCTCCACCGCGATGGTCAGCCGCTTGTCGATCACGTCGAGGCGGCGTCCCCACACCCAGGTGAGCCAGTCGAGGCCGACCGTGAACGTCACCGACGCGCCCTCGGCCTCG
>JBJXGF010000411.1:0-26554 GCA_046153015.1 Acidimicrobiales bacterium | reverse complement strand
GAGGGCCGCCGCGGCGAACGGCGCGAGCGACGGCGCCGGACGGGCGTAACGGCGCTCGTGCACCACCCAGCGCCAGGCCTCGATCGGCAGCACCAGCGCCGCGGCCGAGGCGCCGAACCCGGCGGCGATCACCACCAGCTCCAGCCACCACACGCCGCGGCCGCCGACGCCGACGGCCTCGACCAGCCGCGCCGGAACGCGAGCCCCGACCCAGACCGCGATCAGCGCCGCCAGCAGCCCCGTCTGGGCGACCTCCAGGCGCCGCCGACCCCGGTGATACGCCGCCGCCCGGGCCCAGTCGCCGGCGCTGAACCACTCGCTCGCCGCGGGCCGGGGCGGCGCCGTCACCCCCTGCGCCGCTCGAGGCCGGCCTCGAACGCGGCGAGGATCTCCCGGTCCGAGGCATAGCTCAGCTCGGCGCGGGCGCCCGCCGGCGAGACCCAGCGCACCTCGTCGACCTCCTCGTCGGGCTCGCGTTCGTGGACCCGGAGCGCCTCGATGGAGAAGAAGCGGACCCGTTTGGGCCTGCCCTTGCGGTCGCGGTAGGCGACCTCGCCGAGCGGGCCGCCCACCCGGCCCTCCACGCCCGCCTCTTCGGCGACTTCCCGCTGCGCCGCGGCGGCGTCGTCCTCGCCCGGTTCGAGCTTGCCCTTGGGCAGGCTCCAGTCGTCGTAGCGGGGCCGGTGCACCAGCGCCACCTCGAGGCGGTGCGGCGGGGCGGGATCGCGCCGCCACACCACGCCCCCGGCGGCGCGGACCTCGCCGTGCGGGGCCGCGTCCCGCGGCCCGTCGCCGCTCACGCCCAGCCGGCCCGGCGCCGCGCCTCGGCCATCAGCGCCTCGTGGGCGTTGACGCCGGACCCGCCCGGCGCCTTGTCCACCCGGCGCCAGCGGCCCTCGCCGTCGAGGCGCCACGCCAGCTCGTCGTCGTCGAGGCTGGCGGCGAGGATCGCCTCGAGCCGCCGTTGCAGCGTCGGGTCCTCGACCGGCGCCAGCACCTCGATGCGGCGGTCGAGGTTGCGGGGCATGAGGTCGGCCGAGCCGATGAGGTACATGCCCGCCCCCGGCCCGGCGCCGTTGGCGAAGAAGTAGATGCGGGAGTGCTCGAGGAACCGCCCGACGAGCGAGCGCACCCGGATCCGCTCGGACAGCCCGGGCACCCCGGGCCGCAGGCAGCAGATGCCCCGCACGATCAGGTCGATCTCGACCCCCGCCGCTGACGCCTCGTACAGCGCGTCGATCATGGCCGGGTCCACCAGGCTGTTCATCTTGAAGACGATCCGCCCGCCCGGTGCGGCGGCCTCGGCCCGGATCAGCTCCAGCATCCGGGGCCGCATCCGCTCGGGGGCCACGACGAGCTTGGCGTACTCGGAGGTGCGGGAGTAGCCGGTGAGCACGTTGAAGAGCCGGGTCACGTCGTCGGCGACGGCCTCGTCGACGGTGAGCAGCCCGACGTCCTCGTAGATCCGAGCCGTGGCCGAGTTGTAGTTGCCGGTGCCGATGTGCACGTAGCGGCGCAGGCCGCGCTCTTCGTCGCGCACCACGAGGCAGCACTTGGAGTGCGTCTTCAGCCCGGCCAGCCCGTACACCACGTGCACGCCGGCCTCCTCCAGGCGCCGGGCCCAACGGATGTTCGCCTGCTCGTCGAAGCGGGCCTTGAGCTCGACCAGCACGGCCACCTGCTTGCCCGACTCGGCCGCCGCCATCAGCGCGTTCACGATCGTGTCGCCCGAGGTGCGGTACAGGGTCATCTTGATGGCCAGCACGTGCGGGTCTTCGGCGGCGGCGGAGATGAACGACTCGACCGACGCGGCGAACGAGTCGTACGGGTGGTGCACGAGCAGATCGGCCCGCGCCAGCTCGGCGAAGAGCTCGCCCGGTGCTGCCGTTTCCGGGCTGAGCCGCAGCGGCCGCAGCGGGGTCCACGCCCGGTCCTTCAAGTCGGGCCGGTCGACGCCGTAGATGCTCCACAGCCCGGCGAGGTCCACCGGGGCAGTCGTCACGTACACGTCGTCGTCGCCGAGGTCGAGCTCGCTCGTGAGCAGGCGGCGCACCTCGTCGGACATGGTCGAGCTCACCTCGAGGCGCACCGCCCGCCCGAACCGCCGCCGCCGCAGCTCCATCTCCACCGCGGCGAGGAGATCGTCGGCTTCTTCCTCCTCGACCGTGAGATCGGCGTTGCGGGTCACGCGGAACACGGCGTGGTGGAGGATGTCGACCCCGGAGAACAACGTGTCGAGGTGCGCAGCGATGATCTCCTCGATGGCCACGAAGCGCTCGCCGTCGGCGAGCGGCACGTAGCGCCCGAGCGTCGGCGGGGCCTTGACGCGGGCGAAGCGCTGCTCGCCGCTGTCGGGGTCGCGCACCACGACCGCGAGATTGAGCGAGAGGTTCGAGATGTACGGGAACGGGTGGCTCGGGTCGACCGAGAGCGGCGTGAGCACGGGGAAGATGCGCTCGTCGAAATGGGCGCGCAGCTCCTTGGCCGCCGCCGCGTCGAGCTCGTCCCAGTGGACGAGGCGCACCCCCGCCTCGGCCAGCCCGGGGGCGACGCCGGCGAGGAACGCCCGCTCCTGGCGCTCCACCAGCTCCTCGGTGCGCTCGCGGATCTCGAGGAGCTGTTGGGCGGGCAACCGCCCGTCGGGCGTGCGCGAGCTGAGCCCGGCCGCCTGCTGGTCGAGCAGGCCGGCCACCCGCACCTGGAAGAACTCATCCAGGTTCTGGCTGAAGATGGCGAGGAACTTGGCCCGCTCGAGGAGGGGCTGCGCCGGGTCCTCGGCCAGCGCGAGCACCCGGGCGTTGAACTCCAGCCACGACAGCTCTCGGTTCAGATACCGAGCCGACGACGCCGTCGGCGGCGGAGGAAGCGGCCCCATGGCCCGATGCTAACGGGCCGGGCCGCAGCGGCCGGCCGCTACTCCTCGGGCAGGCCGAGGTCCCAGGCCAGCTCGATGTTCTCCCGCTCGGCGTCGCGGATGACCCGCTCCCGGTTGCGCCGGAACTGCGGGTCGTGCGGCGGCAGCAGCGTGAGCCGGGCCAGGGCGCGTGCCCGGAACTCGTCGATCAGGTGGCGTTCGCCGTAGTCGCCCCGCACCTCCCAGTGCGGCGCCATGGGGCCCAGGTACACGAGCGTGATGCCCGCCACTGGCGGCTGCGGTTGGCCCTCTGCGACGTCGGTCATTGGCGTGTCCTCGGTGGTGCTGCGGCGGGACCTACAGCGTATAGTGGATCGTTGGCCCGGCACGTGCCGGGCCGAGCCCGGCGGATGGCTCTCCTCGCTTTCCCCTGCCCCGCGCCGCGCTCACCAGCGGGTTGCGGCCTTGGCGTCGGATCGGCGGAGCTGCCGTCAAGGCGGGCGGCTCATTCCCCAACCGCTTGGCAGGCGAAGTGCGTCAGATTTGCAGCATTTTTCCCTCGGCGGGAACCAAATCGGCGCGGCGGCCGTAGTAAGAAGGGAAGCGGAGGCCTCGATGGACAAGGACTGGATGGCCAAAGGCCATTGCGCCGACAAGCCCCCTGCGCTCTTCTTCCCGAGCGACGGCGTCGGAGTCGAGATCGCCCGGCGCATCTGCAAGAGCTGCCCCGAGCAGGAGCCCTGCCTGGAATACGCGCTGCGGAACCGGATCGACCACGGCGTGTGGGGCGGAACCTCCGAGCGTGAGCGGCGGCGCATCCTGAAGCGGCGCCGTGTAGAGGCGGCCGCCAGCGGGAACGCCGCCTACACCGCCGAGGACGACCTCGCTGAGATCGACGAGGTCGGCGAAGCCAGCGGCGCCGCCATCCGCCGTTGATCGGGCCGCCGGGTTGGCCGGCGGCGACGAAACCGGGGCCGCCGCGGGCGGCCCGACGCTACGCCTTCTTCTGGTCTTTCTCGTCCTCGTCGTCGCGCAGGCCTTCCTGCATGCCCTTCTTGAGCTCCTTCTGCGCCTGCCCGAGCGAGCGGGCGAGCTTGGGGAGCTGAGAACCGCCGAAGAGGACGAGCACCACCAACAAGATGATGAGCCACTCCGAGCCGCCTGGCGCATTGATGGCGTAGATCACAGGGTCAGCGTAGTGGGCAACGGGCCGGCGCGTTCACCGCGCTGGGGGTCAGGCCGGCTTGACGGCCAGGCCGGCCTGCCGGGCGAGGGACCGTTGCCGGCGGATGCGGCGCCGTTCCCGCTCGGAGAGCCCGCCCCAGATCCCGAACTTCTCGCCGTTCACCAGCGCGTATTCCAGGCACTGCTCACGCACCACGCAGCCCCGGCAGACCTCCTTCGCCTCGCGAGTGGAGGCGCCGCGCTCGGGAAAGAACAGATCGGGGTCGACTCCGAGGCAGTTGGCGAAGTCCTGCCACGCCAGCTCCATGATCTCGCCGCTCGTTTGGCTCTGCATGCCTGCTCCTTCCTCTCGGTCGTGCCTGACGGCCAGGCCCAGAGGCGCTCACCGGGGGCACGGCCTACCGCCTACCCACACCGGTGTAATTACATGCATGTCATCATGGCGCGAGCGCGCGTGAAACACAAGCGGGAAAATGCCGCGGTGGCGCCGGGGCCCGGGGGGCCGCTCCGGCGCAGGAACCGCCTACGAGGAGGCAGTCGATGCGATGCGTCGCCATTCAAGCCGACATCACCGCGCTGGCGGTGGATGCCATCGTCAACGCGGCCAAGCCCTCGCTCCTGGGCGGCGGCGGGGTCGACGGGGCGATCCACCGCGCCGCGGGGCCCGACCTCCTCGCCTACTGCCGCGGGCTCGGGGGCTGCGAGGTCGGCGCGGCGAAGGCCTCACCGGGCTTCGCGTTGAGCGCCCGGTGGGTGATCCACACGGTGGGCCCCGTCTGGCGGGGCGGCGGCGCCGGCGAGGCCGTGCTCCTGGCCTCCTGCTACCGATCGAGCCTCGCCGTCGCCGACGCGCTCGGCGCCCGAACATTGGCCTTCCCCGCCATCTCCACCGGCGTGTACGGCTACCCCAAGCGCGCCGCCGCGCAGATCGCGATCGACGCGATCCGCGGCGGCGACACCGCGGTGAGCGAGGTGTCGCTGTGCGCGTTCGACGGCGAGACGCTCGGCCTCTACCGGGAGCTGTTGGGCGCCGGCTGAGCGCGGCGCCGCCGGCTCAGGCGCTGCGGCGGCGGCCGCTGCGCCCGCCGAGCAGCTTGCGCTTCTGCTCGATGAAGTCGACCAGCACGTACTCGCCCAACGTGTCGGGCGTGGTGAAGAACGCCCGACCGCGGTTCATCTCGGTCAGCTTCTCGATGAAGGCCTTCAGGTAGCTCGTGGCGTCGAGCATGAAGGTGTTGATGACGATGCCCTCGCGGGTGCACCGGCCCACCTCCCGCAGCGTGCGGCGGATGGTCTCGGGCTCGGGCGGATAGGCGAAGTACGGCTGGCCGTTGTCCTCGATGTGAGCGGTTGGCTCACCGTCGGTGATCATGATGATCTGCTTGGTGCCCGATTGGCGGGACAGCAGCTTGCGGGAGATGGCGAACCCGTGCTGCATGTTCGTGCCGTACACGTAGTCCCACGACACCTCGGGCAGCTCGGTCGCGGAGAACTCCCGGGCCACCGAGGAGAACCCGACCAGGCCGAGGTAGTCGCGGGGGTACTGGCTCGAGATCAGCGAGTGCAGCGCCATCGCCACCTTCTTGGCCGGCAGGAAGTTGTCCCGCATCGGCATCGACAGCGACAGGTCGAGCATCAACACCGTCGACTGGCGCACGAGGTGCTCGGTCTGCTCGATCTCGAAGTCGTCAGGCGTGAGCCGAACGGGCGTGCCGCCGCCGGTGCGGGCGAGCGCGTTGCGGATGGTGCGCTCGATCTGCAGGTTGAACGGGTCGCCGAACTCGTAGGCCTTCGTGTCGTAGCTGCGCTCGTGGCCGTAGCCCGTTCGTTCGATCTCGTGCTTGCCCACCTGGTCCATCGTGAGCTTCTTGAACAGATCGGCGAGCGCGTTCTGCCCGATCTTGCGGATGCCCTTGGGCGTGAGCTCCATGCGGCCTTCGCGGTTCTCGATGAGCCCCGCGTCTTCGAGCATCTTGGCGATGCGGGCCATCTCCTCGAGCGAGCGGGCGCTCTCGTCGCCGAGGAGCTGGCGGGCCTTTTCGATGTCGACCTCGGCCAGCGCGCCGGGGTTGGTGGCGCCGCGCAGCAGGTTCTCGAGCTGGTCGATGTCGCCGAGCTGCTCGAAGAGCTGCGCCGCCTCGGCGAAGTTCAACGGGTCGTTGCCCTGGAAGTTGTACTGGCGCTCCCACCCGGCGTCGGGAAACGCCTGGCGCAGGTTCTCGGCCAGCTGCTCCACCTGCCAGCGCAGGTCCATATCCTCCAACAGCTGCTCGGCCAGCCCCTGGAGCTGCGCCCGCTGCTCGGGGGTCATCGAGTTGAGCATCGACTGCATCTGCGCCATGCGCTGCGCCATGATCTCGAGCAGCTCGTCAAGGCTTTGGGGGTTCTCGGGGAAGAAGTCCCCGTAGCGCTGCATGAACTGCTCGAACGCCTGCTGGGTGTCCTGGCCCTCGTTGCGCATCTGCAGCATGTTGTTGAGCTCGGACATCATGTCCTTCATGCGCTGCATCTGCTCGGGCGAGGTGTTCTGCATGGTGCCCGACATTTGGTTCACGTACTGCTGCATGAGCTGCTGACGGAGCTTGTCCATCAGCTCCTCGAAGCGCTGCTGCGCCTCCTGGGACACGAAGTCGTGCTGCTGCAGCTGCTGCACCTGCCCGGCGAGGTCGGGCGGCAGCATGTCGAGGTTGAATTGCTTCTCGACCATCGACTGCTCGGTGATCTCCCGCTGGCGCTCGTCGGCCTGCTGGCGGGCCTCGTCGAGGCGCTGCTGGATGGCGTCGCGCTCGGTGTCGACCACGTCGCGCAGCTCCTGGGCGATGTCGTCGTACACCCCACCGAGGTCGTAGCGCTCGAGCTGGTCGCGGCGCTTGCGGCGCAGGTTCTCGAGCATCTCGCGGATGCCCTGCAGGCGCTCGCCGTCCTGCATGCGGAACCCCGATTGCATCATCCGCCGCAGCGCGGCGTTGAGATCCCCGTGGTAGAGGAGATCGTCGGTCAGCTCCTGGAGGATGTCGTCGGCGCCGAGGTCGAACCCGACCTGGGTGCCGTCCCACCGGGAATAGCGGAAGCGGGGTCGCGCCATGGGGGAAGCGTAGTGGCCCGCCGCCCCCCGCGGCGGGCGAGGCCGCCCCGCCGCGGGGCCCTGGCGGCGGGTACGGTCGTGCGGTGAGCACGCCCGCAGGGTTCTCGTGGGGCACGGGAGCGTCGTCGATCCAGGCCGAGGGGGCCGCCCCGGCCAGCGACTGGTGGGCGTGGGAGCAGGCGGGCAAGGCCCCGGCTTCGGCTGAGGGCAACGGTCTGGCCGTCGACTACGCGACCGACTTCGCCCTCTTCGCCGCCAGCGGGTTGACCGACGTGAGGATCACCGCGGAGTGGGCGCGGATCGAGCCGGCGCAGGGTCGGGTCGATGCCGCCGAGCTGGAGCGCTACGCACACCTGCTGACCGCCGCCCTGGACGCGGGCCTGCGGCCCTGGGTCACCCTGCACGACCGCACGCTGCCGGGCTGGTGGGCGATCGACGAGCGGGGCTTTCGGGAGCGCCGGGCCCGCAGCTACTACTGGCCGCGGCACGTGGAGCGCTGCGCCGAGGCCTTCGGCGCGCTGGCCTACGCGTTCGTGCCGGTGATGCGCCCGGTGTCCTGGGCGGCCGGCGCCTTCCTCGCCGGGTGGGCGCCGCCCGGCTCGGTCGACCTGCGGGCGTTTCGCGAGGCGTTGCTCGGCGCTCGCCTCGGCGCGCTCGAGGCGTGGCGGGTGCTGCGGGGGGCGGACGCGCTGGTGGCGCTGTGCTGTGAGCTGACCGTCGCCCATCGGGCCGACGAGAGCCAGGCCACCCGCCTGGCGGCGGGCATGGTCGACGACACGTACTGGAGTTGGACGGAGGCCTTTCGGGACGGGCTGGTGCGGGTTCCCGAGCTCGGCCCGGTCGAGGCGGCGCTCCATCGGGACGCCTTCGACCTCATCGGCGTCTGCTTCGACGGCGCGGTCACCGTGCACGGCGACGGCACGTTGACGCCCCGCAACGATCCGGAGGGCCTGGCCGCGGCGCTGGACCGCGCCGCCGGCGAGGGGCCCGAGCGCCCGCTCGTGCTGCTCGGGCACACGAGCGCCGGCGGCGACGACCAGCGCGACGCCGAGGAGCTCGGCATCACGCTCGACGCCGCCGCCGAGGCGCGCCGAGCCGGGGTGGACCTGCGGGGCTGGTTCGAGGAGCCCGCCGTCGACGGCTACGAGCTGCTCGAAGGCTTCGCCGCCGAGCGGGGCCTCTTCACCCGCAGCCGCGCCCCCAAGGCCAAGCTCGCCGCCCTCCAGCGGGCGATGACAGGAGCGGGCTGAGGCGGCCTGAGCGCCGCCTGGCCGCCGCGCCGCCTGGCCCTTCAGCAGCCGGCGGCCACCGGCACGCCAACAGGGTTGTTGAGGAAGTACTCGTCGACCGGGGCGAGGTCGCGGTTGGCGAGCCGGCCGGGCGCTGCGACGACGGCGCCGTCGGTGAGGCAACCCGGCGTCGCCGACGCCAACCAGGCGGCCAGCCCTGCCCGCTGGCCGGCGGTGAACCACTCGGCGGGCGCCGCCGCGAAGCGCTCGGCCATCTCGGCGCGGTCGAAGCGGATCGGCTGGTCGCTCGCCACAAGGAAGCGCGACGTGTAGCTCGGCACGCTCAGCTCCGCCACGTTCGGGAACACGGAGGCTGCAGTGTTCACCACCCGCGGGGTCGGGATCCATTGCGCCATGAGCCCGCCGGGGGCCAGCCGCGAGCGGACCAGCTCGTAGAACTCCACCGAGTAGAGGCTGCCCGAGAACGCCGATTGCGGGCGCAGGGTGTCGACGGTGATCACGTCCCACCGGCGGTCCGACCCGACCAGCAGCGCCTTGCGTCCGTCCCCCACCCGGGGCGCGAAGCGGGGGTCGGCGAAGAGGCGGGTGAACTCGCCTCGGCCCTCCTCGCCGAGCCGGCGCAGGAGGTCGTACTCGCCGCCGCAGAGCTCGACCGTCTCGACCGTGCGCAGCCTCGGGTCGGCCAGCATCCCGTAGGGCGTGGCGCCGATGCCGAGGCCGATGGCCAGGGCGTCGGCGGGCTGGGGGTGCATGAGCGAGGGGACGAGGCCGATGAGCACGTGGAAGTCGTCGAAGGGGTGCCCGTTCTGCGCCGACCCGTTGATGAACAGCATCGCCTCCTCGCCGCTCCGACGGATGGCCGTGGCGCAGGAGCGGTCCTCGGCGAGCAGGATCTCGGCCGGCGCGGCGGCCACGAAGAACGACCACACCCGCTCGCTGCTCGGCGCCGCGGCCACGCCAAGGCCGGCCAGGCCGAGCACGCCGCCGCTGAGCGCCGCCCGGGCCCGGGGCCGCGGCGAGAGCCACGCCGCGGCCAGGCCGGCCAGCGCCAGCAGCGCGGCCAGCACCCGCAGCGTGCCCGCCGCCCCCAACCGGTGGATCAGCACGTAGCCGCAGAACACGGCGCCGACCACGTTGCCGGCGATGTTGGAGGCGAGCAGGCGCCCGGTGCGCCGCCCGACGAGATCGGCCCGGTCGGCCACGATCCGCTGCGCGAACGGGTACGCCGCCCCCATCAGCAGCACCGCCGGTCCGAGCAGCGCCAGCGGGACGCCCACGCCCACGAGCAGCGTCCAGCCCCACCCCCACCGCTCGAGCACCGCGTCGAAGCCGACGTTGAAGCCGCCCGTCTCGAAGTACGCAGCCAGCGACGGGGCGAGGCCGATCCGGGGCAGGACCCGGACCAGGCCGACCACGCTGCCCAGCGCGGCGAGGCCGACCCCGAACTGGAGCCACAGGAACCAGCGGCGAGGGTCGCGGGCTCGGGCGACGAACCGGGCGCCCAGCGCCGCGCCGAGGGCGAACACGGCGAGGTAGAGCGTGAGCACGTAGGCGAAGCTGTAGGAGTTGGAGCGCAGCACGCCGTCGATGAGCCGGAAGAAGACCAGCTCGAGGCCGAGCGCGGCGGCGCCGGTGAGGCCGTACACCACCATCCACGGCCACACCCGCGCCGAGCTCGGCCCCGCCGTCGCGGCCGGCCGTTCGGCTGGCGCGGTGCTGTCGGCTGGCGCGGTGCTGTCTGCTGGCGCGGTGCTGTCGGCTGGCGCGGTGCTGTCGGCTGGCGCGGTGCGGATCAGCACCACGACGGCGAGCGCGCAGGCCGCGTTCAACGCGCCGGCCACCCGCACGGTGGCCGAGAACCCGAGCGCCCCGACCAGCAGCCACCCGCTCACCGTGGCGCCGAGCGCGGCGCCGAAGGTGTTGAGGGCGTAGAGGCGGCCGGCCAAGGGGCCGGCGTCGGCCGCATGGCGCACCACCGCCCGCACCACGAGCGGCAGCGACAGGCCCATGAGCACGGTGGGCGCGGCCACGGCGGCGGCGTTGAACGCGAACGCGGCGGCGACCCCCTCGACGCGCGCGCCGAGCGAGCGGTAGAGGTCGTAGAGAATCCACGGGCTCATCACCGCGAACGCGGCGATCGCCGCGTTCGCGGCGGCGAAGAGCAGCAGCGAACGGCGGGGGCCGAGCCGATCGGCGACGGCGCCGCCGATGAGGTTGCCCGCGCCGAGGCCGCCGAGGAACGCGGCCACGACGGTGGTGATCGACGCGAGGTCGACCCCCGAATGCAGGGCGATGATCCGCTGCCAGGTGACCTGCAGCGTCAGCGCCGAGAACCCGGTGAAGACGAAGACCAGCCCGAGCGGCCCGACCAGCTCCCGGCCCCCGCCCGAGCGCCGAGACCCCTCGCGAGGGCGCGCCGGCGCGGCGGTAGCGGCCATCGGGCCCGGCGGCCGCGTGGCCTAGCTGCGGGCCCGGTAGGTCGACCGGCCGCCCACGGCGTCCTTGTTGAGCCGCTTCGACAGGTGGAGGCCCTCGAGGATCAGCTCGACCGCGGAGGCGATCATGGCCGGCGTCTCGTCGCCGTTGGTGAGCCCGAGCACCGGGGCCGACAGCGCCGGGATCTGCTGCATGAGCTTCACGTACTCCGCGGCGGGCACGTCCTCGCCGGCGTTGACGACCACGCCGGACTCGAACGCGTCGAGGATCTGGCGGGTGCCCTCGGGGGACACCTTGTCCTTGAAGACCGACAGCACCGCCCCCCGCAGCAGGTCTTCGACGATCTTGCCCTCGCGGCCGTCCTCGAGCGTGTCGATCTCGACCTTGCCCGCGGTGGACGCCACCAGCGCGTCGAGGTCGCTCACGCGGGGCACCACGAGCTCCTCGCCGATCTCCAGGGCCCGCCGCGTGGCGTTGGCCACCAACGTCTCCTGGTTCGACACCGACAGGCGCACCGACACCCCGGAGCGCTGGTTGATGTTCGAGCTGCCCCGGGCGAGCTGCGAGATCGTCGCCACGATCTCGTTCATGTGCTCGGGCACCCGCACGGTGACCCCGTCCGCCTCGTAGGTGCGGACCTCCTGGGCGACGATCTCCATCTCGGTGTCGACGTCGAGCGGGTAGTGGGTGCGGATCTGGGCGCCGAAGCGGTCCTTCAGCGGGGTGATGATCCGGCCGCGGTTGGTGTAGTCCTCCGGGTTGGCCGAGGCGAAGAGCATCAGGTCGAGCGGCAGGCGGATCTTGTAGCCCCGCACCTGCACGTCGCGCTCCTCGAGCACGTTGAGCAGGCCGACCTGGATCCGCTCGGCGAGGTCGGGCAGCTCGTTGATGGCGAAGATGCCGCGGTTGGTGCGGGGCACGAGCCCGTAATGGATGGTCAGCTCGTCGGACAGATACCGGCCCTCGGCCACCTTGATCGGGTCGACCTCGCCGATGAGGTCGGCGATCGAGGTGTCGGGCGTGGCCAGCTTCTCGCCGTACCGGGCGTCGCGGTGCACCCACTCGATCGGCGTGTCCTCGCCCTTCTCGGCGATCAGGTGGCGGGCGTGCACCGACACCGGGTTGTACGGGTCGTCGTTGATCTCCGAGCCGGCCACGATCGGCAGCCACTCGTCGAGCAGGCCGGTGAGGCTGCGGATCATGCGGGTCTTGGCCTGACCCCGCTCGCCGAGGAACACCGTGTCGTGGCCGGCGAGCAGTGCGTTCTCGAGCTGGGGCTCCACGGTGTCCTCGTAGCCCAGCACCCCCGGGAACAGCGGCTCCCCGGCCTTGATCTTGGCGATGGCGTTGCGGCGGATCTCGGCCTTGACGGGGATCGACTGCCAGCCCGACGCGCGGAGCTGACCCAGAGTGGCGGGGCGAGAAGCCATGGGCTTCACGCTAGTCGACCCCGGCGGCGGGGTGGGGGCCGCCGGAGCTGCGCCGGCGCCGGGGCAGGAGTGGCGCCGCGAGCCGGCCCGTGCCCTACATTCGCACCGGCCCGGGCGCGGCGGTAGCGTCGCGGATGCACTCCCCACCTGGGCCGACACCCGCTCTCGGAGGCGCCGCGTGGCCACTATGACCCCCACCAGGAGAACACCTGGCACGAGCCAGAAGGTGTTCCGCCGGCCGCGCCGGCCGCGGCCGTTCCCACTCGGGCTCTACCAGAGCGCGGTGGGCAAGAAGTGGGTGATGGGGATCACCGGGATCATGCTCATGGGCTTCGTGCTGGTGCACATGATCGGCAACCTGCACGTGTACCAATCGCCCACGGAGATCAACGAGTACGGCGAGGCGCTGCGGGACTTGGGCGGCCATCTCGTGCCTCGCACCGTGGTGCTGTGGGTGATGCGGGTGGGCCTCATCGCCGCGTTCGGCCTCCACATCCACGCCGCCTACGGCCTCACCCGGATCAACCGCAAGGCCCGCCCCGAGGGCTACGCCGGCAGCCGTGACTACGTGGCCGCCAACTTCGCGTCGCGCACCATGCGGTGGACAGGCGTGATCGTGCTGCTGTACCTGCTGTTCCACCTCGCCGATCTCACCTGGGGCTGGCTGCTCGGCGACGAGTTCATCCGCGGCGACGTGTACCACAACCTCGTCGCCAGCCTCTCCCGGATCCCGGTGGCGCTGATCTACATCGCCGCCAACATCGCCCTGGCCGTGCACCTCTACCACGGGGCGTGGTCGCTCTTCCAGAGCCTCGGCCTCAACAACCCGAAGTTCAACGCCGCGAGGCGCACCTTCGCCAGCGGGTTCGCGGCGCTGATCCTCGTCGGCAACCTCAGCTTCCCGCTGCTCACGATGGCGGGGCTGATCAGCGAGGACAACCGCACCACTCCACTCGCCGACGAGATCCACTCGGCGCAGACCGCCAAGGAATGAGCAGCGCAGATGAGCAGCGCAGATGAGCAGCGCAGAATGAGCAGCCCAGCATGAGCATCCTCGATTCGCTCGACTCCAAGATCCCGCCGGGGCCCATCCACGAGAAATGGACGAACCACAAGTTCTCCATGAAGCTCGTGAACCCCAACAACAAGCGGCGCTTCGACATCCTCGTGGTCGGCACCGGCCTGGCCGGCGCGTCGGCCGCGGCCACGCTCGCCGAGCTGGGCTACAACGTGAAGGTCTTCACCTTCCACGACACGCCCCGCCGGGCCCACTCCATCGCCGCGCAGGGCGGCATCAACGCGGCGAAGAACTACAAGAACGACGGCGACTCGATCTACCGGCTGTTCTACGACACCGTGAAGGGCGGCGACTTCCGCAGCCGTGAGGCCAACGTGTACCGGTTGGCCGAGGTGAGCGTGAACATCATCGACCAGTGCGTGGCCCAGGGCGTGCCCTTCGCCCGCGAGTACGCCGGCATGCTCGACAATCGCTCCTTCGGCGGCGCGCAGGTGAGCCGCACGTTCTACGCCCGGGGCCAGACCGGTCAGCAGCTGCTGCTCGGCGCCTACCAGGCGCTGCAGCGCCAGGTGCAGCTCGGCGCGGTCACGCTCTACAACCGCACCGAGATGCTCGACCTCGTGGTCGAGGAGGGCCGGGCCGTGGGCATCGTCACCCGCGACCTGCTCACCGGCGAGATCGCCAGCCACTCGGGCCACGCCGTGCTGCTCTGCACCGGCGGCTACGGGAACGTGTATTTCCTGTCGACCAACGCCAAGCACTCGAACTGCACGGCGGCGTGGCGGGCGCACCGGCGGGGCGCCTATTTCGCGAATCCCTGCTACACGCAGATCCACCCGACCTGCATTCCTGCGTCGGACGATTTCCAGTCGAAGCTCACGCTGATGTCGGAGTCGCTGCGCAACGACGGGCGGATCTGGGTGCCGAAAAACCCCGACGACGCCCGCTCGCCCGATCAGATACCCGAGCAGGATCGGGACTACTACCTGGAGCGCCGCTATCCGGCCTTCGGCAACCTCGTGCCCCGAGACGTCGCCTCCCGCAACGCCAAGGCGCAGGTGGACCAGGGCCGCGGGGTCGGACCCCTCAAGAACGGGGTGTACCTCGACTTCTCCGACGCCGTCCGCCAGTACGGCAAGCCGGTGATCGAGGAGCGCTACGGCAACCTGTTCCAGATGTACGAGCGCATCACCGACGAAGACCCGTACGTGGTGCCGATGCGGATCTACCCCGCCATCCATTACACGATGGGCGGGTTGTGGGTCGACTACAACCTGATGAGCAACATCCCCGGTTTGTACGTGCTCGGCGAGGCCAACTTTTCCGACCACGGCGCCAACCGGCTCGGCGCCTCGGCGCTCATGCAGGGCTTGGCCGACGGGTATTTCGTGATCCCTTACACGATTGGCGACTACTTGGCCGGCATGCTCGGCCAGCGGCCGGTGTCGACCGACGCGGCGTGCTTCAAGGAGGCCGAGGCCAACGTGAGCGCCCAGACCCGGCGCTTCCTGTCGATCCGGGGCACCCGGTCGGTCGACTGGTTCCACCGCGAGCTCGGCAAGCTCATGTGGAACTACGCCGGCATGGGCCGCAGCCAGGCGGGCCTGGAGAAGGCGCTCAGCGAGATCCCGGCTCTGCGCGAGGAGTTCTACAAGGACGTCCGGGTGCTCGGCGACGACATGACGCTCAACCAGGCGCTCGAGCGGGCCGGCCGGGTGGCCGACTTCTTCGAGCTGGGCGAGCTCCTGGTGCGCGATGCGCTCCATCGTGAGGAATCCTGCGGCGGTCATTTCCGGGAAGAAAGCCAGACCGAGGACGGCGAGGCCCTGCGCGACGACGACCGCTTCGCGTACGCCGCCGCCTGGGAGTGGAAGGGCGAGGGCGCTCCGCAGGAGCTCCACCGCGAAGAACTGCTCTTCGAGAACATCAAGCTCGCCCAGCGCAGCTACAAGTAAGCGAGAGATTGTGCGCATCACGCTCAAGATCTGGCGGCAATCCGCCCCCGGCGACGGCCGCTTCGAAACCTATGACGTGCCGGAGATCTCTGCCGACATGTCCTTTCTCGAGATGCTCGACACCGTCAACGAGCGCCTCACCAACGAGGGCAAGGAGCCGATCGCGTTCGACCACGACTGCCGCGAGGGCATCTGCGGCTCGTGCGGGGCGATGATCAACGGCCAGGCCCACGGGCCGGAGAAGGGCACCGCCACCTGCCAGCTGCACATGCGAAAGTTCCGCGACGGCGACCTGATCGTCGTCGAGCCGTGGCGGGCGGCGGCGTTCCCGGTGATCCGCGACCTGGTGGTGGACCGCTCCGCGTTCGATCGGATCATCGAGGCCGGCGGGTACATCTCCGCGCCGACCGGCTCGGCGCCCGACGCGAACCTGATCCCGGTGCCCAAGCCGGTGGCCGACGCCAGCTTCGACGCCGCGGCCTGCATCGGCTGCGGCGCCTGCGTGGCCGCCTGCCCCAATGGCGCGGCGCAGCTGTTCACCGCGGCCAAGCTCGCCCATCTCAACCTCATGCCCCAGGGCCAGCCCGAACGCTGGTCCCGCACGGAGGACATGGTGGACACGATGGAGGAGTTCTTCGGCTCCTGCACCAACCACGGCGAATGCGAGGAGGCCTGCCCGAAGGAGATCTCGATCGACGTGATCGCGTTGATGAACCGGGACTACCTGAAGGCGAAGGTCAAGAACCGCAAGTTGCTGGGTCAGCGGGGCTGACCGCGTCTCAGCCCGGCACGGCCAGCAGCGCGTCGAGCGTGCGTCGTCCGATGATCGCGCTCGAGGCGCTGTCGGCGGAGCTGGCCAGGTGGGCGAGGCCGAGCGCGAGGGCCCAGGCGCGGGCGCGGGTCCAGGCGGCGGCGTCGAGCTCCGCCGCGTACTCGGCTAGCGGGCCGTGCGCGGCGGGAGGCAGCAGCATCCAGGCGACGGCCAGGTCCACCGCGGGGTCGCCGCCGCAGAGGTCCCCGAAGTCGATCACTGCGCAGAGCCGCCCGTCGGCGGCGAGCAGGTTGGCGGGGTGGAGATCCCCGTGGAGCCACATCGGGGGGCCGGGCCACGCCGGCGCCCTCGACCACTCGTTCCAGCGGGCGAGCAGGCCCGGGTCGACGTGCTCGGGCCCGAGCCGCTCGACGGTGTCGAGGACCCGCTCGGCTCGCTCGGCGAGCGGCACGCCCCGATACGGGTTGTGGGGGGCGTCGGGCGGAGCAGGGCGGTGCAGCGCCCGCAGGAACTCGGCCAGGGCCAGCGCCGCGCGCCGCGGATCGAGCGCCGAGGCGAACACGGCCGGCTCACCCGGAAGCCAGCGGCACACGCTCCAGGCCCACGGGTAGCCGAGGGCCGGGCGCCCGACCCGGACCGGCACGGGGACGGGCAGCGGCAGCCGGGCGGCGAGCTCCGGCAGCCACCGCTGCTCGTGCTGCACGAGGGCGGCCGCCGCCTCCCGCCGGGGCAGGCGGGCCACGAGGTCGTCCCCCACCCGGTAGAGCACGTTGTCCCAGCCGGAGGCCGCCTCGACCAGCTCCCGGTCGGCGAGGTCGGGATGCTGGTCGGCGAGCAGCGCCCGGGCGAGCGAGGCGTCGATCGCCGCCTCCGCCGCTGGCCGCGCGCCGATGCCCATGAACCGAGAAGGTAGCGGCGCCCGGGTGGGGGTGACGTAGCGTCTGGCCCGGTGAGCCGCGCCCTACCCGCCAGACCGCGTGCGCGCGGCGAGCCCGTCGTCGACCAGTACTGGCCGGTCGTGGCCGGCGCGTTCGGCGCCAGCTTCGTGGCCTTCCTCGGCCTGTTCAACTACGGCATCTTCCTCGACGCGCTGAGTCGGGAGTTCGACGCCGGCAAGGGCCTCACCGCCGCGGTGTTCTCGGTCACCACGTTCGTGTACTACCTGTCGGGCATGGTGGCCGGGCGCCTGGCCGACCGGTTCGGGCCCCGGCCGGTCATCGGAGCGGCCGCGGTCCTGGTGGGCGTCGGGTTCGGGCTCGGCTCGCTGGCCCAGTCGCTCTGGCAGCTGGGCCTGATCTGGGCGTTGACGCTGGGGCCGGGGGTCGGCGCCTCCTACTCGCCGCTCGTGGCCGCGGTCGGCGCGTGGTTCGAGCAGCGGCGGGCGCTGGCCCTCGGCCTGGCCCTGTCGGGCGCGGGGGCGGGCATCATGGCGGGCGCGCCGATCTGCAGCGCGCTGCTGCGTGCCTTCGGGTGGCGCAGCGCGTTCGCCCTGATCGGCGCCGGCTCGGCGCTGGTGTTGGCCGCGTCGGCGTGGACGGCGCGACCCCGGCCCGGCGTCCACACCGGCGGGCCCGCCTCGTTGCGGCCGCTGCTGCGCACCCGGACCTTCGCCTTGATGTTCCTCGCCGTGGCCCTGCTGTCGGTGGCCTTCTTCACGCCGTTCGTGTTCTTGGCGTCGTACGCGGAGTCGCGTGGAATCGGCCCGGCGACCACGGCGCTGATCGTCGGGCTCATCGGGTTCACCAGCACGACGGGCCGGCTGGTGCTGGCCGCGGTCGGCGGGCGTCTCGGCGAGGTGCGGATCTACCAGATCAGCTTCGGGTTGATGACCGCCAGCTACGTGGTGTGGCTCCTGGCCGGCAGCTCCGCCGCGGCGCTGGCGCTCTACTCGGTGCTGATGGGCACCGGCTACGGCGGCTTCGTGGCCCTCGGCCCGGCGGTGCTGGCCCGCACGTTCGGGCCCGAACGCCTCGGCGGGCTCGTGGGCACGCTCTACAGCGCGTTCGCCATAGGCAGCGCGCTGTCGCCGCCGCTCATCGGTTGGCTCACCGACACCGTCGGCGCCGCGTCGGGGATCGCCGTGGCGCTGGCGTCGGCGGCGGGCGCGCTCGTGGCCACGCTGGGCCTGCCCGAGCGGGAGGTGCTGCCGGGGGGCGACGCCGCCGTCTAGTCGCCGACCAGTCGCCGACATTCTGCACGCCGAATCGATATCGATTCGGCGCGACGAGTCGGCGCGCAGGCGCGCCCGCCGAGGGCCCGCTAGCTCGACCCCGGCGGCAGGTGACGGCGCATGGCGAGACGGGGCGCGACGTCGATCCCGGCATCGCGTTCGGCCTGCCGAATGGCGAGCAGCTCGGGCCCGCACTCGCCCTCGGTGAGGGCGACGAACCCCAGCCGCTCGTAGTAGGGGCCGTTCCAGGGAACATCACGGAACGTGGTGAGCGTCACGCTGTCGCGGCCGTGGTTCGCCGCCCACCGGCAGACCTGCTCGACGAGGCGGCGGCCGATCCCCCGCCGCTGCGCGCCGGGCGCGACGCTCACCTGGTCGAGGTGGCCCTCGCCGTCGACCACCGAAGCGGCGGCGTATCCGACGACGGCGCCGTCGAGCTCGGCGACCCACAGCGACCCGTGGGCGAGGCGGGCTGCGAGCCACTCGACGCTCGGCGGATCGCCGTCGGCGATCGAGCCCAACCCCACGGCACGGAACAGCGAGCCGGCCTCGATCTCCACGACGCGGATGCGCTCGAGGTCGCCGGCGGCCGCCTCCCGGAGCCGAACGGTCATCGACTTCCCCCTCACGAGCGGCGCCGCCCCCCTCGGCTGGCGCGGCGGCCGCTCGGCTAGCGTGGCGCCCGTGACCGGGCGCGACGAGATCCTGCGGAGCATCCTCACCGAGCGCACGGTCGACATCGTGACCACCGGCCGGCGCAGCGGCGCGGCCCGCACGACCGAGATCTGGATCACGCCGCTCGAGGGCCGCGTATACGTCTGCGGCACGCCCAACGCCAGCCGCAAGGGCGTCGTGCACGCGCCCCGCGACTGGCTGGCGAACCTGAAGGCGCAGCCGGCGTTCCGGCTCCGGCTGAAGACCAGCGTGGCGGCCGAGCTCACCGCCGACGCGGAGGTGGTCTCCGACCCCGCCGAGCGTCGCCGCATCCTCAGCGCCCCGGCCACCGAGTACTACCGCAAGGCGGTCTCGCTCGAGGCTGCGGTGGCCCACAGCCCGGTGGTGCTGGTGCGCTTCACGGGCGAGGCGGCCTGGCTCAACGAAGCCGTCGGCGAAGCGGGCCGCTGAGGGCCGATCCCAGCGTCGGCCGTCTCACTCGTCGCGCGCGTCGATCTCGGCGGGTGAGACGACAGCGTCGCCGCCGAGGCGCAGCACGGCCACGGCCAGGGGCACGGTCAGCGCCGCGGCGCCAGAGAGGGCGACGGTGATCGAGCTCTGGTCGGCGGCGGCGCCCATGGCTGCGGGAACGAACAGCGCCGGGGTGCTCAGGATGCCGACGATCGTGGGCACGGTGGCCGACCGGCCGGGCGCCACCGTGAGCATGCGGTGGTGCACCTTGGCCCAGATGAGCGCCGTGCCCAGCCCGAGCAGCGCCATCGCCGCCGCCTGCGCGGGCGCCGCCAGCGGCGCCGCGGCGGCGAACGCGCCGAGCAGCATCGCCGCCGCGCCGGCGCTCGTCTGGCGACGATCGATCCCCCGCCGGGCGACGATCGCCGCGCCGAGCACGCCGCCCACCACGAGGCCGCCGGCCAGCACCTGAGCTGCCGCCCCCACGCCGGCGCCGACCAGGCGGGCGACCGCGAACCCGAGGAAGGCCTCGTCGAGGGGCAGGAGGATGAGCTCCGCCGCAGTCAGGCGCAGCACGTCCGGGGTGCGGAGAAGCGTGAACGCCGCCCGCCAGAGCCGGTCGCCGCCGTCGGGCGCGGCCCCGGGCTCGGGGAACTCGGTGGCGGCGAGCACGGCGGCGTAGGCCACGAAGGCGGCGGCGGTGAGCCCGAACACGCCGCGCCAGCCGATCACGGTGGCCGCGCCGAGCGCGAGGAGGGCCGGGCCGATGAAGTCGCCGAGCCAGGTCAGCAGGTGCTGACGGCCGAGCAGGCGGTCGAGGTCGGCGTCGGCCAGCTCGGCGAGCGAGGACTCGAGGGGGCGGATGACGAGATCGCTGGCGGCGCCGAGCAGCATGGCCGCCGCGGCGAGCACGGGAAGGGGCGCGCCGAAGGCGAACGAGGCGAGCCCCGCGGCCAGGAGGGCGGCGCCCGCCGCGGCCAGCGCTCGCCGATGGCCGTGATCGGCGAGGGCGCCGAGCGGGGCGCCGACGAGCCCGCCGAGGGTGAGCAGCGCCAGCAGCCAACCCGCTTGGCTGTACGAGAGCCCGAGATCGAGATGCTGGTCCTCGATCGTGCCGGCGGGGAGGTAGGACCACCACTCGTCGAGCACGCGGACGACGAGCGCAGCGCGCACCACGCCCGCAGGCAGGCGGAACAGCGCGCCCCGTGGACGCGAGCGACGAACGGACATGGCGACGAAGGACTCCTCGGGTTGCCGGCGGAACGGACGAGGTCACCGCCGCCGAGGAGGAGCGCGTGCGCCGGATCAACATCGACACATGCTGGTGAGGCTATCCGGGACCGGACGGCCCGACGGGCTCGACCTCGCTCCAGCCGGCGCCGTGCAGCGTGCGGGCCACGGCGAGGGTCCGATCGGGCCGGTCCGGGTGGGGCAGGCGGGCGGGCGACCAGCCCAGCGCCCCCGCTCGCCCCGAACGACTCGGGGCCGGCGCCTCGGGCGGGAACGGGCCTCGGGTGAAGCGGGCGCCGCCGTCACCGGCCACTTCGTAGGCGGCGGCGCCGATCAGGACCTCGCCGTGGGCCGCGCCAAGGGGATGGTCGAGGCCGCCTTCGGTCTCCCACTCGAGGTCGTAGCCGAGCGGGATGCGCTCACCCCGGCAGGCGCCGAGCGCGTCGGCCGGGTCGTCGAGGGCCAGGGCGAACGCCTCCAGCCCCACCGACCAGCGCCGGCCCGGCGCTTCGACCACCACCTCCACCCACAGGCCCTGCGCTCGCCAGTCGAAGCCGGCTCGGGGGGCGGCGATGTCGGTCTCGACCACGGTCACGAGGGGCCGGCCGGCCTCGAGCACGCCCGTCCAGCACCACGCCCGGCCGGCCGCCGGCCAGCGCACCAGCTCGAGGTGCAGGCCGAACGAACGTTGCGGCGTGGCGAGGTCGAAGGACCACCACTCACACCCGGTCGCCTCGTTCACCCCAGCAGTCTGGCCCGAGCGGCGACGCCGTAAGCTGGCGGGCGATGGGTCGCTACGCACGGGTCGTACTCAAGGTCAGCGGACAGGCGCTCGCCGGCGCCGAGGGCTTCGGGCTCAGCTCCAGCGCGCTCGATCACGTGGCCGGCGAGATTCTCTCCGTGCACGAGCTCGGCGTGCAGGCCGCGGTCATGGTGGGCGGCGGCAACATCTTCCGGGGAAGCGTCGCCGAGGAGTGGGGGATCGACCGCGCCGAGGCCGATTCGGTGGGCATGCTCGGCACCGCCATCAACGCCGTGATCCTGCGGGGCGCGATCAAGGCGAAGAGCCGGGGCGAGGTCGACGTGCGGGTGATGACCGCACTGCCCCTGGAGGCGGTGGCCGAGCCCTACATCCGGCTGCGGGCCATCCGGCACCTGGAGAAGGGGCGGATCGTGGTGTTCGGCTGCGGCATCGGCCAGCCCTACGTCACCACCGACTACCCGGCGGTGCAGCGGGCGCTCGAGATCGACGCCGAGGCCATCCTCGCCGCGAAGAACGGGGTCGACGCCGTGTACTCGGCCGACCCCAAGCTCGATCCGGCCGCCGTGCGCTACCGCACGCTGGGCTACGACGACGTGATCGGCCAGAACCTGAAGGTGATGGACCAGTCGGCGTTCATCCTCGCCCGGGACTTCGGGCTGGCGATCCACGTGTTCGACCTCGACCTGCCGGGCCAGATGCGGGCGGTGTGCCAGGGCGAGAACCCCGGCACGCTGATCGCCCCGGGCGTGGCCTGCACGGCCGCCTGAGCCGCCACCGCCGCCCCGTTGTGCTCCCCCATCTGTCGCAGGAGTGGGTGGCGGCGCTGGACCGGGCGCTGGCGGGTGCGCCGGGCGGGCCGGCGCTCACGGTGGAGTTCGCCGTGACCGAGCGCACTACCTACCACGTGCGCCGGGACGAGTCCGGCCTGCGCGCCGTGTGGGGCCCGCCGGCGCAGCCGCCCGATGTCCGCATCAGCGCGGGGGCGGTGACGGCCGCGCGGATCGCGCGGGGCGCGCTGTCCGCCCAGGACGCGTTCATGCGGGGTGAGCTGTGGGTCGGCGGCGACGTGGAGCGCCTAGCCGGCGCGGACGGCCTGCTGGCCGGCTTGGCCGGCCTCGACGCTGAGCTCGTTGCGCTGCGCGACGAGACCGGGTTCGACCAGGCTGATTTCGACCCGGCTGGGCTCGACCCAGAGAGGTGACGACGCCCGGTCGACGAGGCGGTTGAGCCGATCCCGGCATGGGGTCTCCCACCAGCGGTAGGACGCAGCGGCGGCGCCCAACGACAACACACCCGCCGCCGCCGTGGTGACCGCCTGGCGGGGCGTGGTCGCCTCGTCGATGAACAGGCCGAACAGCGCGAAGTGCCACAGGTACAGCCCGTAGCTGCGCCGACCCAGCCAGACGAGCAGCGGATGGGCGAGCAGCCGCTGCGGCCGCACCACCGCCCAGGCGACGACCGCCGCCGCGGCTGTGGCCACGAACGTGGACCCGCCGCGGTGCACGACCGACTCGGACAGCGACAGCGGGGCGACCGCGGCCAGGGTGAGCGCCAACGCGGCGGGCGGCCCGAGCCTGGCCAGCGCGGCGAACGCCCGCGGCGACGCGACGGCCAGCGCGGACCCGACCAGCAGCTGCTCGGCCCGGGCGTCGGCGCCCGAGTACACCCAGAGGTCGCGGCCCCCGGCCAGCCAGGCGATGCCCCAGCGGTAGGCGACCGCCGCGGCGAGCAGAGCGAACACGGCCCGAGCCAACGACCCCTCGGTGCGGAACCGGCGGGCGAGCAGCAGCAGCGCCAGCGGCCACGCCAGGTAGAAGCACTCCTCCACCGCGAGTGACCAGGTGTGCGAGTACGAGCCGAGCTGCGCGCCGGCGGCCAGCGCCGCGCTGGAGAGGTAGCCGGCGGCGAGGGCGGCGCCGACGAGGCTGTCGCGCCAGCCCTCGGGACGCAGCACGGCGAACAGGCCGGCGGTGACCACCAGCATGAGCGCCAGCGCCGGGTAGAGCCGGGCGAGGCGGCGCAGCAGGAAGCGGCCGAGCCGGATGCGGCCGGTCTCGGCGAGCTCGCGCCGCAGCAGCGACGTGATGAGAAAGCCCGACAGCACGAAGAACAGGTCGACGCCGTAGCGACCACCGCCGAGGAGCGGGAAGCCGGCGTGGTGCCCGACCACCGCCAGTGCGGCCAGGGCCCGCAGGCCGTCGAGCTCGGCACGGTACCGCCAACCGTTGGTCTGCACCGCCTCAGGCTAGGCGCCGCCTCCGGCGTCTCGTCTCAGTGCGTGTCTATCTACCCACTTTGAGTGAGGGATGGCTCAGGGGATGAGGCCGAGCCCTCGGACGGCGTCGCGTTCCTCGGACAGCTCCGCGACCGACGCGTCGATCCGGGCGCGCGAGAACTCGTTCAGCTCCAGCCCCTGCACGATCTGCCAACGCCCCTCGGCGCAGGTGCAGGGGAACGAGGAGAGCAGACCCTCGGGCACGCCATACGAGCCGTCGGAGCAGACGGCCATGCTGCGCCAGTCCCCGGCGGGGGTGCCGAGCGCCCAGTCGCGCATGTGGTCGATGGCGGCGTTGGCCGCCGACGCGGCCGAGGACAGGCCGCGGGCCTTGATGATCGCCGCGCCCCGCTGCTGCACGGTGGGGATGAACGCCGACTCGAGCCACGCCTGGTCGCCGATGACCTCGGCCGCGGAGCGCCCGCCGATCTCGGCGTGGTACAGGTCGGGGTACTGCGTGGCGGAATGGTTGCCCCAGATCGTCATCTTCTTCACCTCGGCCACCGCCACGCCGGCCTTGGCCGCTGCCTGGGCCACGGCGCGGTTGTGGTCGAGCCGGGTCATCGCGCTGAACTGCTGGGGGGGCACGTTCGGCGCGTTGTTCATGGCGATGAGGCAGTTGGTGTTGGCCGGGTTGCCCACCACCAGCACCTTCACGCCCGGCGAGGCGTGGTCGGAGATGGCCTTGCCCTGGCCGGTGAAGATGTTGCCGTTGATCGTGAGCAGGTCGGAGCGCTCCATGCCCTCCTTGCGGGGCACCGAGCCCACCAGCAGCGCATAGTCGGCGCCGGCGAACGCCACGGCGGGGTCGTCGGTCGGGGTCATGCCGGCGAGCAGCGGGAAGGCGCAGTCGTCGAGCTCCATGCACACCCCCTGCAGCGCCCCGAGCGCCGGGGTGATCTCGAGGAGCTGCAGGTGGACCGGCTGGTCGGGGCCGAGCATCTGCCCGCTGGCGATGCGGAAGAGCAGGCTGTAGCCGATCTGGCCGGCTGCGCCAGTGACGGCGACGCGAACGGGGGTCTGGCTCACGGCCGGGGAATCTAGGCGCGGCTCAGGCGGGCTGCGAAGTCGTCCGCAGGCCGGCCCGGCCGGCCGAGGTCGGCCAGGCCGGCCGCCTCAGCTCATCGCCTTGAGGAAGCTCTCCAGCGCCTTCACGTGCTGGTCGGGGCTCGTGAGGTTGGGCGCCGGCGAGCCGAAGAAGGCCGCGGTGGTGCTCATCGTGTTGCAGGCCAGGTGGGTCACGCCGTTCTCCCGGGCCCGTTCGGCCACCCGACGCCAGCGCTCCTCGCCGCTGCCGTAGTCCACCTGGAGCTCGATCGGGTAACCGGCGGGGTCGCGGCCGTTCTCGGTGAGCAGGCGGCGCAGCTCGGCGATCATCGCCACCGAGCGCTGGCCGGCGTTGGCGAAGAAGAACCCGTCCCCGACTCGGGCGGCGCGGCGGATGGCCGGCGGCGCGAACCCGCCGAACCACAGCGGGATCGGGCGGGCGGGCCGGGGGGCGATCCCGCCGCGGTCCACGCGGTGGAAGCGGCCCGTGTAGTCCACCACCGGCTCGCTCCAGAGGCGGCGCATGAGCTCGACCTGCTCGTCGAAGCGGGGGCCGCGCGTGTCCCACTCGACGCCCAGCGCGTCGTACTCCACGGTGTTCCAACCGGTGCCGAGGCCGAGGCGGAGCCGGCCGCCGGAGAGCACGTCGACCTCCGCCGCCTGCTTGGCGGCGAGCACGGTCTGGCGCTGGGGGAGGATGACCACGCCGGTGGCCAGGCCGAGCCGACGGGTGACCCCGGCGAGGAAGCCGAGCGTGACGAAGATCTCGTGGAACGGGTGGCGCTCGGTGTAGGGCCCCGTGAGCGGCGGCTGGCGGCCTTCGTGCACGGCGCCGAGCACGTGGTCGTAGATCAGCAGGTAGGAGAAGCCGAGGTCCTCCACGGCCTGGGCGTAGTCGCGGATGGCGATCGGGTCGTCGCCGATCTCGGTGGTTGGGAACACGGCGCCGTACTCCATGGCATCCCCTCCTCGTGGCGGTGGGCGCATGCTAGAGCGGGCCGCAGGGGCGGGCGCCGAGCCGGCGCAGCGAGGCTACGTTGGTCGGCGATGCGGGGAGGGCCGGCGTCGAAGCGGCGCGAGACGCGGGCTCGGGCGGGCGCCCATGGCGATGCGGCGCTGCGCCTCGTCGACCCGCAGCAGCAGTGGCTGCAAGGCGCCTACGCCGAGCACGGCGCCGAGCTCTACCGATTCGCGCTGCGCTCGCTCGGGGACCGGGGGCTGGCGGAGGAGGCCGTGCAGGACACGTTCCTGCGCGCGTGGCGCGCCTCGGAGCGCTTCGACGCCCGAGTCGGCTCGCTGCGCACCTGGCTCTTCGCCATCCTGCGCAACCGCATCATCGATCTCGGCCGGGCGCGGGCGGTGCGCCCGCCCCTGGCCGGGGGCGGCGCCGAGACCGACGCCGAGCCTGTCGGCGCCGCCACCACCGCCGCCCTCGACAACGCGCTGCTGGCCTGGCACGTGGAGGAGGCGCTGCGCCGCCTGCGCGACGACCACCGGGTGGCGCTCGTCGAGATCCACGTGCGGGGCCGTCCGTACCAAGAGGTCGCCGACGAGCTGGGCGTGCCGGCGGGCACGATGAAGAGCCGCGTGTACTACGCCCTCAAGGCGCTGCGCCTCACGCTGGAGGAGATGGGCCTGGACGAGATGGGCTTGGCCGGATGAGCGACGCCGGGATGCACGACGGCGCCACGCCCGACGCGGAACGGCGCGCCGAGGCGCGTGAGAGGCGCGGCGATGCGGCGATGCTGGCCCTCGGCCGGCTCGACCCGGCGGAGGCCCCCACGCGGCGCGCCGCGTTCGCCGCCGACCCCGCCGCGGCGGCCGAGCGGGCCGAGCTGGAGGCCGCGGCGCGGCTGCTCGACCTGGTCGACCCGCAGCGCCTCGACCCGGCGCCGGCCGCGCCCCCGCCGGAGCTGCTGGAGCGGATCCTGCGCGCCGCCGCCGAAGGCCCGGATGCGG
>JBJXGF010000366.1:0-3389 GCA_046153015.1 Acidimicrobiales bacterium | reverse complement strand
CGGAGATGGCCCGGGTGCGGCGGGGGGCGGAGAGCGGGTTGATGCGTACGTGGAGTTCACGGCTGATGATCTGGAGGTCGGCGGGGCTGCGCAGCGCTTCACGCAGCAGGCTGCGGGCTTCGTCGTCGGCTCGGGCGTAGTGGGGGGCGAGGAGGCGGGCCAGGGCGGTCTCGGCGTTGTAGGTGGCCATGCGGATGGCGTCGTGGATGCGTTTGCGTTCGCCGTGGTGCAGGACGGCGTCGGGGTGCAGTTCACCGAGGGGCACTCGGGCGGCGACGGCGCGGGCGTCCGCGGTGAGCCCCTCGAGGTAGGAGACGGCGTCGGCGTGGGCGGCGGCCAGGTCGGTGGGGAGGCGTTCGGGGAGCTCGTCTTCGACGTCGGCCAGGCGACGTCGGGCCTCGGCGGCCCGGGCGCTGGCGGTCTTCTTGGCAGGGTTCGGCACGCTGCGGTCCAAGTCGTCGGCGACGGTGGTGTAGCTATCGAGGGCGTCGAGGCCGTAGTGGGCGCGCAGGTAACGGAAGAAGTTCTCCTGGCGCCAGCGGGAGAACATGGCGTGGGCCACCACGGCGGCGGCGTCGGTGCGGGTGGTGACGATGTGGGTCTGGTGGCCGGTGTCGGGGTCGAGCCGGGTGATCTGGCGGCAGGCGAAGCGGCGGCGGCGGGCGCCGTCGCGGTAGGCGATGCGCACCCGGCGGTCGGCGAGCAGGTAGCGATGCGCCCGTCCCGCCTCGTCGGTGTGGGTGCGCTCGACGAAGGCCCGGCGGGGCTCGGCCGTGAAGGGCTGCTTGCGGTAGGTGAGGATGTCGAAGCCGGCGGCGTGCAGCTCGGCGAAGGCCTTGGGGCTCCACCCGCCCCGGTCGAAGGCGATGGTGGGGCGGCGGTCCGGCCCGACCAGGCCGCGGATGGTGGCGGCCACTCGGGCCAGTTCGCCGACGAGCGACGCCGGCGGCGGGGCCGTCCAGCACAGCACGCCGTCGCCGAAGGCGTCGGCCACCCAGGTGTCCACGGTCGCCGGCATGGACAGGCGCATACGGGTCACATGCGCCTTGGGGATCTCGGCGCCGCCGTGGTAGGCCCGCACGTGGCCATCGACGTAAAACACCCCGGTGGCCTCGGGGTGGCCAGCCACGTGGCGCCGTGCCAGCGCCGCCATCAGCCGGTCAGCCCGGCCCGCCTGTGCCAGGCGCTCCAGGCGCCGGCGCAGCGTCTTGACCTCCGGCGCCCGGTCCAAGCCGAGCAGGCGGCCGACGTCGACGGGGTCGAGCCGGGTCAGCCCCTCGGCGCGGGCCTCGCCCACCAGTGCGGCGAACACCACGGCCAGCACCAGGCTGCGCACACCGTAGAACGCCGCCCTCGCCTTCCCGTAGACCTCCTCGACGCCGGCCAGCAGCCCGGTTGCCGCCAGCGCCGGCAAGACCAGCAGCGCCCCGGCCATGGGCAGCGACGCCCCCTCGCAGATCACCGGCGGGGCCTCGGCCAGCTCGCCCCGGCGCGCTGCCCGGCGCTCCCCATCCCGAGGGGCCGGGCGGGCCAGCGGCGTCAGCGCCTCGGCCAGCTCGCCCCCCGGCGACAGCGGTCCCGCACCCGCTACCGGCTCCGTGGGCGCCTCGGTCAACGCCCGCGCCACCGAGTTGCGGCTCACGCCCGTCGCCTCGGCGATCGTGTCCATCGACGCCCCACCGGCCCGCAGCACCCGGATCCCCGCCACCATCTCCGCCGTCAGCTTGGACGGTCGCCTCGGGCCCTTCCGTGCCGGCACGAGGCCGGCCATCCCGTCCCGACGCCACGCCGCTGTCCAGCGTTGCACCGTCGCCTCGCCCGCCCCGAACCCGGCGCCGACCTCGACCTGCGTGGCCGACCCGGTCGCTACCAGCTGCACCGCCGCCAAGCGGCGGCCCACGATGTCGCCCGCGTCCCAGCACGACACCGCCATCCCCCACACGAACACAGCTCCGCCCTCATCGTTCTCGACCAGGTCGGCGCCCTCAGACACCCGGACCGACCCAGCCGGGCGAAGCGGCAATGGCTGACCCCGGCGCACACACGCCAGTCCAGCACCTACCAGGACCGCAGCACTCGACATCATCTATTATCGTCGGTCAAACAACACAGCCCGCGGATGGACCCTTGCACGACAAGGGTTTCAGTGGGCTATGTCAGGAGTCCTGGATTCACTGGCACGGGCTCCGTCTCGACAACGCCTACGACGGCGTGCCCTTCGAGACCCAACCGCCGATCGGGATCGGCGGCGAGCACACCTACCGGCTCCGGTTCCCCGACCCCGGCGTGTACTGGTACCACCCCCACGTTCGCGAGGACTACGGCCTCGACATGGGCCTCTACGGCAACATCGTGGTCGAACCGGTCGACGCCGACTTCTGGCCGCTCGTCGACCGTGACCTCGCCGTGACCCTCGATGACGTGCTGGTCGAGCACGGCCGCCTCGCGCCGTTCCACGAAGCGGGGGCCAACTCATGTGGCGATGGGCCGGTACGGCAACGTGATGCTCACCGCCGGCCAAACCAACCTCACCCTCGACGCTCGACCAGGTCAGGTCGTGCGCTTCTATCTGGCCAATACCGCGAACACCCGGCTGTTCGAGCTCGGGATCGCGGGTGCTCGACTCAAGCTCGTCGGCGGTGACAGCGGCCGCTACGAGCGCGAGACCTTCGTCGACAACGTCTTGATCGCCCCTTCGGAGCGAGCCGTGATCGACGTGCGCTTCGAAACTTCCGGCACGTTCCCACTCGAACACCGGACACCCGAACGGACCTACACCCTCGGTTCCGTACGAGTGCGAGGCGAGCGGATCGAGTCGCCTGCGTTCCAGGCGTTCGAGACGCTGCGCACCAGCGACGAGCTGACGCGATGGCGAGACCTCGTCCGCCGCCAACACCACCGTGAACCCGACAAGACGCTGGCGTTCACGTCCACGATGCCGCTGCTCGACGCAGATCGGCACGAGTCGGCAACGTCCCATGTGTGCCCCATGCACCCCGATGTCACCGCCACCGAGCCGGGTGCGTGCCGGAGGTGTGGCATGCGCCTGGTCGCCTCGACGGTGTCGGCTCCTGCGCTGTCGGCCCATCACGGCGCCGCTCATGGCCACGAGGTGCACGCAGCCGAGACCGCCGATGGTCTGGAGTGGGAAGACCTGATGCCCGAGATGAACGCGGCGTCCGACGCCCACAACATGATCTGGAAGCTCGTCGACACTGCGACCGGTAAGGAGAACGGGCAGATCGACTGGTCCTTCCGGGTCGGCGATCTCGTCAAGATCCGCCTCCTCAACGACCTGGACCAAGACCACCCCATGCACCACCCCTTCCACATCCACGGCGCCGGCCGATTCCTGGTTGTCGCCCGAGACGCCGAGGTGGAGCCGAACC
>JBJXGF010000352.1:0-3276 GCA_046153015.1 Acidimicrobiales bacterium | reverse complement strand
TGGAGCAGCCGCTGGCCGCCACCAATCCCGAACAGAGCACGAACACCGCAAGTTTCCGCCTCGCCGCCATGCAGAGCACTGTACCCACCGCCCGCGAGCGTTCCGACCACCATCCAGCCGATATATGTCTCTGCATAACTTTCCAAATAACCCGACGGACGATTGCTATTGCCAGATGCAGCGCTAGCATGAGCGCACCTGCTGGCTCCCGTATGTACCGGTGAGATAGTGGCTATATTTACCATCATAAGCGCGGCGGCAATCGGCGCTCGCCGGCTCCCGGATCTGGCCTGCTCAGGGCCACAATTGGCGGGATTCTCCCGGCCATTCGGTCTCATCCCATGACACTCGAATAAACTGCACGAATCTGGCTCTCGTCCGCCTGCTCGCTGGAGCGGGTCGGCGAACCGGATCAATACCATCGAGTTTGGCGGGAGAAGAGGAATGGCAACAGGAAAGGCAAGGCTGTCCGCCGCCCTAGGCGCATCAGCAGCGTCCGCGCTGATGGTGGCTATGGGCGCCGGAACTGCCGGCGCTGCGCCTGCATCGTCGCCTCACCCGGCGGCCCCTCACGGGGGTTACCATGTCGAGCATTTCGAAGCCAGGGTCCAAATCCTGCTCGAGCTCGACTGGTGGTCGGGAACGGCGTGGTGGAGCGAAGGCAATGACTCGTGGGATGGCCACGGGTGGCGTCAGGTGCACGACGAGTTCCACCGTTGGCTCGCCCACCACAGCGGCGACAGCAGCTGGGGCGGCGATCATGACCACGACTCGAGCTGGGGCGGCGACCACGACACCACCGTCGGCGGCGACCACGACTCGAGCTGGGGCGGCGACCACGACGGTCACCACGACTCGAGCTGGGGCGGCGACCACGACACCTCGGTGGCCGGCGACCACGACACCACCCATGGCGGCGACCACGACCACAGCTGGGACGGCCACTGGGGTGATCCGCATGACGAGGATCACATCAATTGGCACGACGGCAACCACGACGATTGGTGGGATCACGACGAAGTCTCCCCCACCTCCGACGGCGGCGACTACACCCCCACCTCCGACGGCGGGGACCACGACGAGGTCTCCCCCACGTCTGACGGCGGGGACCACGACACCACGGTCGGCGGCGATCACGACACCACCAATGGCGGGGACCACGAGCCGCCGCGGCCGCTGCCGCGTCCGCACGAGGATCACATCAACATCAACGTGATCAACGTGAACCAGTGGAACATCCAGCTCTGCTTCGTCCCCTACGCCGGCGGCGTCTGCAACTTCGCAGAGCAGACCAACAACAGCATCAACCTCGTCAGCCAGGGCGGCCAGTACTACCTCGGCGAGAGCTCGGGCAACGACGCTTACCACGACGGGTACACCTGGGAGCAGATCCAGGACATGCTCCAGCTCGCTGCCTAAGCGCGCAACACAAGTCAATCGTTTGAGTGCGCCGGCTCCGGCCGTCCCTGGTTTCAGGGGCGCCGGAGCCGGTGCTGTCAGGAGCCACATGAAGCTGTCGACGCGACCCAGGCGCCTCTCCCGTGAGCTCGATCTGGGCGAGCCGGTCATCGCCGGCGACGGTCAGGTCGTGATGCGTCGGCCGCCGCCTCCTCCCCGGCGCCGGCGTCTCGTGTGGGCGCTGCCGGTGGCGGCCGTCGCCCTCCTGGGCTCGGCATGGCTGGCCATGGTGGCGAACCACGCGCTGCGCTCCCGGTCCGACGCGTTGGCCGCGGTGCACGATCTCGAGGCGCTGCGCGCCGGGGTGAACGTGACCGACCCCGACTTCGAGCAGATCCAGTCCCGGCTCGACTCCTCGGCCGCCCATCTCGAGTCCGCCCGCCGTCGCATGCGGGCCGGCTGGATGGCGCCGCTGCGCCCGCTGCCCGTCGTCGGCCGCCAGCTCAGCTCCTTCGACCATCTCGCCTCCTCGGGCGCCACGATCGCGTCGAGCATGAGCGAGCTCACCCGGGAAGGGCGCGAGCTCGAGACCCGCTTCGACGACGGCGCCGCCTCCCCCATCGCCGCGCTGAACGAGCTGTCCGCCGCCGCCGGCCGCGCCGCCGCCGAGATCGAAGGAGCCGACCTCGGGCCCTCCAGCGGCCTCGCGCCGCAGTTGGCCAACGCGCACACCCGGCTGTCCGGGGAGCGGGCCGATCTGGTCGATGGGCTGCGCCGCCTGTCCGACGCCGCCGCCGGCGTGGCCGTCTTCCTCGACGACAAGCGTTACCTGGTGCTGGCCGGCAACCCGTCCGAGATGCGGGTGGGCGCGGGCATGATCCTCCAGGTCGGCACCCTCGCCACCGACGGCTCGGCCCACCCGAGCCTGGGCGGCATCAGCTCGGTCGGGGCGCTGCAGCCCGGGTTCGCGCCCTCGGTCGACGAGCACGTGACCGACAACTGGCGGTGGCTGCTGCCTGCGGTCACCTGGCAGAACATGGCGATCACCCCGCGCTTCCAGATCGTGGCGCAGGAGGCGTTGGCCATGTGGAACTCCACCGCACCCGACCCGGCGGAAGGGGCGCTGTTCGTCGACCCGCTGGCCATGCAGGCGCTGCTGCGCGCCACCGGCCCGGTCAGCGTGGAGGGCCGGGAGATCACGGCGGACAACGTGCTGGCCTTCCTCGGCCACGGCCAGTACGTGGAGCTCGACGCCGCGTCTGCACAGCGGCGGGAGCTGCTGGCCGAGCTCACGCAGACGGTGCTCGCCGCGGCGAAGGACCGCAAGATCACGCCGCTGGCGCTGGTGCGGGCCCTGCAGCCCGCGGTCGAGGGCCGCCACATCCGGGCGTTCGCGCTCGACGAGGCGCAGCAGCGCGGCTGGCGGGCGCTGGGGCTCGAGGCCTCGGCCGGCCCCAACGATCTGGTGGTGTCGCTCAGCAACCACGCGGCGAACAAGATGGACTGGTGGCTGCAGGTGACGGCCGATCTGGCCCTCACCCGCACGAAGGACGGCACGATCGAGGGCGTGCTCACGGTGGAGGCCGCCAACACCATCCCGGACGGCGAGCCGCCGTATGTGTCGCAGACGCTGAACAACGACGGCTCGAAAGACCCGCGTTACGGCCGCTACGTGGGGCTGGTGGTGATGACGCTGCCCGGGCGGGCCAAGGGCCTGCGCATGGACGGCTACGCCCGGCCCGATCGCAAGCCGCTGCCCCAGCAGCAGCAGCTGGCGCTGCTCACCCGGGCCAAGGTGATCGTGGTCGACGGGCTCGACGGCGCCAACCGGGTGATGGCCGCGCCGTTCGTGACCGACCAGGCGAAGGCCACGCCGCT
>JBJXGF010000347.1:0-3089 GCA_046153015.1 Acidimicrobiales bacterium | reverse complement strand
CCAAGGTCGTGGTGCTCGAAACCTGGGCCGAACACGCCCGCCAGATCCGCCCGTACCGCGGCGGGTTGATCGCCGCCGCCGAAACCGAGGTCGGCGGGCTCCGCCAGCTGCTCGCACCCGCCGCCGCCCGCGCCGAACACCTGACCGCCCGGCTTGCCCACGAACGAGCCACGCTCGCCGAAACCGATGGCCGCTGGGCCGCCCTGGTCGCCCAACACGCCGCCGTGCTCGCCGCCCGCACCGAGGAGGTGCAACATCTCCGCGCCGTCTGAACGGGATCTCCGCTGCGGGCTCGAAGCCGCTCAGGATCGGCTCGCCGCCGCCCGCGCCAAGATCGAGCAGCTCAGCGCCGAGGACGCCGCGCTCGCCGCCCGGTACCCGCGCCTCCACGCCGAGTACTCGCGGACGCCGAGCTGGCCCGAGACGGTCGCCGCCCACCGAGCGCAACGCGGCAGGCTCGGGGCTTGGATCGCCGACCAGCGGGAGCTGGAGCGCCGCGAGTCCGCCGCCGTCGCCCGCGCCCAAGCCGCGCTCGACCAGCACCTAGCCCCCGCGCCGACCAGCGTCGAGGAGCAGGTTGCCGCCGCGGTCGCCGCCCTCGCCGACGCCCGCCCCGCCCCTAAGCGAAAGCTGTTCAGCCGATGAACGTGGATCTCGACGCCGAGCAGCTCGCCCAGCTCGACCAGCGCGCCGCCCGCCACGGCGTCTCCGCCGCCGAACTCGCCGCCGGCGTGCTCGGCGAGTACCTCAGGCTGGCCTTCCCCCCCGTCGCCCGGGCCGACGCCAACGACGAGCCCGTCTGGCCGAACACTCGCGCGCTCCGCCACCCGAGCCGGATCAACCCTGACGGGCCAGGCGCAGCGTGAGAACCGCCGGCCCGCTCGAATGGCGCTCAGCTGTCGCCGCCCGCGCCGACGAACGCCCCACCGTCAGCGAATCCCACCACCCGTCCGGCGACCATCCGCTCGAAGGATGGATCGCCAGGTTCAACACCCCGACCGTGATCGTTGAGGGCGGCCGCCGGTTCACTGAGAGCATCCGGAAGGGCGCGTTCGCCGCGTCGATCGCCCGCACCGGAGCCGGCCGTGTGCTCATGCAAGCCAGCCACGGGCGCGACACGCTCGGCATGAGCCCGGTCGGCTGGTGGACGGAGCTGGAAGAACGCAACGAGGGGCTGTGGGGCCATGGTTTCATCTTCAAGGCCGCCGCGACCGAGCTGCTCGTACGGGGCGCTCAACGTGGGCTTTTCGGCCAGTCGTTCGCTTTCCGCGTGCCCGAGAACGGCGACAAGTGGTCGTCGGACGGCTCCCGCCGTGAGCTGCTCCGGATCGATCTGGTCGAAGCGGGTTTGACACCGATGCCCGCCTATCCGGGCACCTCTGCGACGGTGGCCCCGGGCCCGGCTGGGCGCGGGCCCGGCGCGAGACCCGCACCGGCACGCCGCCGTCGAGCCATGTCCGATCCCGCGGTCCGCAGGCGGCTCCTCGTCCTTCGCGGTGTCGCCCACCGCCGCTAGTTCTGCGTCGGCCGACCTCGCACGGCGCAGCGCATCGCCCCCCGCCCGGTCTCCTGTCCCCGGGCGCGGGGGCGATGCCGCGCTATAACCTGAACCGCGTGCGATGGGTACGCGCCGACCTGGCGCTCGAAGCCGACACGTCCGACCCGGTCGGCGCGGCCGCCGAACTCGAACTCGCCGACCTGCTCGTCCGGCTCGCCGCCCGCCGCCCCGCCTGGCAAGCGCAAGCCGCGTGCCGCGGGCAAGGTGTCGACGCCTGGTTCGGCCGATGTTCTCCCGAGACGCACCGTCGAGCGGTAGCGCTCTGCTCCACCTGCGTCGTGAACCGCGAGTGCGCCGAGTACGCCCTCGCCGACCCGCAGCTCGAGGGCTTCTGGGCCGGTCAGTCTCTCCGCTCCCGGCAACTGGCCCGCCGCCGAGGGCGCACCGCCGCCGCCTAAAGCTCGTTGGGGGCGAACCGCCCGCCGCCCCCACCGACGCGCAACAGCCCCCCCGGACTAGAGGCCGAGGGGGCCGTTGCCGTTCGCTACTCGGCTAGTTCAGCCGCCGGGCAAACTTGACCTGCGTTGAACCTGGCGTGCGGTCGTGCGCGACACCGATGGCCCCCCAGGAGAACCCCGCGTCCCGTGCTCGTCTCACGGCTTCGGTCAGTCTGTCCGGTACGTGGTCGTCAATCGCTGTCCAGTAGGCGATCGCCAGCAGCACTTCATCTGGTGCCCCCGCGTCGAGCACGGCGAGCACCGCATCGCGCTCAGCCCGATGGCTGTCCACCACGTCACGATACGGCCGAAGACTCATGCTGCACAGGGTACCCGCCCAGCATGTAGGCCATCTTCATCTTCTATGGTCGTTGCCCCTTGCCACCTAAAGATTTAGTGGTAAGGTGACGTTGTAGCTAGTACGGCAGACCACCGCCCCCATCGGGGGCCGCTCAACAGGAGCCACCACCCATGCAAGTCATCCGCATCGACATGCCCAAGTTCGGGCCCGCCGTCCTCGTCGAAGCCGTCCAACAGAAGGTCGCGGAGCAGACCGGCGAGCTGATCTACACCGGCCGTTTGCTCGTCCCCTCCGAACGGGGCGGCGTGGAGATCCGCGTCCGCACGACCCGCCCCTACACCGGCGACCTCGGGCCCGTCACCATCGCCGGCGACGACGTTCGCCTCCGCCGCTACTACCGGTCCGGCCGGCCCGGCAACGCCAGCTCAGCCATCACCCTCTACTGCGACCAGCTCACCGGCACCGACGAGTGGCCGACACTGGAGAGCCGCGGCATCCCGGTTGTGCTCCCGGCCGGTATGCGGCTCATCGCCGGCAAGAAAAGCGTGCGCGGCGACTGGATCGCCACCGCCATGTTCCCCCCGGACCACAAGTACGACCCCGACGGGCGCACCGTCGAGCTGACCGTCCCCGCCGAACCCGACCCGAAGATCGCGCCGGGATCCGTGATCGTCGCCGCCGGGCTCGTCGCCGTCCTGTCGGTCCCCGACCGCGAGGACATCGGCCGGTATGTGAAGGACGACTTGCGGCTCAAGGCGCTCTACCTGGACACGCCCGAACCGGCCCGCCTGCG
>JBJXGF010000336.1:0-4320 GCA_046153015.1 Acidimicrobiales bacterium | reverse complement strand
GGGCTCGGCGCAGGCTCGGGCGCCGCTGCCGCGTCGCCGGGCCCGGCCACCGTCTCGGTCTCGGCCTCGGTCTCGGCGTCCCGCCCGGCCCTCGCCCCCGGATCGGCCGGCGCGGCCGGCGCGGCCGGCGCGGCCGCGGGAGGAGTCCCGGCGAGCTGGCGCTCCAGGCGTTCGATGCGCTCGATCAGCGCCCCCACCGAGCGGTCGAGGTCGGCGCGGGTGAGCCGCACCAGCGCCACCTCGAGCGGGATCCGCGGGTCGGGCGCCTGACGCATCTCGACGAGCGCCTCGCCCAGCTCCTCGAGCCCGCGGGTGAGCGCCGGCGCGCCGAGCGCTCGCGCCTCCTCGGCCGAGCGGGCGCGGGCCTCGGCGGTGAGCTGCGCGGGCGCGGCGCCCATCGAGCACAGGAACGCGTCGCGCAGGCGGGCGATGAGCGCTTCGGCCATCGTGCGCGGCTCCCGACCGGCGGCCACGCCGCCCGCCACCGCGGCCAGCGCCGCGCCCGGGCTGCGTTCCACCAGCGCGGCCACCAGCGCGTCGACCGGCTCCTCCCCGCCCGCCGCCCCGCCCGCCGCGGCCACCTGGTCGAGCGCCGAGAGCGTGTCGCGAGCCGAGCCGCCGCCCTTGCGCAGCACCCAGGCCAACGCCTCCTCGTCGATGCTGAGGCCGGCGTCCTGCGCCACCCAGCGCACGTGGCGCTCGAGCTCCTCCGCGCCGAGCAAGGTGAACTCGAGGTGCTGGGTGCGGCTGCGGATCGTGGGCAGCACCTTCTGAGGATCGGTGGTGGCCAACACGAACGTGACGTGCTCGGGGGGCTCCTCCAGCGTCTTCAGCAGCGCGTTCGACGCCGCCGCCGAGAGCATGTGCACCTCGTCGAGGATGTACACCTTGGACCGCCCGGGCGAGCCGAGCGCAGCCCGCGCGATGAGGTCGCGCATGGCCTCGACCCCGTTGTTCGACGCCGCGTCGAGCTCCTGCAGGTCGAAGGACACGCCGGCCTCGACCGCCTTGCACGCCTCGCACACCCCGCACGGTTCGCCGTCGTGCAGGTCGGTGCAGTTCAGCGCCTTCGCCAGGATCCGGGCGGTGGAGGTCTTGCCGGTGCCGCGGGGGCCGGAGAACAGGTAGGCGTGGCCGGTGCGGCCGTCGCGCACGGCGTTGCGCAGCGCCGCCACCACGTGCGGCTGGCCCACGATCTCGCCGAACCGCTGGGGGCGGTAGCGGCGGTACAGGGACTGGTGGGCCACCGCGCGAGCCTAGGCGCGGACGAGCCCGCTTTCGAAGGTGACGGCCAGGCTGCCTGAGGCACATCGCAGGCTCCGCTGAGAGCTGCTGCCTCCCGGCCCTGACTCGGTTCACGGGCTGCGATCGCGCAGGACCCGGCCGTCACGTTCCAAAGCGGGCTGGTGTCAGGATAGCCTGTCGTCTCCGAGGAGAGGTGCGAGAGCGGCCTAATCGGCACGCTTGGAAAGCGTGTGTGGGGCAACCCACCGTGGGTTCGAATCCCACCCTCTCCGCCACGGCGGGTCCGGGAGCCGCCGGCGCGTCACGAGCGGCCCGGCCGCGGGCAGGTAGGGTCGGGGGCCGTGGACGATCACGAGGCCATGGGCGCCGCGCTCGAGGAGGCCGCTGCGGCAGCCGGGCACGGCGACGTTCCAGTGGGCGCGGTGGCGCTGGTGGACGGCGCGATCGTGGCGCGGGCGCACAACGAGCGGGAGCGGCGGGGCGACCCGACCGCCCACGCCGAGCTGCTCCTGCTGCAGGCGGCGGCCGCCCAGGTGGGCGGGTGGCGCCTGAGCGGGGTGACGGTGGTGGTCACGCTGGAGCCGTGCGTGATGTGCGCCGGCGCGTTGGTGGCCGCCCGGGTGGAGCGGGTGGTGTTCGGGGCCGACGACCCGAAGGGCGGCGGCTGCGGCTCGCTCTACAACGTGTGCGCCGACCCCCGGCTCAACCACGAGCCGATCGTGACCCCGCGGGTGCGCAGCCAGGAGTGCGGCGAGCTCCTCACCCGATTTTTCGCGGAGCGGCGCCCGGGCTCGCAAAGCGTGTCGTAATGCGGCGGCGGTCCGCTACGATCTGCGCCGGAAGGTTGCCAGAGCGGACGAATGGGGCGGCCTCGAAAGCCGTTGTGGCCTCCGGGTCACCAAGGGTTCGAATCCCTTACCTTCCGCTGGCGGGGGTTTCTGGTGTTGGCCCGTTGCTCCCGGTCTCGACTCGTAGGCCCCTGACCTGCGGAAACGTTCGTTGAGTGCTGGAACGTGTCGGCGGGTGTCGGGGAGCGTTACTCCCGCGGTTACTCCCGGTTACTCCCGCTCGGGAGCAACCTGTCGGCCCATGGCGAGGGTGGCGAAGGGCAAGCGAGTGCCCGCGGCGGAGGGGACGTTCACGGTGAGCGGCAAGGCCGCCAACGGTGAGGGCTCGCTGTATCGGGAACGTGATGGCACCTGGCGAGCGACCTACCGAGTGCCGGGCGAGCCACGGCCCCGACGGGTCCGCGGCCGCACCCGCGACCAGGCCTTGCGCCGCCGCGACGAGGCGCTGGCAAAGGGGCTCGAGGCCGCCGCGTTGACGCCATCGGGTGCGGTGCTCTCGGCATCGACCACCATCGGGCAGTTCTGCCAGTGGTGGCTGCGCAACGTGGCCCGCAACCGGGTGCGGGTGTCGTCGCTGGGCAAGTACGAGGACCGCGTCGCCCGCATCAGCGGCGGCCTCGGCGACATCCCGCTGCGAGAGCTGCGCGCCGAGCAGGTCGCCACCTGGCAGACCCAGCTATTGGAGACGCTCGGCGCCCACACCGTGTCCGACACCCGTTCCCTGCTGCGCACGATCATCGAGGAAGCCGTCACGTTGGAGCTCGTGGCCAACAACCCGGTCACGAAGGTCCGCCCACCGCGCACCCCGCGGGCGAAACGACGCGCGTTGACCGCTGAGGAGGCCCGAGCGTTGGTCGCCGCCGCCGCGCAGGATCGGCTCGGTGCTGCGGTGGCGCTGCTGTTCATCCAGGGCTGGCGGGTCTCCAAGGTCCTCGGGCTGGCGTGGGGGGATCTCGACCTCGAGGCGGGTATCGCGAACGTTCGCCGAGCGTGCTCATACGCGGATGGGGTGGGCATGGTGCTGGGCCCACCCAAGACCGACGGCTCCATCGGGCGCCACCACCTCACTCCCGTCGTGGTCGAGCTGCTCCGCCGACGACGGCACGCACAGCGGCAGGAACGCCTGCGGGCGGGCGCCGCCTGGCAGCGCCACGTCTCCGACGGCGAGGCGGTCGAGCTCGTCTTCACCACGACGACCGGGGGGCTGCTGCTGCGCCAAACCGTCGCCAAGTCAGTAGGCGCTGCTGCGGGAGCCGCAGGCATCGACCCGCGGGGGCTCAGTACTCACACCGGCCGATCGACCGCCATCACGGTCCTCTACACCGAAGAAGGCGTCGACCTCGCCGACATCGCCCGCCACGTCGGACACGCCAACCCCAGCACCACCGCCGGCTACGTGCGCCACCTCGGGGACCGCCCCCTCACCACCACCCAAGCGGCCAGCCGCCTCCTCGATCCGACGCTTAGCGCTGCGCCGGACATGGGTTGAAGCCCGCACCCAATCGCCAAAAGGTCACTCCGACCGCTCCCGAGATCCTTCGCAAGGGCAAAGGTGAAGGCCGACGCTCGAACCGCCGCCGCGACCGCGTTCCACCGCCTTGTTTACGAGGAGTGGTGACACGGTGATGTTGTGTGCTTTCCCGTGTCGTTGAGTGTCGCTGATCAGCACCTTCGAACGAAACGGGCCGGAATCAGCCGACATGAACTAACACCAGTAGAAACGGCGCAATCGGATACAATTTGGATACCTCGGGACAGCCCGACTCCCTCCGCGTTGCGCTGTCGACACTCCCCTGGAACCTTTGATGGGCATCTACCGTCATCTCTGCCATGGGGCGGTCGGCGACGAGAGCGAGCGTGCCGCTGCCATGTGGCTCGGCCTGCTGCTCTGCCAGGTGGACATGGTGAACTCGAGTTGGTCCGGCGAAGTGATGCGGCAAACCGCTTTGATGACAGGGTGGCGGTGCAACGCCCCGCCAGGGCAACAAACACCCCAAGGCGGCGGGGACACGCGGAGCCGCCACGCACGGTGAGCGGGTTCTGGGCGCCGTTTCCAAGCGCCGGCCGCGCTGCGCTGCACTTCGCCGGTTCCGCCGGAACCGGTGCGGGCCGGGTGCCGTTGCGGTCAGGCATTATCGGGCGTTGCCGGCTTTGGGGGTTCGTGGCGAGCGCGTTGGATTTCGTCGTGGGCGTAGCGGACGGCTTCGGCGGGTTCCATGGCGGCGCC
>JBJXGF010000317.1:0-23454 GCA_046153015.1 Acidimicrobiales bacterium | reverse complement strand
CTCTCGCCCTTCTCGCCGCCAGCCTCGCGCCGGCGGCTGCGTCGGGCGCGGCCTGGCCGGCGGCCACGCTGGGCCTCGACCCCACGTTCAACCCGCTCGGCGCGCCGCCCGGAGTGCTGACGGCGGGCGTGCAGGGCGAGGGCGCCGCCGCGCTCGACGCCGCTCTCGGGCCCGACGGGTCGCTGGTGGTGGTCGGCTACGTGGAGGGCGGCGACCGGGATCGCAGCCTCGTGCTGCGGCTGCGCCCCGACGGCGGGCTCGACCCCGCCTTCAACCCCGCCGGGCCCCTGCCGGGGGCGCTGATCGGCGGCGAGGGCTGCGCCGGCGGGCTCGACTGGGCCAACCAGGTGGAGGTGAGCGCCGACGGCTCGATCCTCGTGGCCTGCCTCGCCAGCCGCAGCGTGACCGGCCCGTTGAGCGTGGCCCGCCTCACCCGCAGCGGCGCCCTCGACCCGGCCTGGGCGAACGCGGCCGGCGGCCGCCGCTCCTTCTCGGGCGCCGCCGTCAGCGCGCTGGCATCCGACGGCGCCGGCGGCGCCTACGCCGTGGTGCAGGGCGCGTCGCTCGGCCCCGCCGGGGATCGGCACACCACGCTTGTGCGCCTCGACGCCTCCGGCGGGCTCGACGGCGGCTTCGGCCACGTCGGCGGCGCCGCCCCCCTCGACGACTGCTCGCTCGGCTGCCTCGAGGTGAGCGGCCTGGCCCGCACGCCCACCGGCGACGTGGTGGTGGCCGGCTGGCGGCCCTTCCCGGCGCCCGACGGCGGCGTCGGCCACCGCAGCCGCCTGCTCCGCTACGACGCCGAGGGCCGGCCCAAGCCGCTCTACTCCGGGGTGTCGCGTTTGCCCGCGCTCGTCCGTTCGTTGGCCGTCGACGCCGACGGCGCGCTCGTGATCTCGGGCCGCTACGACGGGGAGGAGGGCCTCGACCCGGCCCCGTTCGTGGCCCGACTCGACGCCGACGGCGTGCCCGACCCGCTCTTCGGGGCGTCGGGCGGCGTCCGGGTGGGGGCCGTGCTGCACCCCCTCACCCCGTGGCCGCAGCGGGAGGTGCAGGCGGCGGCGCCGGCGCCGGGCGGCGCGGTGGTGGCGGCCGGGCTCGAGGCCGACCCGCGGAGCGCGCCGCACCTCACCCTCCTCCACCTCGCCCCTGGGCTGCGGCCCGCCCAGACCGGTGTCCGGACCCCGCTCGCAGCGGGCGCGGCGAGCGAGATCCGCGCCCTGCTGCCCGCCGGGCCCGGCGCCTGGACCGCGGTCGGCACGCTGCTCAGCCCGGGCCCGTCCGGCGCCGCGCAGCCCCGCCTGCTCGCCGCCCGCGTGGCCGGAGGCTGACGGCGAGGCGGCCTCAGCTCTGCAGCGCCTGGCGGGCCCAGCCCTCGCCGTCGTAGGGCGTGTAGAACGCCGGGCTGATCGTCACGTGGTGGAACTTCCAGCCCTCGGGCGTGCGGACGCAGCGGTCGAGGTAGGACGCGGCCAGCCACATCGCCTTGGCGGGGTCGCTCTCGCCGGCGAGCGTGCAGGGCTCGAGGAGCAGCCAGCGGGCGGTGGCCTCGTCGCCGTCCACCTCGATGAGCGGGTTGGTCACGTAATGGCGGGCGAAGGGCAGCACCCGCGGCGCCGCGCCGAGGAACCGGCGGATCTTCTCGCGGCCCTCGGCCCGGCCGAACACCTCGCCGCCGTCCCAGACGGCGTCGTCGGTGAACAGCGTGGCCAGCCCGTCGGCGTCGTAGCCGTCGTCGCAGTACGCGCAGTACTGGGCCTTCAGCCGCTTGATCGCCTCGATGTCCTCGAGGGTCCGCACCCGCGCCGCCAGCTCGTCGAGCGTTGTCATGCCGGCACCTTACGCGGGCCGGCCGCCCCCCCGGCGGTGGAGCGGCGGACCGTTCGGAGCTTGGGCGCGTTCGGCTACTCCCGCGGGCGCTGCACGAGGACGGGGCCGCGCGCCTCGCGCACCACGTCGGCGGCGACGCTGCCCAGCGCCACCTGGCGCAGGCCGGTGCGGCCGTGGGTCGACATCGCCAGCAGCGTCCCCGGCTCCTCGTTGGCGTACTCCACGAGGGCGATGCCGGTGTCCCAGCCGTGCAGGGCGTCCCACTGCAGGTCGAGCCCCGGCCGCTCGAGGTCGCGGGCCAGCCGCCCGAGGTAGGCCTCCTCGGTCACGTCGCCGGCGCTCTTGCCCCAGCCCGAGCCGAGCACCGACACGAGCCACAGCGGCACGCCGACGGCCCACGCCCACTTCGCCGCCTCCTCGAGGATCGACTCGGCGAAGCTCGAGCCGTCGAGGCAGGCCACCACCCGCTTGACCGGCGCCGGCGCCTTCGCCTCGGGCCCGTACAGCACCACCGGCCGGTCGGCGGCGATCAACAGCTCGGCGGTGGTGGAGCCGAGCACGGTCGTGGCCCAGCCGCCGTGGCCGTGGGTGGCCATGGCGATGACCGAGCGCGGGGTGCGCGCCGCGTAGGCGGCGATGGCCGCGCCGCGAGCCTCGGCGCTGTTGGCCGAACGGGTCACCTCGAGCCCCACGTGCGCGGCGGCGGCCGCGTCGTGCATCTCCGGCTCCACCTGCTCGCCCGAGGACGCGAAGAACAACTGCACCTTCGCCCCGATGTCCTCCGCCAGCCGGCGGCCGTGCTCGACCACGTGCCAGGAGAACTTCGAGTTGTCCACGGGCATGACGACCGTGTCGTACAGCGATCCGAACAGTGAGCCGGTCATCGAGCGCCCCCTAGCAACCGAGATCCGTCAGCAGGCTGCTCACACTCAAGCGCCGGTCGGCGGGGTCTCACAGGGTCGTTGGTCCCGCCCGATCCGGGACACTCGGGGCCGGACAGCGGCGCAGCAGGAGATAGCCGGCCAGCCCGGCGACGAGGCTGGCGCCGAGCACGCCGAGCTTCGCGGAGGCCTGCAGCCTCGGGTTCTCGAAAGACAGCGACGTGACGAACAGCGCCACCGTGAAGCCGATGCCGGCGGTGACGGCGAGGCCGAACAGGCTGCGCCAGGTGGTCCCCGCCGGCAGCCGCCCGACGCCGAGGCGGACGGCGAGCACGGCGGCGCCGAACACCCCGAGCGTCTTGCCGAGCACGAGGCCCGCCCCCACGCCGAGCACCACCCGAGCATCGAGCGACGCGTTCCGCAGCGGCACCCCTGCGTTCGCCAACGCGAACAGCGGCACCACGGCGAAGGACACCCACAGGTTGAGGCGGCCCTCGACCCGCTCGAGCGGCGAGGCCGTCTCCTTCGCGTAGCGGGCGAGGTCCTCGACGGCGATCTCGTCGCCGCGTTCGATGCGCCCGGTCAACGCGCTGGTGACCTCGCCGATGCGGGCCGGGTCGTGGAACGGCGCCACCGGCGTGAGCAGGCCGAACACCACGCCGGCGATCGCTGGCGCCACCCCGGCCTGGTGCAGCGCGTACCAGCAGAGCGCGCCGAGCACCAGGTACGGCGTGAGCGAACGGACCTCGAGGCGCTGCACCACGGAGGCGCCGACCGCGGCGCCCGATGCCAGCGCCAGCCACGGCCAACGGACCCCCTCGGCGTAGAAGACGGCGATCACCACGATGCCGCCCACGTCGTCCACCACGGCCAGGGTGAGGATGAAGATCCGGCCGCCGAGCGGGATGCGCCGCCCGACCAGGGTCACCACCCCCACGGCGAAGGCGATGTCGGTGGCGACCGGGATGCCCCAGCCGCCGGCGCCCGGCCCGCCGGCGTTGATCGCGGCGTAGATCAGCGCCGGGACGACCATGCCGCCGAGCGCGGCCAGCGCCGGCAGCGCGGCGGCACGCGGGTCGCGCAGCTCGCCGGTGGCCACCTGGCGCTTGATCTCGAGGCCGGCCAGGAGGAAGAAGAGGGTCATGAGGCCCTCGTTGACGAGGCCGTGCAGGTCGAGCTCGAGCGACACCAGCGTGCCGAGGCGCACCAGCACCGTGGTGGTCCACAGCGCCTCGTAGGCGTCCTGCCAGCCCGAGTTCGCCCAGACCAACGCGGCCACGGCGGCGGCCAGCATCACCAGGCCGCCGGCCGCCTCGACCTCGGCGAAGCGCAGGGCCGGGCGCACGAACGCCCGAGGCACGAAGCGGTCCGACTCACGCCAGGTGGGACGCAGCGCCGGCGCCGGCCCGGGAGAAGAGGCGGCGTCCGCGAGCTCAGTCGCCGCGGGCGGCGCCGGCGCCGGCACCGGTCAGTCCTGCAGCACCGACTGCCGGCTGGGCAGCCCGGCGCCGGACGAGCTCGCCGTGCCGCCGAGGGCGCCGACGAACTCGGGGTAGGCCTGCACGCCCATCTCGGGCAGGTCGAGGCCGACCAGCTCGTCTTCCTCGTCGGAGCGGATCCCGCCCTTGGTGAGCCGGTTCTGCACGCTGAAGAACGCGAAGGCCACGGCGCCCATCACCACGAAGATCGTGAGGGCGCCCACCAGCTGGGCGGCGAGCTGGCCCCAGCCGTGGCCGCCGTAGAGCACGCCGGTGACGCCCCTGCCGCCGAGGCTCACGGGGTTGCCGTCGGCGTCGAGCATGGCGTTCCAGCCCTGCCCGTACTGCCCGTCGGCGAAGATGCCCACCGCCAGCACGCCCCAGAGGCCGTTCACGCCGTGCACCGAGAAGGCGCCCACGGGGTCGTCGAGCTTGAGCCTGCGCTCCACGAAGAACACCGACTCGATCACCAGCACCCCGGCGATCGAGCCGATCGCCGCCGCCGCCCAGGGCTGCACGAAGGCGCACGGCGCGGTGATCGCCACCAGGCCGGCCAGCATGCCGTTCGCCATCATGCCCGGGTCGGGCTTGCCGGTGCGCTTGGTGATCCACAGGATCGACACGACCGCGCCGAAGGCGCCGGCGATCGCGGTGTTGGTGGCCACCACGGCGAAGCGGGGGTCGTTCACCGCCAGCGTCGAGCCGGCGTTGAACCCGAACCAGCCGAAGAGCAGGATGAACGTGCCCAGCATGGCCATCGGGATGTGGTGGCCGGGCAGGGCGCGGGGCCGGCCGTCCTTGCCGAACTTGCCGAGGCGGGGGCCGAGCACGTAGCAGCCGGCGAGGGCGGCGACGCCGCCCATGGCGTGCACCACGCCCGAGCCGGCGAAATCGGCGTAGCCGAAGCCGAGGTTCATGCTCTTGCCAAGGCTGGCCAGCCAGCCCCCGCCCCAGGTCCACGCCCCGAAGATCGGGTAGTACAACGCGCCGCAGAACACGGCCCAGACCATGAAGCTCTTCCACTTCCACCGTTCGGCCATGCTGCCTGTGGGGATCGTTGCGGTGGTGTCCATGAACGCGGCCATGTAGAGGAAGAACGCCATCACGGCGGGTGTGTACGCCCGCCCGGTGTCGCCGCTGAGCGCCCAACCTCCTTGCCACAAGAAGGTCCAGTTCCCGCTGCCGATCAGCGCCTCGCCGGTGGCGGTGGTATAGCCGATCAACGACGAGGTGTAGCCGCCGAACATGAGCGCATAGCCGACGAAGAAGTAGGCCACGAACCCGAGCCCGAAGATGGCGAAGTTCGTGCTCACCACGTGGGCGGCGTGCTTGGCGCGGCAGAACCCCGTCTCCACCAGCGCGAAGCCGGCCTGCATGAAGATCACCATGGCCGCGCCGATCACCACCCAGAGGAGGTTGACGTTGGTGGTGAGCACGTCGACCGCGGTCTTCACCTCGTCGACGCTCGGCGCCTCCTGGGCAAAGGCCGGGGCGGCGAGGAGCACCGACCCGGCCGCGGCCAGTGCGGCGCCGGCCAGCAGCTTTCTCTTCATGATCGTCCGCGCTCCATGATTTGCCGCGCTGCTGCGCCTGGCGCCCTGACCTTCATCGCGCTGTACCTCCGACGATGACTAATGGGAATGAGATGGAAAGGTGACCTGATGGATGCCGGTGTGCGGCCAGGATGCAGGGCGACCATTGCCTGGCCATTTCTCGGTCGTGAAGCCGGCGTGACCGAAACCTGAACCGAATCTGACGGCCCGGCGCAGGGCCGGCGTCGGCGGCGGGGCTAGGTTTGGCCTGGTGATCGTCCACCTCGTCGACGGCACCTACGAGCTGTTCCGGCACTTCTTCGCGCTGCCGTCGCACCGCCGAGCCGACGGCGTGGAGGTGGCGGCCACCCGGGGCGTGCTCGGCTCGGTGCTGACGCTGCTCGAGGACGGCGCCACCCACGTGGGGGTCGCCACCGACCACGTGATCGAGTCCTACCGCAACGAGCTGTGGCCCGGTTACAAGACCGGCGCCGGGGTCGACCCGGCCCTGCGCTCGCAGTTCGGCCTGCTCGAGGAGTCGCTCGCGGCGCTCGGCGTGGCCGTGTGGCCGATGGTCGAGTACGAGGCCGACGACGCCCTCGCCGCCGCCGCCCACGTCGCCGCCGCCGACCCCCGCGTGGAGCAGGTGCGGATCTGCACGCCGGACAAGGACCTCGCCCAGTGCGTGGTCGACCAGCGCGTCGTGCAGGTCGACCGGCGGGCCAACAAGGTGTTCGATCGCGCCGCGGTCATCGCCAAGTTCGGGGTGCCGCCCGAGTCGATCCCCGACTTCCTCGGCCTCGTGGGGGACTCCGCCGACGGGTTCCCCGGCCTGCCCGGCTGGGGCGCCAAGACCGCCGCCGCCGTGCTGTCGGTCTACGGCCGCGTTGAGCGCATCCCCCACGCCCCGGGCCAGTGGGAGGCCCCGGTGCGCAACGCCCCCAAGCTCGCCCGTACCCTGGCCGACGAATTCGAGCGGGCGCTGTTGTTCCGCGAGCTGGCCACGCTGCAGCGCGAGGGCCCCGAGGTGGGCTCGCCCGACGAGTGGGAGTGGACCGGCCCCACCGACGAGCTCGCCGCCGTGGCCGCCTCGCTCGACGCGCCGGGCCTGCTCGCCCGGGCCCGCCGCTGCACCGCCCGCCGGCCGGGCTGAACGCCGCGGCGCCGCGCCGCTCCCGCGCCGGCCCCGGGCTCAAGGCCGCCCGGGCAGCGGTCGACATCACCGCACAGTGGCCCAAGCTCCGCGGTGTCTGCCCTGCCCGTCGCTGACCGATCGGCGCGCCCGGCGCGCCGGTGCGGTGCAGGTCGAAGGGCCGATCGACGGCGGCGGCGCTTCCGGCGCAGCCTCGCCCCGGCCCTGGCGTCGTCGTCGCCGGGCGGCGCGCTGCTCCCCAACTTTCCGGACGACCGGCGACGCATTGTGGCCACGCATAGTGGCGGCGTTCACTGGGTCCGTGTCGACTGTCGACGAGAACCCACCCCCGGCGGGCCGTGGCCGCGGCCGTGTCCGGCTGCTCCGGCCGGCGGACCGGGCGCCCGAACGCGGCGCCACCGCGGTCGAGTTCGCGATCGTGTCGATCCCGCTGTTCATGCTCCTGTTCGCGATCATGGAGGGCGGCCTGCTGATGCGCAGCCACCTCTCGGTCTCCAACGCGATCGGCGAGGCGGCGCGGCGAGGCGCGGTGGCCGCCACCGACAGCGACGCCGACTGGCGGATCCTCCAGGAGTTCCGCAGCCGCGTGATCGTGCCCGACGGCCAGGTGGCCCGGATCGTGGTGTTCCGCGCCGACACCCCCGACGCCGCGCCGCCCGCCGCCTGCCTCGCCGGCGCCACCACCAGCACCTGCAACGTCTACACCGGCGCCGACCTGTCGAAGACCGTGGAGCAGATCACCTGCGACGCCGGCGTCGGCTGGTGCCCGAGCGAGCGTAAGGCCGACGCCGAGGCCCCCGACCTGATCGGCGTGTGGGTCGAGGCCGACCACCAGTTCGCCACCGGGATGTTCGGCGCCGAGCTCACCTTCGATCGCACCGCGGTGCGGCCTCTGGAGCGGAAGAGGGCGATATGACGACCAATCTCGCGCCGCCGCGACGGCGCCGGGGCGGCCGCGACGACGGCGCCGCCGCCGTGGAGTTCGCGCTGGTGAGCCTGCTCCTGGCGCTGCTGCTGGCCGGCCTCGCCGAGTACGGGCTGGCCTTCAACACCTCTCGCACCGCCGCTCGAGGCACGAGCGACGCCGCCCGGCTGGCGGCGTCGATCGGGGACGGGCAGTACGCCGACTACAACGCGCTGCGCTCGCTGGCCGCCAGCGTGGGCCGGACCGACGCCGCCGTGAACCGGGTCATCGTGTACCGCACGTCGGCTGCGAACGGCGCGGTGCCCGCAACCTGCTGGACGGCCAGCCAGACGGGGGTCTGCAACAGCTACGCGGGCACGGCGCTCGACGCGCTCGACATGACCGAGTTCCCCTCGGACTGCACCGGCTCGCACGCCTCGTGGTGTCCGCTCGACCGGCAGGACGCCTACGACGACGGGGACTACCTCGGCGTGGCCGTCGAGCTGTCCCGCAGCCCGCTGTTCGGCGGCTTCTTCGCCGGCAACACCATCCGCCGCCATGCCGTGTACCGACTGGAGGTCCAGGAGTGACGGGTCCCGGACGCAAACCCTGCGAGGCGCTGGCCCGACGGCTCGAAGGGGCCGCCCGGCGCCGAGCCGAACGCCGCGCCGCGGCCGGCAAGGACGCCGGCGGCGTCATCGTCATCGTGGCGGTGACCCTCACCGTGCTGCTCGGCATGGTGGCCTTCTCGGTCGATTTCGGGTACTGGCTCGACCGGGCCGAGCACCTCCAGCACGCGGCCGACGCCGCGGCGTTGGCCGGCGCGGTGGAGAAGGTCAACACCGGCGGCGACATGAGCGCCGCCGAGGCCGAGGCCCGCAAGGTGCTCGAGGCGAACGGCGTGGACCCCGACGAGGTGTCGTTCTCGCTCTCCGACGAGGGCGCCGGCAAGGTGCGGGCCTCGGTGGTCGACAACGACGTGCAGCTGTTCTTCTCGTCGCTGTTCAAGAGCGACATGTCGATCGGGCGCAACGCCGAGGCCGACTACCGCCGGTGCGGGGCGTCCTGCGTGGGCGAATACGACATCCCGCCGCCGTTCGTGGCCATCAACGCCACCGGCGCCGGCGATGGCTTCACCCCGGTGGTGGTCGGCGACCGCATCTACGCCATCAACCACAAGACGCAGCCCTCGACGAACACCACCATGCGCCAGCTCCAGTGCGCCGACAAGTCGACGAACAGCATCTGCCCCGGCTACCCCCGGTTTCTCCACACCACCGTGGGCGACAACGGCACGACCGGCACCGACGTGTTCACCAACCAGACGCCGGACCCGGTGGTGGTCGGCACGAAGATCTACTACCCGGCGCAGCGCTCGAACAGCGGACCCGGCGCCGGCCGCTGGGGCGTCGGCTGCTGGAACGCGGCCTCCGACACGAGCTGCGGCTGGCTGCAGCTCGCCGGCCTGACCACCCCGGGCGACAGCCAGTCGAACAACCGGGGCGGCGGGCTCGTGGTGGTCGGCGGCAACATCTACGCCATGAGCGACGACGGCAAGGTCCACTGCGTGAACCCGGCCTCGTTCACCGTGTGCACGGGCTACCCGAAGACGAGCGGGCTGCCGGCCTTCAACCCGGCGCTCAACGGCAACCGGGCCATCCCGCTCGACGCCGAGGTGGTCGACACCAAGGTGTACTGGGTGGTGCACCACCGAGCCACGGGCACGACCACCGCCGCGGTGGCGCAGAACACCGTCGGCTCGCGCATCTACTGCCTCGACACCGCCACCGGCGCCACCTGCGCCGGCTTCACCGGCGGCTACCAGATCTGGCCCGGCAGCGACGCCCTCAGCTACGGCGGCTCCGGCATGATCTTCCGCCGCTTCGCCACCAACGGCGTGACCGTGAACGGGATCTGCTCGCACCTGCCGACCAAGCACAAGTGCATCAACCTCGACGGCACGTCGCCGGTGAGCAACCCGCTCGGCAACTACCTGCGTCAGAACACCGCCGAGATGGGCTCGACCGCACTCGACATCTACCGGGAGTTCTACAAGGACGGCCGCACCTACTTCCCCGGCGGCTGGCTGCGGGGCAGCACGATCTGCTGGGACTGGAGCACGTCCGGCCTGTGCACCGGCCTGTCGGCGAACCCCAAGGAGTGGCCCGACGCCCCCGGCGCCCCCGTGGGCACCGGCCCCGGCGACTACGGCTACACCGCCGACGAGAACTGCATGTACGGCTTCGGCCACAACAGCCAGTTCTGGAGCTTCGACGAGAACCTGAACCCGTGCGGCGGCACCGGCGTGGAGGCCACGATCCCCAAGTGCCTCTGCACCGACGGCGGCGCCCGGTGGGGCCGGGTGCGGATCTTCGACGCCGACCTCACGGCCGGCTCGGTGTTCGCCTCCTTCTCGATCACGATCAAGGCGCCGGACAGCACCGTGCTGCTCGGCCCGATCGAGATGGTCGGAACCGACGGCACGCTCGACCTGCAGAGCATCGCCACCACCTATGACAACCTCGTCCTCGACGTGGAGGTGCAGCTGATCTCGGGCGTCACGAGCCCCTGGACGGCGGGCACGCCGCCCCGGGTCGAGGTCCGGGTCACCGACGTGCCCGTGCTCTCGGACTGAGCGGAGCGAAGGCGGCCGTGGGAGCGCAGCGAGCCGGACGCTGATGGGGTCTGGGGGCGCAGGCCCCCAGCAATGAGACTGAGCGAGGCGGGCTCAGCACGCACAGCGGGGGCTGCGCCGGTCGCGCAGCCCCCGCTGTGCGTTTATGGCGGGTTGTTCGCGGGGTCCGAGGTATGGACCAGTCGTGCAACCTTCTGACCTGGGGTGATGTCGTGTCGAAACGGGCGGCTGCCGGCGGTCGCGCGAACAACCTGCCACAACCAGGCTGGGCCGCCCAGAGACGCCGTTCAGGGGTGCAGCGACGACTCGAACAGCGCCGCCCGCTGCCCGAAGCCGAGGCGGGCGCCGGGCTCGATCCGGACCGGCTCGCCAGGCGGGAGCCGGCGCCACGCCGCGTCGCCGTCGTGCCAGAGGAACGTGCCGTTGGTGGAGCGCAGGTCGACCACCTGGACGTCCCATCCCACGAGGCGCAGCTCGGCGTGGTGGCGCGACAGGCTGGCGGCGTCGCCGGGGGCGGTCAGCGCGGCGGCGTGGCCGGCCACCACCCGGGGGTGCGACGCGGGGCGGCGGCCGATGATCGTGTCGCGGTCGAGCGCCCAGCTGTCGCCGGTGTCGAACACCACCACCCCGAGCGGTGGTCGGGGCCCGTCGACGAAGCCGAGGCTGGCCTGCACCATCGCCGTCCCGTCGATGCGGCAGAACGGCGCCCGCGGGTCGTTCAGGTGCCCCCGCAGGCAGCGGACCCCGCGCACGAGCACCTTCGGCCGGCCGCCGACCAGCGCCGCCGCCGGGCCTGGGTCCGGGGCCCGGTCCGGGGCCGGTTCCGGAGCGGCGGGGGGTGCGTCGGCCGGCCGAAGGTGCTCCTGCGGCGCCGCGGCCGCCAGCTCGAGCACGAACCCGGCGGCGGGGATCACCCCCCGCTCCAGCGCCGCTGGGCCGTCGAACCAGGTCGGCCCGTCCAGCGCCGGGGCCGGGCCGGCGCCCAGCACGGCGCCCACGCGTCGCGCTCCGAGGAGTGGGGCCAACCCGCGCTGATCGTCGCCGCCGTGCAGAGCGAGCGGCCCGGCGGCTGGGTCGGCGGCGGCGCGCACCTCGCCGCGGGCCACGATCACCAGCTCCGCCTCGTCGGCGGTCAGCACGCAGAACGCGCTGGCGGAGGCGGCGAGGCGGGCGGGGAGGCTCACCAGCGCTCGGCCCCCGCTGCGCCCGGCGGCCGCGGCCATGGCCGCCGCGTCGGCGTCGGCGCACAGGGCCACCAGCCCGGGGGCCCGCACCAGCCAGCCGGCGCCGGGCAGGGGGGCCAGCCGCGCCGCGTCGAGCCGCTCGCCGCTCACGCCGGCCTCGGGAGCGCAGCCCGGGCCGCCTCGACCTCCGGGCGAACCCAGCAGCCCTCGAGGTGGTCGTTGACCAGGCCCATGGCCTGCATGAAGGCGTACACGGTGGTGGGCCCGACGAAGCGCCAGCCCCGCTTCTTGAGCTCCTTCGACAGCGCCTTGGACTCGGCGGACTGGGCGAGCTGGCTGAGCGCGGCGTGGTCGAGCGCGGCCGGCCGGGCCTGCGCCGCCGGCTCGAAGCGCCACACGAAGGCCGCCAGGCTGCCCGCCTCCTCGATCAGCTCGAGGGCCCGGGCGGCGTTGTTGATCGTGGCCTCGATCTTCGCCCGGTTGCGCACGATCCCCGCGTCGCCCATGAGCCGCTCGCAGTCGGCGGGCCCGAACTGCGCCACGAGCTCGGGGTCGAAGCCGGCGAAGGCGCTCCGGAAGCGCTCGCGCTTGCGCAGGATCGTCAGCCACGACAGCCCGGCCTGGAACCCCTCGAGGCAGAGCTTCTCGAACAGCCGGGCGTCGTCGGCGACGGGCCGGCCCCACTCGGCGTCGTGATAGGCGAGGTACCCCTCGTCGACGCCGGGCCACCAGCAGCGGACCCGCCCGTCGGCGCCGAGCCTCAGTCCCTCGGCCCACTCGTTCACGATGGCTCCTCACCCCGGGCGCCGCCCGGCGCCGAACCCCCTCATGATGCCGTCAACGGCGCGACCCGACGCGCCACGGGCGCCGGCGGGTCAGGGCCAGGGGCGCGGGCGGGTCGGTGGGGCTAGCGTCTGGGTCATGAGCGAGTCGTTCTACAAGGCGGGTCACCGGGCGCTGCAAGACCGCTTCGACACCCGCCGCTTGGCCGACCGCATCGAGGAGATGACCGCGGCCGAGGTCGGGCAACGGGAGGCGGCCTTCATCGAGCGGGCGCCGTTCTTCTGGCTGGCCACCGCCGACGAGGATGGCTGGCCCGACGTGTCCTACAAGGGCGGCGTGGCCGGCTTCGTGAAGGTGCTCGACCCGGCCACGGTGGCCTTCCCCTCCTACGACGGCAACGGCATGTTCCGCTCGCTCGGCAACATCTCGGTGAACCCCCGCGTCGGGCTGCTCTTCATCGACTTCGAGCGGCCGAAGCGGCTGCGGATCAAGGGCACGGCGTCCCTGTCCGAGGACGGGGCGCTGCTGGAGCGCTGGCCGGGCGCCCAGCTCGTGGCCACCGTGGCGGTCGACACCGTGTTCTCCAACTGCCCCCGCTACGTGCACCGCATGGCCGTGGTCGAGCCGTCGATCTACGCGCCGGCGCCGGGCCACACGCCGCCCGAGCCGGAGTGGAAGCAGCTCCCCGAGTTCCAGGCCGTGCTGCCCGAGCGCCGGGGCTGAGCCCGAGTCCTGCCCTGAGTTAGGTGAGCCGCACCGGCAGCTCGGTCAGGCCTCGCAGCACGATGCGCGGCGACCACTGCGGCGTCTCGACGGCCAGGCGCAGGCGGGGGAAACGCCGGAGCAGGCGGGGGATGGCCAGCTCGCCCTCGAGCCGGGCCAGCGACGCGCCGAGGCACACATGGATGCCGTTGCCGAACGCGAGGTGGCGCTCGACGCCGGGCCGGCCGAGGTCGAGCTCCCCGGCCGTGGGCCCCCACTCGGCGGGATCGTGGTTGGCGCTGCCGAGCGAGGTCAGCACGAACACCCCGGCGGGCGCCTCTACGCCGGCGACCACGGTCGGGGCGAGGGTCCGGCGGGCAGAGGTCTGGGCCGGGCTGTCGTAACGCAGCAGCTCGTCGACCGCGGGAGCGTCGAGCGTCGGGTCCTCCACCAACCGCTCGAGCTGCTCGGGGTGGCGCAGCAGCGCCAGCACGCCGTTGCCGATGAGGTTCACCGTTGTCTCGTGGCCGGCCACGAACAGCAGCGTGACCATCGTGCGCAGCTCGAGCTCGCTCAGCCCGTCGTCGGCGTCACGCGCCTGGATCAGCTCGCTCAGGAGGTCGTCGCCCGGCGCGGCGCGTTTGGCGGCGATCTGCTCGGTCAGGTAGGCCCGCATGCCGACCGCCGCCCGGATGGCGTCGCGCAGGTCGTCGTCGGACAGGAACGGCTCGAGGGCGAGGGTGATGGCCCGCGACCACGCCCGCAGCTGGTGGCGGTCGGCGTCGGGCAGGCCGAGCACGTCGCAGATCACGGCGAAGGGCAGCGGGAACGCGTACGAGGCCAGCAGGTCGACCGCGTCGCCGGCCCGGGCCGCCTCGGCCAGCCCGTCGAGGGCGCGGTCGACCGCGGCCTCCACCGCCGCCCGCCGCCGGGCGATGGCCCGCGGGGTGAACGAGGCCTGCACCAGGCGCCGGAGCCGGGTGTGGTCGGGCGGGTCGAGGCGCAGCATCGAGGGCTGGATCGGGGCGCGGTCGCCGAGCTCGGCCCGCAGCCGCTCGAAGCGCTCGAGCGCCGGGTTGGGGCCGGGCGGCTCGGTGGAGGACAGGCGCGAGTCGCGGTGCACGGCCAGGACGTCGGCGTACCGGGTGACGAGGTAGCCGCCGATCGGGAGCTGGTGCATCGGGTCGCGCTCGCGCAGCGCCGCGTAGGCGGGGTACGGGTTGGCGATGAAGGCCGGGTCGAGGGGGTTCCAGACGGGCGGCGACGCGTCGGTCACACCCGACACGCTACGGCCCGCGCCGCCGCCCCTCGCGCCGGGGCCGAGCGGCTAGGACACGACCGATGGGCCACGGTAGGTGTCCTGGCCGAAGCCGAGCATCGGGCCGAACACGAACGGCAGGAGGGCGAGGCCGATGCCGAAGCCCTCGGACTTGCCGAACGACTTGGCCAGGTCGATGCAGAGGATGACCCCGGCGACGATGCTGACGCAGGGTATGAGGCTGAGCACCACCCACCAGTTCGGGCGCCCGACGATCTGGGTGAGCACGTACACGTTGTAGATCGGCACGATCGCGGCCCAACCGGGGCGTCCGGCCTTCTCGAAGATCTTCCACCAGCCGGCGATCACCGCGCCGATGATGGCCAGGTAGATGATGAGGAACAGCAGGACGCGCATGGGCACCTCTGGGTCAGTTCGCTGAGTTGCCGTCGTACCGTATCGAGGCGCCCGAACTTTGCGGCGTGTCGTGCCTGCTGAGAGGGGATTTGTGGGCGTCGCTCGGGCGCTTGAGGTTGCGCCCGCCAGCTGCTGCGCACTAAAGTGCGCAGCAGCTAGTAGTTTGGTTGCAGCGGCCCGACACCCCGTCGGGCCGAAGCCAACAAGGGAGCCCCCATGATCACCGAGACCGTCACCGCCGCCCAGACCGCCGCCCTGGACCTCATGGGGTCGGTGCAGGCCAAGCTGATCGACCTCAACCGGGAAGCGGCCTCCACGCTCGGCGCCGTCGCCCAGCCGCTGCCGTTCGCGTCGCTGATCCCCGGCTTCGACAGCCGCGACCTCGTCGCCCAGTCCTTCGATTTCGCCGCCAAGGTGCTCGACGCCAACCGCACCTTCGCCACCGAGCTGCTCGCGGCCTGGGCGCCCGTCTCCTCCCCGGCGCCGGCGCCCAAGCCGCAGCCGCAGCCGCAGGCCAAGGCGTAACCTCGGCTCTGGTCGGCAGGCAACGAGAGGGGCCGGTGGGCGATGGCGGCTGGGATCGACGGGATCTGGAAGGAGCACTGGCGCAACGTCGGCGAGTTCATTCGTGAGCAGCGCCGGCTCGCCGAGCTCTCCCAGCGCGATCTCGCCCGGCTCGTCAACCTCTCCGACACCTACATGAGCCAGCTGGAGCGGGGGCTGCACGAGCCCTCGATCCGGGTGCTGAAGTCGATCGCCGACGGGCTCGGCGTCAGCGCCGAGCAGCTCATCGCCTTCGCCTCCGGCCTGCAGGGCGACCGCCAGCCGCCCGTCTCCACCGAGGACGCCATCCGCAGCGATCCCCGGCTCACCGACCAGCAGCGTCGAGCGTTGCTCAGCGTGCTGCGCAGCTACCTCGACGAGAACGCATGACCGCCCGAGGAACGCCCCGGAGCTGACCGTTGCGGGCGCCCGGACCCGCCACGGCCTCGCTCCTGCCTGAAAGCGAGAACCCCCCGTGCCCTCCGCCCCGCCCCCGCCCACTCCGCCCCCGACTGCCCCGCCTGGTACGACTGCCTCGACTGGCTCGGATGCCGAGCTCGTCGACGCCGCCCTCGACGCCCTCGCCGTCGCCCTGCCGCTGCCCCTCTTCGCCGACGGCATGGAGGCCGCCAGCGCCGCCGGCCGCCTGGCCCGGGCCGCGTTGCTCGCCCCCGGCGTGATGGCCCGCAACGCCCTCTCGCTCGGCGCCGAGCTCACGAAGGTGGCGCTCGGCGTGTCCGCCGTGGCGCCCGAGCCCGGCGACAAGCGCTGGGCCGACGAGGCGTGGAAGACCAACCCCGTCTACCGCCGCGTCGGCCAGTCCTACCTCGCGTGGCGGCGCTCGGCGTACGACCTGGTGGAGCACCTCGACCTCGACGACGAGACCCGTCTGCGCTCCCGGTTCGTGGCCGCCATGGCCGTCGAGGCGGCGGCCCCCACCAACACGCTGCCCGGCAACCCGGCGGCGCTGAAGGAGGCGGTGCGCACGCGCGGCGCCAGCCTGGCCGCCGGCGCCCGCAACGCGGTGGACGACCTGCTCCACAACGGCGCGATGCCCGCCACCGTGGACCGCCGGCCCTTCGTGGTGGGCGAGACCCTGGCGGTCACGCCGGGCGCGGTGGTGTTCCGCAACGAGGTGCTGGAGCTGCTCCACTACCAGCCCCGCAGCGAGCAGGTGCACGAGCGGCCCCTCCTCGTGGTCCCGCCCCAGATCAACCGCTTCTACGTGACCGACCTCGCCCCCGGGCGCAGCTTGGTGGAGCACGCGTTGGCGCAGGGCCAGCAGGTGTTCATGGTGAGCTGGCGCAACCCGGGCCGGGAGCAGCGCGACTGGGACCTCGACACCTACTGCGAGGCCCTGCTGGAGGCGAGCGACGCCGTCCTCGAGATCACCGGCCAGCGCGACCTCAACGTGCTCGGCGTGTGCGCCGGCGGGATCACGGTCGCCGCGCTGGTGGGCTCGTTGCAGTCGATCGGCGACCGGCGGGTGAACTCGCTCAGCCTGCTGGTGTCGGTGCTCGACTGGGAGGACCCGTCGACCCTCGGCTCGCTGCTGACGCGGCCCGCCGACGGCCTGGCCGGCGCGCTGTCCTCCTCCCGCGGCGTGCTGGGCGGGGACGAGCTCGGCCGCCTGTTCGCCTGGCTGCGCCCCAACGACCTGGTGTGGAACTACTGGGTCAACAACTACCTGATGGGCCGCCGACCGCCGGCGTTCGACGTGCTCGCCTGGAACGCCGACGGCGTGAACCTGCCCGCCGGCCTGCACAAGGACTTCCTCGCCGTGGCCGCCGACAACGCCCTGTCCCGCCCCGGAGGCCTGGAGGTGCTCGGCCGCAAGGTGGACCTCGCCGCGGTCACCTGCGACGCCTACGTGATCGCCGGCGAGACCGACCACATCACGCCGTGGACGAGCTGCTACCGCACCACGCGTCTGCTCGGCGGCCCCACCGAGTTCGTGTTGTGCGCCAGCGGGCACGTGCAGACGATCGTGTGCCCGCCCGACAACCCCAAGGCCCGCTACCTCGTGAACCCCGACCGGCCCGAGCAGGCCGAGGCGTGGCGAGCGGGGGCCGAGACCCGCACCGGCTCCTGGTGGGGCCACTGGACCGACTGGCTCGGCGCTCGCGCCGGGACGCAAGCGCCGGCCCGTGCCCAGCTCGGCAGCGCGGCGCACCCGCCGCTCGGCGCCGCCCCCGGCGACTACGTGCGCGGTGCGGCCGCCGCTCAGTAGGCGGTCATGCCGCCTTCGGCGGGGATCGTGGCCCCGTTGACCATGCGCGACTCGTCCGAGGCGAGGAACAACGCCACGTTGGCGATGTCCTCGGGTCGGCCGACCGAGAACGGGTAGCGCTCGCCCCAGCGCCCCGCCGCCGTCTGCATCTGCTCCTCCATGGGCAGGGCGGGGTCCACGTGCATGCGCTCCTGGACCCGCCCGGTGAGGATGAGGCCGGGGGCGATGGCGTTGGCGCGGATGTTCTGCTTCCAGTACCGCCCGGCCAGGCTCCGCACCAGCGCGGTCACCCCGCCCTTCGCCGCCGAGTAGATGTGCCCGGCCGAGTTGCCCTTGGTGGCGGCCACCGACGACATGCAGATGATCGAGCCGCCGCCGGCCGCCTGGAGGTGCGGGATGCCGTGGCGGCAGGTCAGGATCGGACCTTTCAGGTCCAGGTTCATCGTGTGGTCCCAGACCCACAGCTCGACGTCGGTGACCGCCTTGTCCTCCTTGATCGAGCCGCCGGCGCAGGCGAAGAGCACGTCGAGGCGGCCGAACGCGGCGGCGGCCGCGGCGACCGAGTCGGCGCTCGAGGCGTCGTCGGTCACGTCGGTCTGGATGAAGACCGCGTCGCCGCCGCCCGCCCGCACGTCGGCCTCGGCCGCCTTGCCGAGCGCGGGGTCGAGCTCGGCCAGCGCCACCTTCGCCCCCTCCCGAGAGAAGATCACCGCCGCCGCCCGGGCGATGCCCGAACCGGCCCCGGTGATGTAAGCGACCTTGCCTTCCAAACGTCCAGCCATGGGGCGAGTCTCGCGCCGCCGGCCGCGGTCACGCTGGCCTCGCTGCGCTCGGGCTGTCACGCTGGCCTCGCTGCGCTCGCGCTGTCACGCTGGCCTCGCTGCGCTCGCGCTGTCGCCTGGCCTCGCTGCGCTCGGCTCTAGTGTGGGCCGCTATGGCTGAGCGCTTGATCGTGATCGGCGGCGACGTGGGCGGCATGGCCGCCGCCTCCCAGGCGCGCCGGCGCCGCAACGATCTCGACATCGTCGCGCTCGAGCGCGGCGGCTGGACCAGCTACGCGGCGTGCGGCATCCCCTACCTCGTGGCCGGCGACGTCGAGTCGATCGACGAGCTGGTCGTGCGCAGCCCTCAGGAGTTCCGCAGCCGGCTGCGCATCGACGTGCGCCTGCGGCACGAGGCCGTCGGGCTCGACCTCGCGGCGCGGCGGGTCAGCGTGCGGGACCACGTGCACGAGCGCGACCTGACCCTCGGCTTCGACCAGCTCGTGATCGGGACCGGCGCCCGCCCGCTGCGCCCCGACCTGCCCGGCATCGACAACGGGTTCGTGCACGGCGTGCAGACCCTCGACGACGCAGAGGACCTGCTGCGCCACGCCCGCGAGGCGCGCAGCACCGAGGTCGCGGTGGTGGGCGGCGGCTACATCGGCCTGGAGATGGCTGAGGCGTTCGTGCGCTGGGGCGCCAACGTCACCCTCGTCGAAGGGGGCGACAACGTGATGCGCACGCTCGACCCCGACATGGCCGCCCTCGTGGAGGACGCGCTGCGCCGCCACGGCGTGACCGTGCGCACCGGCGCCGCGGTGAAGGCCTTCGAGCCGGGCCGGGTGGTGCTCGAGCAGGGCGAGGTGGCCGCCGACCTGGTGGTGCTCGGCCTCGGCGTCACCCCCAACAGCGGCCTCGCCGGCGAGGCGGGCATCGAGCTCGGCGCCCGCGGGGCGATCAAGGTCGACCGCCGCCAGCGCACCTCCGCCGAGGGCGTGTGGGCGGCGGGCGACTGCTGCGAGTCGTTCCACCGGGTCAGCCAGCGGGCGGTGCACGTGGCGCTCGGCACGGTGGCCAACCGCCAGGGTCGCGTGGCCGGCATCAACATCGGCGGCGGCTACGCGGTGTTCGGCGGCGTGGTCGGCACGGCGGTCACCAAGGTGTGCGACACGGAGGTGGCCCGCACCGGGCTGAGCGAGGCCGAGGCGGCGGCGGCCGGCTTCGAGCTCGTGTCGGCGCGGATCGAGTCCTCGACCCGGGCGGGCTACTTCCCCGGCGCCGGGCCGATCACGGTGAAGGTGCTCGCCGAGAAGGGCAGCGGCCGCCTGCTCGGCGGCCAGATCGTCGGCGGGCAGGGCGCCGGCAAACGGATCGACGTGCTGGCCACCGCGCTCACCGCCGGGTTCACGCTCGACGAGGTCGTCGATCTCGACCTCGCCTATGCGCCGCCGGTGTCGCCGGTGTGGGATCCGGTGGTGATCGCCGCCCGCGAGGCCGCGAAGCTGGTGTGAACGGCCGGGCCAATTCATCCCGCCGAAACAAACGGGACACGGCCGGGACACAACCTGACAGCAAGCTGACGCCGTTCGCTGCGGCCCCCGGTCGGGACGTGCGCATGAGGAGACTGGACCGATGATCAAGCTCGTTACGGCGATCGTGAAGCCGTTCAAGCTCGACGATGTGAAGAACGCGCTGAAAGAGCTCGGCGTCACCGGGCTCACCGTCAGCGAGGTGCAGGGCTTCGGCCGCCAAGGCGGCCACACCGAGGTGTACCGGGGCGCGGAGTACAAGATCGACTTCCAGCCGAAGGTTCGCATCGAGACCCTCGTCGACCCCTCGATGGTGGACCGCGTGGTGCAGGTGATCGCCGACGCCGCCCGCACCGGCAAGATCGGCGACGGCAAGATCTGGATCTCCGACGTCGACGCGGTGCTGCGGATCCGGACGGGCGAGATGGGAGTCGACGCGCTCTGAGCCTGGCGCCGGACGTGCCCGCCCTGCCCAAGGCCGAGCTGGTCGCCGACGCAACGCTCCTGGGCCGCGCCTTCTGCCAGGCCTACACCGAGGCGGCCGACGCCTGGCTGCGCGAGCTCCTGGAGCGGGCCGCGGCGAGCTACGACGGCGCGGTGGCCCTGGCCGCAGTGGGCGGCTACGGCCGCGGGGACCTGTGCCCGGAAAGCGACCTCGACGTGCTGCTCCTGTACAGCGGCAAGAGCGCCGGCCGCTCGCCCGGCGTGGGCGAGCTGGCCGAACGTCTGTGGTACCCGATCTGGGACGAAGGCCTCAAGCTCGGCCACGCGGTGCGCACGGTGAAAGAGGCGCTGTCGCTGGCCCGGGCCGACCTCGACACCGCCACCGCCCTGCTCGACGTGCGCCACGTGGCCGGCGACCGCCGCCTCACCACGGAGGTGGCGGAGGGCGCCCGCCGCCTGTGGCAGAAGCAGGCCAAGGGCTGGGTGCGCGAGCTGCACCGCTCGGTCACCGCCCGCCACGACCAGGCGGGCGAGGTGGCCTTCCTGCTCGAGCCGGACCTGAAGGCGGCCCGGGGCGGCCTGCGGGACATGCACACGATGGGCTGGCTCGAGGCGGCGAACGACGACGCCCTGCGGCCCCCCGCCGATCGGGCGCTGGCCGACGAGGCCTACCTCGAGCTGCTCGACGTGCGGGTGGCGCTGCACCGGCGCACCGGCCGGCCCGGCGACCGGCTCAGCCTCCAGGAGCAGGACGGCGTGGCCGCCGACCTGGGCTGCGCCGACGCCGCCGAGCTGATGCGCCGAGTGGCCTCGGCGGGCCGGACGATCGCGTTCCTGCTCGACGACGCGTTCGACCGCCTGGAGCTGACCGGCCGCCGCCGGCCCCGCCCCAGCCAAACCGGGGTGGGCGCCCACGTGGTGGTGGTCGAGGGCCAGGTGGACCTGGCCGACTCGGTGGTGGTCGAGGCCGAGCAGGCGCCGATGCTCACCCTCGACGTGGCCCTCGCCGCGGCCCGGCTCGACGCCCGCATCGCCCGCCGCTGCCTGGAGCGCCTGGCCGGCGTGGCGTGGACGGCGCCGGACCCGTGGCCGGCGGCGCTGCGGGACCGCTTCGTGGAGCTGCTGCTCACCGGCCGCCCGCTGATCGCGGTGGGCGAAACCCTCGACCAGTGGGGTCTGCTCGGCCGGTTGGTGAGCGAGTGGGCGGCGGTGCGCTGCAAGCCGCAGCGCAACCCGTACCACCTCTACACGGTGGACCGGCACCTGCTCGAGGCGGTCGCCAACGCCGCCGCGCTGGCCTCCTCGGTGCACCGGCCCGACCTGCTCGTGGTCGGCGCCCTGCTGCACGACCTCGGCAAGGGGTTCCCCGGCGACCACACCGACGCCGGGGTGGAGGTGGCCGCCCAGCTCGCCCCCCGGCTCGGGTTCGGTCCGGCGGACTCCGCCCAGCTCGTGGCCCTCGTGCGCCACCACCTCCTGCTGCCCGACGTGGCCACCCGCCGCGACCTCTCCGAGCACGCCACGATCCAGGCGGTGGCCGACGCGGTGGGGGACCGCCAAACCCTCGAGCTGCTCGACGCGCTCACCGAGGCCGATTCGCTGGCCACCGGCCCCTCCGCCTGGAGCGACTGGAAGGCCGGTCTCATGCGCCAGCTCGTGGTGTCCACCGCCCACGTGCTCGACGGCGGGGCGCCGGGCGAGATGATCGCCAGCGACTGGCCGCCGCCGGCGCTGCTCGCCCGGGCCGCCGACGAGGGCCAGGTGCTCACCGCCGAGGGCAACGTGCTCACGGTGGTGACCGCCGACCGGCCCGGCGTGTTCAGCCGGGTGGCCGGGGTGCTCTCGCTCTCGGGCCTCGACGTGCTCGGCGCGCAGGCGTACTCGACAGACGACGGCAAAGCCCTCTCCGAGTTCGTGGTGGTCCCCGCGCTCAGCCCGGCGGCCGGTGGTCCGGCCGGCGCGATCCGCTGGGAGCGGGTGGTCGCCGACCTCGAACGGGCCCTCGCCGGCCGCCTGGCTCTCGAGGCCCGTCTGGCCGAGCGGGCCCGGGCCTACGACCGGCGCGGCGCCCGCCCGCCGGCGGCGTTCGAGGAGTCGGTGCTGATCGACAACGACGCCTCGCCGGCGGCCTCGGTGATCGAGGTGCGCGCCCGCGACGGGGTGGGCCTGCTGTACCGCATCACCCGGGCGTTGGCCGACCTCGACCTCGACATCCGCTCGGCGAAGGTGCAGACGATGGCCCACGACGTGGTCGACGCGTTCTACGTGCGCGACGCCGCCGGGCGCAAGATCACCGACCCCGAGCACCTCCGCGAGATCGAGCGGGCGGTGCTGCACGCGCTGCGCCAGGCGCGCCTGCCCGGTTAGCCTCGGGCGCGTGAGCGCCGAGGAGCTCGAGCCGGCCGCGCCGGTCACCGCGCAGGACCTGCGGCGCTGGAGCGAGGCGCTGGCCGGCATCGCCCGCACCGGCCTCGGCTTCACCCAGAGCCTCTACGAGCGGGAGCGCTTCGAGGAGGTGTTGGCGGTGGCGGCCGACATCCGGTCCGCCGCCGACGGCGAGGCCGGCTTCGACGCCGGGCATCTGGTGCTCGAGTGGATGAAGATGGTCGGCCAGGGCGTGGCCGGCTACGTGACGCCGAAGATCGCGGTGGGCGCGGTCGTCGGCAACGACCGCCATGAGATCCTGCTCATGCAGCGGGCCGACTCAGGGGTGTGGCTGTACCCCACCGGGTGGGCAGACATCGGCTACTCGCCGGCCGAGGTGGCGGTGAAGGAGGTGCTGGAGGAGACGGGCATCCGGTGCGAGATCGTACGGCCGCTGGCCATCATCGACGGCCTCCGGCGCGGCTACAGCCGCATCCCGCTCTACAGCCTGGTGTTCCACTGCCGGGCCGTCGGGGGTGAGCTGGCCCCCCATCCCCAGGAGTGCCTCGACGCCGGCTGGTTCGCCCAGCACGAGCTGCCGTCGCCCCTGGCCAGCGGCGACCAGTGGATCGACCACGCCTTCGCCGCCCTGGCCGGCGACGACACCAGCGTGATGTACGACCTGCCCCGTTCCCCCGTCTGGCGTCAGGGCACCGACCCGGCCGGCACGATCCACTCGACCGGCTGACGGGTCACGGAGGCGATGAGCTCGAAGTCGCGGTCGTAGTGGAGCACCACGAGACCGGCCGACTCAGCCGCCGCCGCG
>JBJXGF010000312.1:0-6344 GCA_046153015.1 Acidimicrobiales bacterium | reverse complement strand
GGTGGCGTAGAGCCGCAGCGTCGTCGGGTCGTCGAACAGGGCGAGCACGGCCAGGTCGGCCCCCCACGCCGCTTGGATCTCGGGCAGGAGGCTGCGGGCGAGCTCGGGGAGCTCGAGCGCGAGGTTGACCCGCTCGATGAGCTGGTCGATCGTTCGCAGCTGGTCCTGCACCGCACGGCGGCTGGTGATGTCGACCACGGCGATCTGGGCGGCGACGACCCGGCCGTCGGGTGCGCGCACGGGCCACGCCCGGCTCAGCACCCGGCGGACGCCGTGACCGCCGGAGAGCAGGCGGTACTCGGTCTCCTCGTGCTGGCCGGCCTGGACGCGTTCGAGCGCGGCGCGCACGAGGGGCACATCGTCGGGGTGGAGCGCAACCTCCAGCGTCGAGAGCGGGGCTCGGTCGGCGGGTTCGGCGCCGATGAGCGCCCACAGGCCGGCGGTGGCGGTGAGGGCGCCGTCGGCGAGCTCGACGCGGGCGACGGCCACGCCGCCGGTGTCGAGCGCGGCGTGAAGCTCGCGTTCGCGGTCGTGCAGGCTGCGTTCGGTCCGTCGCAGCCGTAACAGCGCGGCGACGGTGGAGGTGAGCACGGGCCCGGCGATGGGATGCACGAGGTAGGCGTCGGCGCCGGCGTCGAGCCCGGCGGCCTGATCGCGGGGCGTGACCGACAGGGCCGAGGTCTGCAGGATGGCGAGCTCGGCATAGCGAGGTTCGGCGCGCAGGGCTCGGGTGAGGTCGAGGCCGTTGCCGTCGGGCAGGTTCACGTCGATGATTGCCAGCTCGGCGGCGGGCAGCTGGGGCCAGGCCTCGGCGATGGTGCGGGCTTCGAGCACGCGGTGACCGGCCCGGGAGAGCACGCGCCGGGCCGCTTCGCGTCCGTTCAGGTCGTCGTCGATGACGAGGACCGTCGCCGGGGGCAGGGCGGCCCAGCTCACGCGATCCGCTCCTGCTCCGCCAGCGCGACGGGGGCCAGCACCCACGTGGCGTAGCAGGCGAACGCGGCGCGGGCGCCGGCCACGACGCCGGCGGGTGGGCCGGGCCAGGCGTCGAGGAAGGCTCGGAGCTCCTGCCAGCGCTGCGCCGTGTCAGGCCCGTAGGGATCGAAGCTGGTCGTCTGTCCGGCGGTGAGCCCGAGCCGTGTGCGCAACCGCCGGGCGATGACCTGTCCGCCGAGGGTGGACCCTTCCGTGACGTAGAGCGCGCCGAGCGTCGCGTCGGCGTCAGGCAGAGCCAGCGGGGCGAGCGCTCCGCTGAGGCGATGGCGGCCGGGCCGCAGAGCGGCGAGGTCGGCGGCGACGAGGGAGCTGCGGGCGCGCGAGCCGAGCTCGAGCTCGGTGAGGCGGGCGCCGCCGCGCGCCGCGGCGGCTTCGACGGCGCCGAAGAAGCCGTGGAGCCGCTCGAGGAGCACGCCGAGCCTGTCCACGTCGTCGAGCTATCCGCCGCCCAGGAGCTGCGCCTCTACGCCGAGATGGGCGCGGCGGGTGTCGGCGCGGAGCTGGGTGGACAGCCCAACCGGACGGCCGGCGTCGGCGGGGGTCACGCGCTCGCGCCTTCTACGGGGCCGGGGGCGGGTTCGACCACCTCGGTCCAGAAGCGACGCCGCTCGAACCGGGAAGGTTCAGGTCCAGCAGGATGTAGAGGGGCAGCACGGCGGTGGTGTCCAGCTCAGCCAGCAGCTCGTCTCCGGTGCGGGCCCGCCGCAGCCCGAGCTCGGCGTCGATGCGGCGGTACAGGCGCACCAGCACGCCGAAGTCGTCGTCGCTGTCCTCCACGACGGTGATCGGGCGTCCGGCCGGAAGCGGGTTGACCACCGCGGATCACTGCTGCAACGTGAAGCAGAACCGGCTGCCCTTGCCGGGGCGGGGCTCCACCCAGATCCTGCCGCCGTGGCGCTCCAGGATCCGCCGGGCGATCGTGAGGCCGGCGCCGGCGCCCCCGCCGTAGGCGTCACCGCTGTGCAATCGCTTGAAGACCCGGAAGATCTCCTCCTGCTTGTCCTCGGGGACGCCGATGCCGTTGTCGTCCACGCACACCACCACCGGCTCGACCTCGGCGTCGATCGGCAGGCGCACGAGCGCCAGGCCCCGGGCGGTGTCCTCGAGACGGCGGACGCTGATCTCGATGCGAGGCTCGCCGCTGTCGTTGTACTTGGCGGCGTTGCTGATCAGGTTCGTGAGCACCTCGGTGAGACGGTCGCGGTCGCCGCGCACGGTCGGCAGGTCGCCGACCACGAGCTGGGCGCCGGTCTCGGTGAGCCGGGAGCTGAGCAGGTCGGCGGCGTCGGCGACGAGGTCGGCGAGCGGGAACCGCTCGATGCGCAGCTCGCTGCGCCCGATCGTCGCGTAGTCCATCAGCGTGTCGAGCAGTCCGCTCATCCTCTGCGACAGCCGGACGAGCGCGTCGAGCCTGCCGCGGCCCTCCTCGTCGAGGGTGTCGCCGTAGTCCTCGGCCAGGAACGTGGCGTGGCTGAACACCGCCCGCAGCGGCTCCTTGAGGTCGTGCGCGGCGGCGTAGGCGAACGCGTCGAGCTCGCTGTTCGCCGCCGCCAGCTGGGCATTGGCCTTGGCGAGCTGCTCCGCCCAGGACAGCAGGAACGCCCCCAGCGCCGAGCGGAGGGCGCGCACCGCCGCGACCTCGACGTCGAGCCACGGGCGGCTGCGGCCCCGCACCTCCTGTTTCCACTTCTCGAAGCTCTCACGAGGCGCCAGACGCAGCGCGCCGTCCTCCTCGATCACCACCGGAGCGTCGGATCTGGCCCAGGTGACGGTGTGGGGCCATTCCGGGCGGAACCACAGCACGTAGTTCCCGTGCAGGCGGGACAGCGGCGCCGCCAGCAGCCCCGCGGCCACCTCCATCGGCAGCGCCACGTCCGGGAGCATCTCCCCGGCGGCGTCGGTGACCACGAGCTCGGCGTCGTCCCGGGCTCGCAGCGCGCCGATCAGGCCCTCCACCACCTCTCGGCTCGGGGTGCGGCCCAGCAGGTGGTGCTCCTCGCCGATCCGTACTGCGGCCCCCGTCGCGCCGCACACACCCAGCAGGTCGGCCTCGTCAGCGGCGAGGCCGGCGGCGAGTGTCGTGGCCCCGGCGGCGTGCTCCAACAGCGCGTTCTGGCGGCGTTCGAGGTCGAGGCGGTAGTCGAAGCTCTCCAGCTCCGCTTTGTCGGCCAGCAGCATCGAGGTGACCACGCTGACGAACTCACACACCGCCTGCACTGCGTGGGGCACGTGGCGGGGGCCGGTGTAGTGGTGCGCCGAGATCAGACCCCACAGCCGACCGTCGACCGCCAACGAGATCGACATCGACGCCCGCACGCCCATGTTGTTCAGGTACTGAACGTGCATGGGCGACACGCCCCGCAAGACGCCCTGGGAAAGGTCTCACGTCACCCTGACAGACAGGTCAGCGGGTCGCTTCGGTCAGGCGGGCTGGCGGGCTGGCGGGGGACATCTGGGCCGGCGTCGAATCAGGTCGCCGGGCAGAGCTCTCGTCGCGTTGGTGAAGGCTCGTGGGTCGATGACAAGCGGGGGCGGCGTCTCTCCCCGACGGGGCATATGACCTCGGTGGTCTCCACGAGGACCTGCAGTACGTCGTTCTCGGCGCCGCTCGGGAGCGCAGCCCGGCTGCGCTCCCCTGGCCGCCATCTCTCCAGCGCCGGTCCCGGCGTCAAGCTCCACCGGGGGTCGCCTCGCGACCCGAGGCCGCTCGCAGTCGCGAGCACCTTCGCCGACGGGTCTCCACCGAAGGGCTTGACGCGAGGAGGGAGCGGTTGCGGCATCACACGTGGGATGTCTCGTTGCTCCTCGCGGGTCCTGCCGCTGCAGTTATTGCACTTGGGATGGTACGCTGATGCGCATGGCGATGGCAGCTGAGATCCGCCCGGGCTCGGTAGAGGAGCGCGAGCTCGCGGTGCTCGAGCGCGCCCTGACGCGTCGCACGAGCGGCCGCCCCGCCGCCCAGCTCCTGGGTGGCGACGGGACGCCGGTCGACGTTCCTGCAGAGCTCGTCGACGTGCTGGTTGCCATCGTGCACGAGCTCAAGGCTGGCAACGGTGTCTCGATCGCGGCGCTGCACGCGGAGCTGACCACCGTCGAAGCTGCCGAGCTGTTGAACGTCAGCCGCCCATACCTGATCAAGCAGCTTGACGCCGGCGCCCTGCCGTTCCGCATGGTTGGGAGCCACCGCCGCATCCGCCTCGTTGACGTGCTCGCCTACCGCGATCGCCAGGACGCTGGCGCCAACAAAGCACTCGACGAGCTCACCCGGCAGGCCGAAGAGCTCGACCTGTACGACTGAGCCGCCTGCGTGGCTGTCCCCGTCGCCGTTGTCGACGCCAACGTCTTGTACTCGATCGAGCTCACCGATCTGCTGGTGACCCTCGGCACGCACCGGCTCGTACGGCTGCACTGGTCACCAGCGATCCTCGACGAGGTCCGCCGCAACCTCGCGCTGCGGCCCGACCTATCGGCCGAGGCGATCGACTATCGGCTCGATCGGATGAACCGGGCTCTTCCGGGCGTGCTCGATGAGGCGCCCCCGGCGCTCGTCGAGTCGATGCCGCTGAACCAGAAGGACCGGCACGTGCTCGGGTTGGCCGTCCACGTCGAGGCCGGAACGCTCGTGACCCTCAACCTGCGCGACTTCCCACCCGCCGCGTGTGAGGACTACGACGTCGAGGTCCGCACTCCCGACGAGTTCCTCACGGCCGTCGCCGAGGCCGACGTGATCGGCGTCCGAACCGTGCTTGCCGCCATTGCAGGGCGCCGATCTCGGGCGCCGATGAGCGTCGATCAGCTCCTCGACCGCTTCGCTCGCGAGCTGCCATCCTTCGAGCGTCAGGTCCGCCGCGCGTGACCGCACCGGCCGCCACCCATGGCACAAATAGGCACAGCAGGGCGACGACCTAGGGTCCTGATTCGTTGATTCGTTGGAGATATCCGGCGAGGTTGTCGAGGATCTCGTCGGCGGTCTTGCGCCACACGAACGGCCGCGGGTTTTCGTTCCAGTGGTCGACCCAGTTGTTGATGTCGCGGCGGAGCTCGTCGACGGATCGGTGGGTGGCGCGGCGCAGTTTCTTGGTCGTGAGTTCGGAGAACCAACGTTCGACTTGGTTCAGCCAGGAGCTGTAGGTCGGGGTGTAGTGCATGGTGAAGCGGCGGTGCCGTTCAGCCAGCGTTGGATCTCCGGTGCCTTGTGGGTCGACGCGTTGTCGCAGATCACGTGCACATCGAGGCCGTCAGGGACCGTCTTGTCGATCAGGTTCAAGAAGGCCCGGAACTCGATGGCCCGGTGTTGGTCAGTCATCTTGGTGATGACCTTGCCTGACGCGATGTCGAGCGCGGCGTAGAGGTCGGAGGTGCCGTTGCGGATGTAGGTATAGCTCTGCCGGGCCGGGGTGCCGGGCAGCATCGGCAACACGGGCGCAGTGCGGTCCAGCGCTTGGACTTGGGTTTCTCATCGACGCAGAGCACCACCGCAGCGTCGGGTGGGTTCAGATAGAGGCCGACGACGTCGCGGACCTTGTCGATGAACTGCGGATCGGTCGACAACTTGAAGTCCTCGATCCGATGCGGCTTCAAACCGAACGTCCGCCAGATCCTCGACACCGCGGTCTGGTTCAAGCCGACCTTGGCGGCCATCGAACGCGTCGACCAGTGCGTCGCCCCGTCATCGGGCGTGGTCTCCGACGTCGTCACGATCACGCGCTCGACGAGCTCGTCGGTGATCTTGCGGGGCTGTCCCGGCCGGGGCTCGTCCAGCAACCCATCGAGGCGCTTCTCGGCGAACCGGGTCCGCCACTTGCCGACCGTGACCGGGTTGCACTCCAACCGCTCCGCGATCTGTTGGTTCGTCGAACCGTCCGCGGCGGCGAGCACGATCCGGCACCGCAACGCCAACGCCTGCTGGGTCTTGCGACGCCGAGCCCACCGCTCAAGCGTCTCGCGCTCGTCATCGCTCAACACGATCCGAGCTGTCGGCCGGCCACGCTGTCCCATCAGTGCCCCCATCGTCGTCGATAATGACCACGACAACGCGAGCAACCACCGAAAATTCCCTCGAACTAACGACTCAGGACACTAGTGCGCCGTCGCCCTCGAAGGGATCGGTGGCGCCACCGTCGAGGATGGCGATGCCTCGTCGCACGAGTGCTTCGATGATCTTGGCTGCCGAAGATGGGCTGGATCGGGGAAGGTCGTGCATGACAAGCCGGCGGCCACGGCGTCGTCGACCAGGCCGAGCAAGGCTGCTTTCACGGCCCCATCGACACGAGCCGGGATCGGGCCGCTCAAGCCCAGCTCGCTTTTCCCCGCAGCGCCGCCAGCTCGATCGCCTGTTCCACGATCAC
>JBJXGF010000304.1:0-6121 GCA_046153015.1 Acidimicrobiales bacterium | reverse complement strand
CGGAGCGGCGGCCTGGGCGGCTGCCGCGGCGGGCATGGGGGCGCCGCCCTCCACGGCGGCGTCGCTCAGCACGGCCAACACCGCGCCCACCGGCACGGTCTCACCCTCGGGCACCCGGATCTCGGTGAGATAGCCCGCCGAGTCGGCCGGCACCTCCGAGTCGACCTTCTCGGTCGAGACCTCGAACAGCACCTCGTCGCGCTCGACGCGGTCACCGACCTGCTTGAACCACTTGGTGATCGTTCCCTCGGTGACGGTCTCGCCCAGCTGGGGCATGACGATCTCGGGCATGGCAGGGGTCTCCTCGTCGCTCGCGAACGACGCTCGCGCGCTAGTGCAGGCTGCGCCCCGTGAGCGACAGCATGGTCTCGCCGAACAGCTCGGAGAGCGTCGGATGGGGTTGGATGAAGTGGGCGACCTCGTCGACGGTGGCTTCCCAATTGACGGCCAGGTAACCCTGCCCGAGCTGCTCGGTGGCCCACGGGCCGACCATGTGGACGCCGAGCACCCGCCCGGCGCCGCCGTCGGGCCGCTTCTCGGCGATGACCTTCACCAGGCCTTCGGTCTCGCCGATGATCAGGGCCCGGCCGTTGCCGAGATGGCGGTGCTTGGCGGTGACCACGTCGTAGCCGGCCGCCTTGGCCGCTTCCTCGGACAGCCCGGCGAAGGCGACCTCGGGATGGCAGTAGATGGCCCAGGGGATCTTCTCGTAGTCCACCGGCGTCGGGTCCTCGCCCAGGATCTCCTGGATCACGAGCATCCCCTCGGCGAAGCCGACGTGGGCGAGCTGCGGCGTGGCCACGAGGTCGCCGACGGCGAACACCTTGTCGCGGTTGGTGCGGCACCACGGGTCGACCTTCACGTAGCCCCGCTCGTCGAGCTCGACGCCGGCCTCGGCCAGGCCCAGCTGATCGGCGAAGGGGCGCCGGCCGACCGACATGACCACCAGGTCGACCGCCAGCTCCTGGCCGTCCCCGTAGCGCACGACCGTGCCCCGCCCATTGGGGGTGTGGCCGGCCACCTGCACGCCGGTCTTGATGTCGATCCCGCGGCGCTTGAACGACCGCACGACCATGTTGGCGGCGTCGGCGTCGCAGCCGGGGAGGATCTTGGGCAGCGCCTCGAGGATCGTGACCTGCACGCCGAGGTCGGCCATCATCGACGCGAACTCGCAGCCGATGGCGCCTCCGCCGATGACCGCCGCCGAGCCGGGGAGCTCGCGCAGCGACAGCAGCTCGTCGCTGGTGACCACCAGCTTGCCGTCGACCTCGAAGCCGGGAAGCGTGCGGGGCGCCGACCCGGCGGCGAGGATCACGTGGCCGCCGGTGAGCTCGGTCGACCCGCTCTCCCCGGCCACCGTGACCGTCCCGTCGGCCCGCAGGGCGCCGACGCCGGGCACGACGGTGACCTTGCGGCTCTTGAGCAGCGAGCTGAGGCCGTTGAAGAGCTGGTCCACCACCCGCTGCTTGCGGTCCTGGGTGACCGAGAAGTCGACCGTGGGCTCGGACACCGAGATGCCGAACTCCTTGGCCGAGGCCACGTGGCGGCGCACCGCGGCGGTCTCGAGCAGCTCCTTCGCCGGGATGCAGCCGACATGGAGGCAGGTGCCGCCCACCTTGGCCTTTTCGACCAGGGCGATGCGCAGCCCGGCCGAGGCGCCGTAGAGCGCGGCCGCGTAGCCGCCCGGCCCGCCCCCGATGATCACCACATCGTAGTTCTCGGCCGTAAGACCACCTCCTGGCGCGGGGCCGGCCGTGCTCGAAGGACTCCAACCGCGGCGGAGCGGCCGGCTGCCAGCTCTCCACCTCGGCGCCGCCCGAGGCGGGCGCCTCCGACGATGGCGAGGGAGCCGGGTGGCTCCTGCGCCGCGGTGACGATCCTACCCGCCGCGCCGTCGAGGACCGGGCCGACGCTGGACGTGCGGAAATCCACCCTGTCGGGTTTCTCCGGTGACGGAACGCCGTCCCCGCCTCCCAATGCTCTCGGTGAGCATATCGCCGCGTTAAGTCGTCTCGGCGGGCCGGCGCGTTTCGACACCGGAGAATCCCCACACCTGCCGGAAGGAGGCGCTCGAGCTGGGGGCCGAGGGCGGGCGGTCGGCCGCCTCAGGCCGAGACCAGCACCTGCACGGTGAACGCGACGAGCATGGCGAGCGCGCAGAGCAGGGCCAGCAGGATCAGCATGCGGGTGCTCACAGCGGCGGAAACCTCACAGTCAGCCAGTCGACCAGATCGCCGAGCACGGCTTCCCGCTCGGGCTCGTTGAAGACCTCGTGGTAGAGGCCGGGGTAGCAGCGCACGGTCTTGTCGCTCGAGCCGAACGAGTCGAACACGACCCGCGCCCGGATCGGCTCCACGAGGCGGTCGGCCTCGCCCTGCAGGAGCAGCGCCGGCGCGGTGACCGCGGCCGCGTCTCGACGCAGCGCCGCCACCGCCCGCAGCACCTCCACCCCGAGCCGAGCCGACAGCGCACCGCGATGCACCAGAGGGTCCCGCTCGTAGGCGGCCACCACCGCCGGGTCGCGGCTGACCGTGGCGGAGTCGAGCGTGTGCACGCCGAGGCGGGGCGCGGCGCGCGACAGCACCTTGGCCGCCAGGACGAGGGCGGCCGACGCCGGCGGGGGCCCCAGCGCCGGCGCCGAGAGGGCCAGCCCGGCCCACGCCCCAGGGTGCGAAGCGGCGTGCGACGCGGCGATCAGGCCGCCGAGGCTGTGGCCGAGCGCGACCGGCGCCCGCCCGGGCAGGGCGGCCTGGGCGTGCAGGCGCAGGGTCTCGAGGTCGGCCACGTACTGCGCGAAGCGCTCGACGTGGCCGCGCCGGCCCTCGGAGCCGCCGTGGCCCCGGTGGTCGAGCGCCCACACCGAGAACCCGGCCCGGTTGAGGTGGGTGGCCACGTGCTCGTACCGGCCGCCGTGCTCGGCCAGGCCGTGCACGATCACCACCGAGCCCCGGGCCGGGGGGGCGGCCTCCGGCCAGCGCCGCTGCAGCAGACGCAAGCCGCCCACGCCGGGCAGCCCGCTCAGCTCCTGGCCGCCGGTCGAGCGGCGCTCACGGGTGGTCATCGGTGCTCATCGGGCCGCGCCCGCCTCCGACGCAGATAAGGGTCCGAGCGGCGCGAGCATAGAGCCGTGCAGATCGCGATCACCGGCTCGTCCGGCTTCATCGGCGGCGCGCTCGTGACCGAGCTGACCCGCCTCGGCCACCGGCCGATCCGAGTGGTGCGCTCGGGCGGCGGAGACCGCGCCGAGGGGGAACGCATCGAGTGGGACATCGCGCAGGGCCGGATCGACGCCGCCGCGTTCGAAGGCCTCGACGCGGTGGTGCATCTCGCCGGCGCGCCGATCGCCAAACGGTGGACGCCGGCGCACCGCGCCGAGATCCTCGACAGCCGGGTGAAGGGCACGACCCTGCTGGCGGGGGCGCTCTCCGGTCTCGACCGGCCGCCCGCCACCCTGCTCTCGGGCTCGGCCATCGGCTTCTACGGCGAACGGGGCGACGAGCTGCTCACCGAGGCCTCGCCCCGAGGCGACGGCTTTCTCGCTGAGGTGTGCGAGCAGTGGGAGGCGGCGGCCGAACCGGCCCGGGAAGCCGGCGTGCGGGTGGCGGCGCTGCGCACGGGGATGGTGCTCGACCGGCGCGGCGGGGCGCTGGCGAAGATGCTGCCGCTGTTCCGGCTCGGCGTCGGCGGCCGGCTCGGCGGCGGGCGCCAATGGTGGCCCTGGATCACGCTCGACGACGTGCTCGGCGCGATCGTCCACCTGCTCTCCAGCCCCGAGGTGTCGGGCCCGGTCAACCTCACCGCGCCCGAGCCGGTCACCAACGGGGGCTTCACCGCCGCGCTCGCCGGCGCGCTGCGCCGTCCGGCCCTGCTGCCCGTGCCCGCGTTCGGGCCCCGGCTGGCCCTCGGCAGGGAGCTGGCGGACAACCTGCTCTTCACCAGCGCCCGCGTGATGCCGGCCGTTCTCTGCGGCAGCGGCTACGCGTTCCGCCATCCCGACATCGTGACCGGGTTGGCGGCCGCCACCGGGCGGCGGCCGCCCGGGCCCGGACCGGCCTGACCGCCGCTGGGGGCTACTTGGGCGGCATGCGGATGCCGCCGTCCATCCGGATCGTCTCGCCGTTCATGTAGGTGTTGGTCACGAGGTGCAGCGCCAGCGCGGCGAACTCCTCCGGCACGCCCAGCCGCTTGGGGAACAGCACGCTCTCGCCCAGGGCGGCGCGCACGTTGTCGGGCAGCTGGCCGAGGAGCGGGGTGTCCATGATGCCCGGGGCGATCGTGTTGACCCGTATGCCGACGGCGGCCAGGTCCCGGGCGATCGGCAGGGTCATGCCCACGATCGCGCCCTTCGACGCCGAGTAGGCCGCCTGGCCGATCTGGCCGTCGAACGCGGCGACCGAGGCGGTGTTCACGATCGCGCCGCGTTCGCCGTCGGCCAGCGGCTCGGTCTTGCTGATCGCCGAGGCGGCGAAACGGGTGCAGTTGAACGTGCCGATCAGGTTGATGTTGATCACGCGCACGAACTTCTTGAGGTTCGCCGGCTCGCCGTTGCGGTCGATGGTCCGCTCGGGGGTGCCGATCCCGGCGCAGTTGATCAGCACCCGCAGGGGGCCCATCTCGCCGGCCGCGTCGACCGCGGCCTTCACCTCGTCGTCGTTGGTCACGTCGGCGTGCACGTACACGCCGCCCAGCTCACGGGCGAGCTCCTCGCCCTTGTCGTCCTGCAGGTCGAGCAGCGCGACCCGGGCGCCATGGGCGGCCAGCAGGCGGGCGGTGGCGGCGCCGAGTCCGGAGGCGCCGCCGGTGACCAGTGCGGAGGATCCCGAGATGTCCATGGCTAGAGCCTCGCACACCGCCGCGCCGGCACCATGCAGCGGCCACGGCGGGCCAGCCCGATCAGGGGGCGAGCTTGGCCGGGTCGATCGGGATGCGCAGCGGGCGGCTCGACTGCGGGCCGATCACCAGCTCGACGGTCTTGGCTGCGCTGGCAGCCACGAAGGCCAACGTGACCTCCTCGACGCTCTCGGGCTGGAGGAAGATCGCCGGGTTGGTGAGCGGCGCGCGGGGCAGCCCGTCGACGTAGAGGCGGAAGTCCTCCGGCGTGATGTTGGCGGTGCTGTCGCAGCCGCCGCCCCGGTAGTGCAGGCGCAGCCCGAAGCGCAGGAAGCGGTCGCCCTTCAACACCCGGCGCGAGCCGTAGGTGGCCAGCCCGCCGCCGGCCTCCACCGAACCGCCGGCGTCGAGGTCGGCCTCGGCGCGCAGCACGGTCACCTCGATCGGGTGCTCACAGTCGAACGCGCTCGGGTAGGCGGTGGCGACGCCCCCGTCGAGCCCGAGCGAGAGGGGGAACGCAGCCGGCGGCGGGGCCGGCCCGGCGAGCGGCGCAGCGGTCGGCTCCCGGCCCGCCTCGCCGATCACGAGGACGGCGTCGGCGAGGTTGGCCACCCGGTCGGCTGGGTCGAGGGGGAAGACGGCCGCGTCGTCCTTCGTGTCCTGCGGGGAGAGCTGCAGCAGGATGCCGGCGCCGACGAAGCCCGAGCTGCGGACGGTGTCGCCGGACGCCAGGCGCAGGCCGAACGCGTCGCCGTTGACGAACTGGGGGATGGTCGGCGCGCTGTTGGTCACGGTCATCCGCAGCAGGAGGACGCGCGGGGCGTCGACGAACAGCTTGGCCGGCTTCTCCGCGCTCACCTCGGCGGCGGTGACCGTGAAAGCCATGTCGGCGTAGGAGACCGTGCGGGGCAGGGCCAGGCCCTCGACCGGACCGATCCCGGTCAGGGCGTTGACGGCCGACGTGGTGGTGGGCCCCGCATCGGCCTCGCCTGGGGTCCGCTCGAGCGAGGTGGGCGTGGTGGCCGCCGTTTCCGCGGCGCGGCGCGAGCGCACCGCCGCCAGGGCCGCCACCAGCAGGGCGACCAGCACGATGCCGACCACCACCAGCGGCGCCCCCACCCGCCGGGGACCGGGGCCGGGCCCGTGCGGGCCGAGCGGGGCGGGGGGCGTCGACGGCGAGGGAAGAGTCGGCGGCGAGGCCAGCGGCGGGGGCGAGGCCAGCGGCGGCGGCGAGGGCAGAGGCGGGGGCGAGGCCAGCGGCGGGGGCGAGGCCAGAGGCGGCGGAGGCGGG
>JBJXGF010000299.1:0-18399 GCA_046153015.1 Acidimicrobiales bacterium | reverse complement strand
CGACCGCGAGGGCGGCGGCGCCGGCCCGTGCGGACTTCGCTCTCGCCGGGCTCAACCCAGCTGCGCCTGCACCAGCGCGGCGCGCGCGAGACAGCGGAAGTTGCGGTCATCGACGGTGGCCGAGCGGGGGCCGCCGACCGCGCTCCACACCAGCACGCAGGGCCCCCCGGGGCTCTCGGCGGCGATGCCCACCCGGCGCCGGTCATCGGTGGCGGCGAGGTCGACCACGTAGTCCTTCTTGAGCTTGTTCTCGAGCAGGCTGCGCAGCTTGGCCAGGTCGAGCACGAGCGTGCCGTCGGCCTCGGCCGCCTGCTCCACCTCGATGAGCACCTGGCTGATCGAGGCGCTGACGCCGGCCGTGTCGGGCTCGTCGTCGCCGCGGGTGAGCAACGCGATCACCACGACCACCGCCACGATGACCGCCACCGCAGCGAGCGCGGCGACCACGTAGGTCTTCACGCCACGCGGGCCGCGGGCGGCGCGGCTCGGCTTGTTGGGCCGGTTCGGTTCGTCGTGTTCGTTCATGGCGCGGCCGCCGACTGTACCGCACGGCCGGCGGCTCGCCGGGGCTCGGGGCTCAGCGGCCCCCGCCCGGCGCCGGGCCGGCGCTCAGGAACGCTCGAGCCATGCGTTGAACTGCGGCTTCCGCTTCTCCACGAACGCGGCCTGGCCCTCCTTCGCGTCGGCGTGCCAGTCGGTCAGCGCGGTCTTCGACGCGATCTCGTCGAGCGCCTGGTTGAAGGTCAGCTCGGCCGCGTTGTAGATCGACCGCTTGAGCATGCGCATGGCCACCTGCGGCCCGGTCGCCAGCTCCTCGGCCAGCGCCAGCGCCGTGTCGAGCAGCCGCTCCGGCTCGACCACCTCGTTCACGAGCCCGAGCGAGAGCGCCTCCTCGGCCGACACGATCCGCTTGCGCAGCATGAAATCGAGCGCCCGGCCGAGGCCCAGGTGCTGCACGAGCAGGGCCTGGCCGCCCTCGTCGGGCAGCAGCGCGAACCGCAGCGTGGCCGAGCCGAGCTGCGCGTCGGACGCAGCCACCCGGAAATCGCAGCTGAGCGCCAACGACAGGCCGGTCTGGATGGCGTAGCCGTTCACCGCGGCGACGGTCATCTTGTCGAGGTTGCGCACCGCCAGGTTGAGGCCCTGGGAGATGGTGCGGAGGCCGTTGTAGGTGCCGATCGGGTTGTGATGCCCGTGGAAGATCTCGGGCACGCGACCCTCGGCGGCGGCGGAGTAGCCGGTGAGGCTGTCGCCGGCGCAGAAGGCCCGACCGGCGCCGGCGAAGACGACCACCCGCACCTCGTCGCTCATCTGCGCCTGGGTCAGGGTCTCGATGAGGTCCCGCTTCTTGGGGGGCGTCAGCCCGTTCATGCGTTCCGGCTCGTTGAAGGTGATCAGCGCGATCCCCGGCGGCCGCAGCTCCACCTCGAACCCGGTGAACTGCCCGGCGCGGAACTCGGTGCGTGCCATGTGGCCCCCTTCGCAGTCGCCGCGGCGCGCGGCGCGGGCCATGTTACGCGCCGACGCGAATGCGCTGAAGCGGGCCCCGGCGCCGGCCGTTAACGAACGCATGGACGCAGGCGAGAACCGGCCCGTGAAGGGACGGCTCCGGCTCATCGCGCTGGGCGCGGCGCTGGCCGCGCTCACGATCACGGTCCTCGGCGCGTGGTGGACGATGCTGCGCGACGGCGCCGCCGAGCCGGTCACGATGGAATCGGCGTTGCGCCAGCTCGAAGATCGCGGCGCGCCGCTCTCCCGGGCGGCGCCGTCGGCGGCCGCGGCGACCTCGGCGAACCCGGCTGCGCACGAGCTCGGGACTGACGAGACGGACGCGGGCTTCTCCCTCGCCGGCGACTGGACGCTGCTCGAAGGCGGAAACAGCTTCGTCGGGTTCCGCATCGAGGAAGAGATCGCCGGGCTCGGCGCCAAGACCGCAGTCGGCCGGTCGAACGCCGTGACCGCCACGCTGAACGCCTCCGAGAGCACGATCCGAGACGTCGCCGTGAAGGTCGACATGACCGAGCTGCGCACCGACAACGCCAACCGGGACCGCTCGCTGCAGACCCGCGGCCTCGAGACCGCCCGCCACCGTCATGCCGGGTTCACGCTGACCGAGACGATCCTCGTGTCGCCGCTGCCCCCGGAGGGCCAGCCCGTGCGGCTGACCGCCACCGGCCGGCTGGACCTCCACGGGGTCGTCAACCCGGTGAAGCTGCCGCTCGAGGCGGCGGTGAAGGACGGCGTGATCGTGGTCACCGGCGCCGTGCCGATCGTGCTGGCCGACTACGGGATCGACAAGCCGGTCAGCGCCGAGATCCTCACCATCCGCGATTCGGGGACCCTCGAGTTGGCGCTCTTCTTCGTCAAGCGCTGACCCCGCCCCGCCGGCGCGGGGCCTCTGCCAGAATCCCGGCATGGCCCGGGAATGGGACGCCGCCGTCTACGACGAGGTCTCGCTGCCCCATCGGCGCTGGGGCGCGGAGGTGGCCGCGCGGCTCCCGTTGGCGGGCGGCGAGACCGTCCTCGACGCCGGCTGCGGCACGGGGCGGGTCACCGAGGCGCTGCTCGAACGCCTGCCGCGGGGAACGGTGGTGGCCGTCGACGCGTCGGCCGAGATGCTGGCGCTCGCCGAGCGGAACCTGGCCCGCTTCGGGCGCCGCGTCCGGCTGGTGCGGGCCGATCTGACCGAGCCGCTCCCGGTCGACGCGCCGGTCGACGCGGTGTTCTCGACCGCCACGTTCCACTGGATCACCGACCACGAGCGCCTCTTCGCCAACCTCGCCGCGATCCTCGCGCCCGGCGGGCGGCTGGTGGCGCAATGCGGGGGCGAGGGCAACATCGCCGGGGTGCTCGCCGCCCTCAACCGGGTGCGGGGCGAACCGGACGGAACCTGGCGGGGCAAGCTCTTCGCCGGCGCGCAGGACACCGCCCGACGGCTGCGCGACGCCGGCTTCGCCGAGGTGCGGACCTGGCTCGAGGCCGACCCCGTGCCCCTCGAGCGGGGCGGGCCGCTCGAGACCTACCTGGCCACGATCTGCCTCGGCGGCGAGCTCGAGCTCCTGCCGCCCGCCGAGCGAACCGGGTTCGCGGCGGCCGTCGCCGCCGCGCTCGACGAGCCGGTGGTGGACTACGTGCGCCTCAACATCACGGCGCGGCGCGGGTGAGCGCCCGGCGGGTCCTGGTGGACCTCACGCCGCTGCGCAGCTCCCGCCAGTACCGTCTGCTCTACGCCGGCCAGGCGGTCTCCTTCATCGGCCGCCAGCTCACGGTGGTCGCCGCCCCCGTGCAGGTCTTCGACCTGACCGGCTCGACGCTCAAGGTGGGCCTCCTCGGCGCCGCGCAGCTGCCGGCGCTGATCGTGGGCGCCGTGATCGGCGGGAGCCTCGCCGACGCGATCGACCGCCGCCGTCTGCTGCTCGTCGCCCAGGTGCTGTTGGCTGCCTCGGCCGTGGGCCTCGCCGTGAACGCCGCCTCTGGCCGCCCGGCGCTGTGGCCCATCTACGCGCTCACCGCGCTCAACGCCGGGCTCTCCGGGGTCGAGGCGCCGACCCGTTCCGCCAGCGTGCCGCGGCTCGTGACCCCGGAGCAGCTTCCCGCGGCCGCCGCGCTCACGCAGATCCTCTTCCAGATCGGCGAGGTGGTCGGTCCGGCCCTGGCCGGGCTGGTGATCGCCGTGGTGAGCCTGCCGGCGGCATACATCGGCGAGGCGCTGGCCTTCGCTGCGGCAATGCTCGCCGCGTGGCTGATGGCGCCGCTCAGCCCGGGCGAGGACCGCACCCGGGCCGGCCTGGCGTCGGTGCTCGAGGGCCTGCGCTTCCTGCGTGGCCGCCGCGCCATCCAGTCGACGTTCGTGATCGACGTGAACGCAATGGCCTTCGGCATGCCCCGGGCGCTGTTCCCCGAGCTGGCTGCCACCCGCTTCGCGTCGGCAGGCCTCGGCGGCGGGGCCGGCACCGTCCGGCCTGCTCTTCGCCGCCCCCGGCGCCGGCGCGCTGATCGGGGCGGTGACCTCGGGCTGGACGGGCCGGGTCGACCGGATGGGCCGGGCCGTGATCCTGGCCGTGTTGGGCTGGGGCGCAGCGATCACGGTGTTCGGCGTGTCGCCGTGGCTGTGGCTGGCGCTGCTCGGGCTGGCCATGGCCGGCTGGGCCGACGTGATCTCGGCCGTGTTCCGCCAGACGATCCTCCAGCTCAGCGTGCCCGACCGGCTCCGCGGTCGGCTCTCGGCCGTGCACATCGCAGTGGTGGCGGGCGGCCCGCGTCTGGGCGACGTGGAATCGGGGGTGGCGGCGGCGGCCATCGGCCCGCAGGCCGCGGCCTGGACGGGCGGCCTGGCCTGCATGGCCGGCGTCGGCGTGATCGCCAAGCTGATGCCCGAGCTCGGCCGGTGGCGGCGCAGCGGCGCGACGCCGGCGCCCGCCGACGCCCCCCGCCCCGGCTGAGCCCGGCCGACCCCCGACCCCCGCCCCCCGTGCCCCTGTCGTTGCCGTTGCCGTGGGGATTCTCCGGTGACGGAATCAGCGCCTCGCGGCGCCCGTCCCGGCGCGGCGGGTGAGGCGCCGGCCCGCCCGCGTTCGACCACGTTGACTACGCTCGCCGCGGTGGTGGCCTGGAGCGTGTTCGAGCAGGCGGCGCCGGAGTTGGCGGCCACGGTGCAGCGGCTCTTCGACGCCGGGCGCCACAAGACGATCGCCACGCTGCGAGCCGACGGCTCGCCCCGCATCTCGGGCATCGAATGCGAGTTCGCCGACGGTGAGCTGCGGTTCGGATCGATGACCGGGGCCCGGAAGTCGGCCGATCTGCGGCGCGACCCCCGTTTCGCGCTGCACGGCCCCACCGTCCATCCCGAGGAGGGCAAGGAGCGCGACTGGCCGGGCGAGGCCAAGATCTCCGGCCGAGCCGTCCCCGCCGGCCCGACCGGCGCGGCCGACGGCGACATATTCCTCGCCGACATCGCCGAGGTGGTCGTGACCGGGCTCGACGCCGACGCCACCAAGCTCGTGGTCGAGTGGTGGACCCCCGACCAGGGGCAGCGACGCGTCGAGCGCGACTGACCCCAGCTCGCCCACCGGCCCAGCCCGGGCCCCAGCGATGGCTAGCCTCTCGCCGATGCCCCTCGGCCACCTCGGGGTCAACGTCGCCGACCTCGCCCGCTCCAAGCGCTTCTACGACGCGCTGGCGCCGGCGCTCGGCTACGAGCCCTTCCTCGCCCGTGACGACGAGTTCGCCTACCGACCCGCCGGCGGCAAGGTCGGCACGTTCCTGTTCTTCTACCCGGCCGAGGCGCCCGGCCCGTATGGCGCACGGCGCCGGGCCTGCAGCACCTCGCCTTCATCGTGCCCACCCGCAGCGCCGTGCGGGCGGCGCACGCCCTGGCGCTGTCCCTCGGCGCGGCGGAGGTGCACCCGCCCCAGGCGTGGCCCCAGTACCCCGGGGCGTACTACGCGGCGTTCTGGCTCGATCCCGACGGCGTCATGCTCGAAGCCGTCTGCCACCACGACCGGGACTGAGCCCGGCCGGGCCTACACGTGGGCGGGCGCCGGCGAGCGGAGCGCGGCCGCCGGGAGGCCCCCGGCGGGCGCGTCGCAGAGCTGGGGCACGTACGCCAGCCGACGCCCGGTGGTGACCGGGCGCACCTCGTGGAGGAGCGCCGTGGAGTACACGAGCGCGCCCCCGAGGGGCGGCGTGTAGGCGATCGGCCCGTACTCGGGGAAGCACACGCCGCCGCCCTCGAAGCCCTGGTTGAGGCTCACCGACACCGCGAACCTCGCTGGCGCCGCCGGGTCCACCCAATCACGGTGCGCCGCCCAGCGGCCCCCCTCGGCGGCGTCGTAGCAAGCGACCACATGACGGCCCACGCCCGCCGGGCGAGCCGCGAAGGCCCGCTCGACCTCGGGCAGGAGCCGCCGCTCGAAGCGTTGGAGGGCGGCGCCGAGCAGGTTGGCGTCGACCAGGCGGTGGTCGCGGCGAACGCAGGCGTCGTGATCCACCAGGTCCACCGCCAGGCCGTCGAGCTCGACCACCGCGCTCGCCGGCCGGTTGTCCCGCTCGTACGCCTCGACGAGTGCGGCGCAGAGCCCGGGCTCGAAGACCCGGGGCACGAGCAGCACGGGCGGCGGGGATAGCTCGGCCGGGCCGGCCGGATCGGGCAGCGCGGCGAGCACTCGCAGCAGACGCGCCGCGTACGAATCGAGGTCGTCGTCGAAGGGCAGCACGGCCAGCACCCGGAGGCGCCGGTCGAGCACGATCGCGCTGCGCTGGTACCCCTCCGCCGAGGCCACCCCGAAGCGCCGGCTGATCTCGAGGTCGAAGTCCCACAGGAACCGGACGCCGGGCCCCGCGTCCTGCACGCGGCCAAGGCGCGAGTCGTCGGCGTCGATGCTCACGGCGAGCAGCCGCCACCGCACCCCGTCGAAACCCGCCCCGAAGCGCATGAGGTCGTCCACCACCTTGCGCCCTGCGGGGTCGGCGGCCGAGCCGAAGAAGCACAGCACGCCGCCGCCGCCGGCCAGCTCGTCGAGCCCCAGCGTCGCCCCGCCCGGGCCAGCCGCCGTGAACAACGGCGCGCGTTCGCCCAAACCCAGCATCGTGCCGGTCACTCCTGCCTCCTCATCGGGCCGCCGCCGCAGCCGGGCGTCGTCCGCCGCCTTGCCCGTGCCGCCCGGGCCGCAAGTGTACCGGCGAGGTCCCGCCGCCGGGCGTGGCTCGGCGGCCTCAGCGTCCGGTCAGGCCGGGAACCCGGGGACGCCCTCGTCGAGCTGCACGCCGAAGGAGTTGAGGGCCCAGCTCACGAGGTTGTACTGGCCCACGGTGAAGACCACGTCCATCAGCTGCTGAGTGTTGTAGCGGGCGCCGAGCGCCGCCCACGTGGCGTCGGACACGATGCCGTCGGCCTTCAGCTCGTCGACCGCGGTCAACAGGGTCCGGTCGAACTCGCCCCAGCTCGGGTCGGAGGGCCCAACCGTGACCGCTTTGATCTCGGCGTCGGAGATGCCGGCCCGCTTGGCGATCTGGGTGTGCTGGCCGAACTCGTACACCGATTGGCACAGCCAGCCGATGCGCAGCATCAACAGCTCGCGCTCACGCACCTCGAGGGTCGACTTGCCGAGGATGTGGTTGGCGAACACCATCCAACGCCGCATGAGCTCGGGGTGGTTGGCCAGGGTCCGGATGACGTTCGGCACCCCGCCGGTGGCCGTTCCCTGGCTGTACCTCTGGATCTCCTCCGGCCACGCCTCAGGGGGGATCGGGTCGATGCGGGGGGCGGACAGCCTCATGGCGGCTCCTCGGGCTCGCGTCGGTCAGGCGCCGCACCCTAACCGAGGCCGGCCGAACCCGCCGGGGGCCGGCCGCTCCGCTCACCCCAACTTGTCCTGGGGGCTGCGCCCCCAGACCCCATCCACGCCCGGGTCGCTAGCGCGCCCCGGCCGTCGGGCTCGCTCCGCTCACCCGACCGCTACGGGCACGGCGAGGGGGAGCTGGTCGGCCCAGTCCGGACCGATGGCGTGGGGCACCACCTCGACGAAGGGCCGCAGGCGCCGGGGCGCCAGCACGAACAGCTCCATCTCGGTGAGCGCCCGCACGGTCGCGCCATGGAGCACGCTGTTGGCCCGGGCGGCGACGCCGACGGTCTGGCGGCTGTCGATCAGCCCGATCGGGATCCCGTCGATCTCCACCTCGGCGGTGCCCGACACGATCACGAAGCTCTCGACGGCGTGGCTGCCCTGCTGCACGAGCACGGCGCCGGGGCCGAGCACGGTCACGTCGAGCATGGCGGCCACCGCCGCCGCCTGGCGCAGCGGGAGACCGGCGAAGAGCGGATGGCGGACCACGCGCCGGACCTTGCCGTCGCGCCAGGTCCGCCACAGGCCCAAGGCGCCCAACGGGCGCCGGAACGGGTGCGGGTGAGCGAGTACCACGCCTTCTGAGGGTAGGTCCGCCGCGCCCGCCCGCCGCCCCAGTCGGTGGTGACCTTGGGCACGGCTGGTGGCGTCCCGGGAACGGTCGCCTATCGTCGTTCCCGTATGCGGGGGATGTGGAGTGCAGCGATGGCGGGCGCGCTGGCGGCGGGCGCGCTCACGGCCTGCGTGTCGCCGAGCGAGCACCTGCCCGGCCCCGGCGCGAAGGCGCCCCAGTCGGCGCCCCGACCCGGCCAGCCCGAACCGGATCGGCCAGAGCCTGACCGGTCGGCGTGGCCGCTCGGCCCGCTGGCCGCGCTCGAAGCGGTGGAGGCCGAGCCGGCGCCTGACGCGCCCGACGCCATCGTGGTCCGCGCCCTCGGGCAGCTGCCCACCCCCTGCCACGAGCTGGTCGTAAACCGGCTCGACGCCGGCGCCGGACGCGTGACGATCGAGCTGGCCTCGCGGGCCGACCCCGAACGCATCTGCATCCAGGTGCTCAGCCCGTTCAGCTGGTCCCAGCGTGTCGCCCCGCTGAACCCGCGGGACTACGTGGTGAGCGTCAACGGCGTGGAACGCTCGGTCACGCTCGGCTGACCGGAGCGAACGATGAGCGGGAGCAAACGTCACGCGCCCGCCGCTCGATCGGCCCGAAATATCGACGCTGCGTGAGGATAGCTTCTCGCAGCGTCGACAATTGAGGCGTTCACCGCCGCAGCGCTGTGACGTTTTCTCCCACTCACGTGGTACACGGCCGACGGGCCCGCCGTTACACCCGGCGCCGCCGTTACACCCGGCTGAGCCGGCGGAGGCTGCCTTCGCCGTTGGCCCCCACCACGAACCCGCGGCCCGAGGCCGTGACCGGAACCGACGACATCGGCAGGCGGGCGCCGGTGACCGGCGGACCGATCGGCGCGTCGGACACGATGGTGTCGGCGGCTCCGGAGGCGGGGTCGATGGCCACGAGGCGGCGCCCGGCCGGCTCGGCCACCACGACCGTGCCGTCGGCGCCGACGGCGATGCCCTGCAGCCCGTCGAAGCCGCCCACCCGGGACACGACCTCGCCGCCGCGCAGGCCCACCACCGCGTCGGGCTCGGTGACCCAGAGCACGCCGTCGGCGCCGAGCGCGGCGCTGTGCGGGCGGTTGAGGCCGGTCGCCGCCTCGCCGATCACCCCCGACGCGTCGACCCGCAGCACCCGCCCCTCGCCGGACTCGACGAGCAGCAGCACCCCGTCGCCGCCTGGCGCCAGCGAGGTGGGGTGGCGCAGACGCCCGACCGGCGAGGTGCGCTCCCGGTCAGGGCCGAAGAGGAACAGCTGGCCCCGCTCGACCAGCACCGCCACCCGCCCGTCGAGCTCGCCGACGGCGATCGCCATGCTCGGCAGGTCGGCCAGCAACGTGAGCAGGCGGCGCACCGAGCCGTCAGGCGCGATCTCGGCCACCGAGAGCCCGTCGGCCACGAGGAACGACCCGTCGGCCCGCACCGCCACGCCGTAGGGCCCGCACAGCCCGCCCTCGGAGAGGACGCGGGTCCGCCCACCGGTCACCTCGGCCACCTGCCCGTCGGTGAAGTGCGACAGGAACAGGCGGTCGCCGTCGCCCACGGCCAGGTTGTCGATGCCCGGCGCAACCTGCGCCACGGTCTCGCGGACCCCGGTGGCGAGGTCGATCCGGGTGAGCCGGCCGACGCGAGCCTCGCTCGTGAGCAGCCGGCCCTGCGAGTCGAACTTGACCGCGGTGGGCGACGCCAGGTCGGCGAAGGCGAGGCGGCTCTGGCCGGTCTCGAGGTCGTACCGCCAGATCTCGTTGGCGATCACCTGGGGGAAGTAGATGGCGCCGTCAGGCCCGACGGCGAGGGCGTTCGGCCCGTTCAGCTCGTCGAGCAGCACCCGCGGCGCCGCCTCGCCGGACGGGTCGAGCTCGAGCAGGCGGCCGCCGGGGCGGAACTCGTCGGCGAAGAGGCGACGGCGGGCGGGGTCCATCGTGATGCCGTTCACGCCGGGCAGGTCGTCGCGCAGCGTCCGGTAGCTGCCGTCGGGGTTCTTCACCGAGACGGTGTTGTTCATCGGCTCGGTGGCGTAGAACGAGCCGTCGGCGCCGAACACCCCGTCGTCGGGCATCGAGATCCCGCCGCCCTGCGGGGCGAAGGGCCGATGCTCGCCGGTGTCCACGTCGATCGCGGTGGTCTGGCTGCCGAACACCTGGGTCACCATGAGCTGCGAGCCGGCGCCCCACACGATCCCGTTGGCCCCCCACAGCCGGCTCGGCGGCGTGAGCGGCTCGAAGCTCCAGCCTGCGCCGGCCTTCGGCGCCGGCCCCCCGTACTCGCTCCATCGATCGGCCATGGTCGCCCCCTCGGTCGGCGTCGGCTCTGCAGGGGTATCGTGGCGCCCGGACGATCGACGGGGGAGGCCGACCATGAGCGGGTCGCAGCCAGCAGCGCAACCTTCGGCAGGGGCGCAGCCCCACGGGGATCTCGCCCACCGCCCGGCAACGGAGCTGGCCCAGGCCATCCGCTCCGGCGAGCTCGGCGCGCTGGAGCTGCTCGAGCACCTGCTCGCCCGCCTCGAGGCGCACAACCCCCGCATCAACGCGGTGGTCACCCTCGCCGCCGACGCCGCCCGGGCCGCCGCTCGAGCGGCCGACGAGCGCCAGGCCCGCGGCGAGCCGCTCGGCGCGCTGCACGGGCTCCCGGTCACGATCAAGGACGCGTTGGAGACTGCGGGGATCCGCTCGACGGGCGGCGCGAAGCAGCTCGCCGACTACGTGCCCGAGCGGGACGCGCCGGCGGTCGGCGCCCTCAAGGCGGCCGGCGCCGTGGTGTTCGGCAAGACCAACCTCCCCACCTGGTCCGGCGACGGGCAGACCTACAACGACCTGTTCGGCGTCACCAACAACCCGTGGGATCTCACCCGCACCCCGGGCGGCTCCTCCGGCGGCGCCGCCGCCGCAGTGGCCGCCGGGCTCACCAGCTTCGAGCTCGGCACCGACATCGGCGGCTCGGTGCGGATGCCCTCGCACTTCTGCGGAGTGTGGGGCCACAAGCCATCCTTCGGGTTGGTGCCCGGCCTCGGCTACCTCGACCATCCCCTGGGCGGCACGATGGAGGCCGACAACAACGTGCTCGGGCCGATGGGCCGCTCGGCGGAGGATCTCGAGCTGCTGCTCGGCGTGCTCGCCGGGCCGACCCCGGACCGGGCCAAGGCGTGGCGGGTGGAGCTGCCCGCGCCGCGCGGCGAGAAGACCTCCGACTACCGGGTGGCCGCGTGGCTCGACGACCCGACCTGCCCGATCGACGCCGAGATGCGCGAGATCCTCGAGCGGGCGTGCGACGCGTTCGCCGCCGCCGGCGCCAAAGTCGACCGCGCCGCCCGGCCCGAGGGGGTCGGCTTCACCGACACCACACTGGCCCACATGGCGCTGATCTCGACCGCCACCACGCTCTCGCTGTCCGAAGCCCGCTTCGCCGGCATGTGCGAGGTGGCCGACGGGCGGGCCCCGGCCGAGCCTGAGGTGGTCGAGGCCACGGCCCGCCAAACCCAACGGCACCGGGAGTGGCTGCTCCAGCACCGCCGCCGGGAGGCGGCGCGGGCCGCGTGGGAGGCGTTCTTCCGGGACTACGACGTGCTGCTGTGCCCGGTCACGGTCGGCCCGGCGTTCCCCCACACCACCGACGGCGGCTGGCTGCAACGCCGCCTGCACGTGAACGGCCAGGAGCGCCCGTACCTCGACCTGATCCGCTGGACCTGCTTCATCGGCGGCGCCTACCTCCCCGTCACCACCCCGCCGCTCGGGCGGACCAAGGCGGGCCTGCCGGTGAGCGTGCAGGTCGTGGCCCCCTATCTGGAGGACCGCACCGCGATCGACGCCGCCCGGCGCCTGGCCGACGCGGCGGGAACCGGCTTCACCCCACCGCCCGGCTTCTGAGCCGCGCCTCGCCGCAGTGAACGGCCCGGCCGTGCGGCTGCCCGACCCCTGCCTGGTGGTGCTGGTCGGCCCGGCGGGAGCGGGCAAGACCACCTGGGCCGACGCCAACTTCCCCCCGGCGGCGGTGGTGTCGAGCGACCGGCTGCGGGCCATGGTCGGCGACGGCGAGGACGACCCGCGAGCCGGCGCCGACGCCTTCGAGCTGCTCGAGCTGCTCGTGGCCAAGCGCCTGGCCCGCCGGCTCACCACCGTGGTCGACACGCTCGGTTCGGACCCTGTCCGCCGCGCCGGGTGGCTCGAGCTGGCCGCCCGGCACGGTGTGGACGCGTTCGCCGTGGTGTTCGACACGCCGGCGAAGCTCTGCCGGGCCCGCAACGCCGCCCGGCCCCGCCCGGTGCCGGCCAAGGCGCTCACCGCGCAGCTCGCGGCGTTCGCCGAGACGAAGGAGCGGCTCCACCGGGAGGCGTGGCGGGCGGTGGCCGCCCCCGGACCGGTCGAGCGCACGATCCCGTCCATGCTCGACGCGCCCGCCCTCGCCCGCCGTCAGGAGGAGGACCCGACCGGCATGCGGTTCGGCCTGCAGATCGACTCGTTCACCTGGCCCGGTGGGCCGGCCGAGATCGCCGGCCGCCTGCGGGCGGTGGCCGCCGGCGCCGAGGAGGCCGGCTTCGCCTCGCTCTGGGTGATGGACCACCACCTGCAGATCCCGCCGGCCGGCCCAGCGTGGCACGACATGCTCGACAGCTACACCACCCTCGGGTTCCTAGCCGCCGCCACCCGACACGTGCGGATCGGCACGCTCGTGACCGGGGTGACCTACCGCAACCCGGCGCACCTGGCGAAGATCGTCGCCACCCTCGACGTGCTCTCGGGCGGGCGGGCCGTCGCCGGCCTCGGCGCCGCCTGGTTCGAGCGGGAGCACCGCGCCTACGGCTTCGAGTTCCCGCCGCTGCGCCGCCGCTACGAGCTGCTCGAGGACGCCCTGGAGCTGCTGCCGCTCATGTGGGGCCCCGGCGCGCCTCGCTTCGAGGGCCGCACGCTCACGGTGGCCGAGGCGATGTGCTACCCCCGGCCCATCCAGGCGCGCATACCGATCCTCGTCGGCGGCTCGGGTGAGCGGCGCACGCTGCGCCTCGCCGCCCGTCACGCCGACGCCTGCAACCTCTTCGGCGAGGCCGAGGTGGTGGCGCACAAGGCGGCGGTGCTGGCCGAGCACTGCCGGGACCAGGGCCGCGACCCCGCCGAGGTCGAGATAACCCAGCTCGGGCGGGTGCTGGTGGGCGGCGACCGGGCCGGGCTGGAGCGCCTGGTGGAGCGCCTGCGGCCGCCGCGGGTGAGCGCGGCGCGCTTCGCCGAGGCGCAGCATGCGGGCACCGTCGCCGAGCACGTCGGCCGCTTCCGGGGCCTGGCCGAGGCCGGCGTCGCCCAGGCGATCGTGAGCTTCCCCGACCTGTCGAGCGACGAGCCCCTCGAGCGCTTCGCCGAGGTCATCGCCGCGTTCGCCCGGTAGCTCCCGGTGCGCCGCGGCGATTCGAGCCGCCGCGGCCGCCCGGCGCTCGCTACCCTTTCCCCATGGTGTCACCCTCGCTCCCACCCGGAGCGCGGTACCTCGAGCTGCTGGGCGGCGCCGACCTCTCGGTGCTCGCCGTCGCCGCGGGCCGGAGCGCCGCGAGCGACGACGAGGCCCGGGCGTGGTTCGCCGCCGACCCGAGCCGGGTCGAGGCCGCGCTCAACGACGACGCCACCTTCGAGCGTCTGTTCGGCTCGGCGGGCCTGTTGGCCGGCCCGGAGACCGTCGCCGCCCCCGAGGGCGCGCTGGAGCAGGCCGAGCTGCTGGCCCGGGTGTCGCCGTTCCTCGTGTTCGCCGTGGCCGTCAACCGCGGCGTGATCGACCTGTTCACCCGCCAGTTCATCGAGGAGCGGATCGGACCGCACCGGCGGATCCCGGTCTTCGACACCGCCGGCGTCCGGGAGTTCTGCGTCGATCCGTGGCGGCGGCTGTTCCTCGTCGAGCACCTGGCGTCCTACACCAAGGTGCGCAGCGGCCCGATCTGGGTGCAACGCGGGCAGCGCTGGCAGCGGCGGCGCTTCAGCGAGCTCGACCCGGCGCGCCTCGCCGGGCTGCTCGAGGTGCTCCCCGAGGAGGAGCACAGCGGCGTGTACCGCCGCCTCGGCGACTTAGCGCTGTTCATGACCGGCGTGTTCCCCGACCACACCGCCCGCCGCGCCGCGCACCCGATCGAGGTGGAGCGGCTGGTGCGTTCGCTGCCCGCGGGCAGCGGGGGCGCGCCGACGAGGGACGAGCTCGGCGCGCTGGTGGGCGACCGCGGGATCGGCGGCCTGCTCGGCTACCTGGGGCCGCGCTGGTACCGCGCCGCAGCCAGCTCCGCTCCCCTGCCCGGCTCCCGGCGCCTGCTCTCGGAGGTGGCCGACGGCTTCGACCACGCCCGGCGCTTCCTCACGCTCGTGGCCGACCGGTTCCTGTTCCCGTTCCGCCAGCAGTGGGCCTGACCCCCGGGCCGGCTCGGCCCGGTCCGGCTCAGCCGGGCCGCAGGCGGGCGGCGACCTCGGCGTTGGCGTAACCGGCCCAGGCGATCGGGGTCACCGCGTCGAGCGGCGCGTCGAGCTCGCCGGCGGGGAACCGCTCCACCAGCGCGCCCGCCGCCCGGGCGAGCACCACGCCGGCCAGGCTGGGCGCGTAGGTGGCGGCGCCGCCGGGGGCGAGCACCGGGCGTGGGTCGAACACCGCGGCGTCGGCCCCGGCGGCCAGGCCCACCAGCAGCGCCCCGGCCGAACGGCCGGGGTCGTCGAGCACGGCCAAGCCGTCCAGGTGGGCGTCCTGCCAGGCGGCGATGGCCTGCTGCGCCCCCGGCGCGGCCCGCATCACCGACACGAAGCCGTCGCGCAGCGCGCCGCCGCGCCGGGCGCCGAGCAGGACGGCGGCGGACAGGCCCCGGCCGCTCAGGTCGTCGTCGACCGCCTCGAGGCGCCCGGCGCGCCCGGAGGCCACGAGGCCGAGCACGGCCTTGGGCAGCGGCACCTCCACCACCACCGACGCGGTCAGCTCGTCGAGCGTGCGGGCGTGGCGGCCCACGCCCAGCAGCACCCAGGCGCTCTGCTTGCCGGCGGCGAAGGCGAGCGCCCCGTCCAGCGGGGAGGCGAGGTAGGTCCAGGGGCCGCCGCCGCCCACCGGGGCCGGCTCCTCCCGGCCGTCGAGCACCAGGCACCCCGGCCAGCGGGCGCCGACCATGTTCATCGTCTCGCGCAGGATGCGCTCCGCCCGGTCGAGGAACGCGTAGCCGTCGCCGGGGCGGGGCGACCCGCGGCGGGCCTGGGTGGCCGCCGCTCCCCGCACCCCGCTGCGGACCCGGCGGCCGACGGCGGTCAGCGCCTCCACCAAGCCGTCGAGCTCCTCTGCTGCGCGCGCGGTGGTCATCGCCGGGTTGTACAGCGGCCATTTCCCCAACGCGATGAGGCGATCGGCGCGACGCCAGGCCCGTAGCATCAGGGCGGTGAGCAGCATATGCGTGCGGGTGCTGATCGCCGCCGAGCCGGCGGCGGTGTGGCGGGCGGTGGAACGCGTCGAGTCCCACGTCGAGTGGATGCAGGACGCCCGGGCCATCCGCCTGCTGCCGATGGACCCCGAGCCGCGGGTAGGCCTGCGCTTCGAGTGCGACACGCGGGTCGGTCCCCTGCAGCTCACCGACCTCATGGAGATCACCGAGTGGGATCCGCCGCGGGTGATGGGCGTGCGCCACATCGGCGCCGTCACCGGGAGCGGCCGCTTCACGCTCTCCCCGGCGGGCCAGGGCACGCTGTTCGAGTGGGAGGAGGAGCTGGAGTTCCCGTGGTGGCTCGGCGGCCGGGCCGGCGCCCGGGCCGCTCGCCCGGTCTTCGGGTGGATCTGGCGGCGCAACCTGCAGGCGCTGCGCGCCCAGGTGGAGGCGGCCGCCGGCTAGTACTCGGCTAGACCGGCCGCCCGGCGGCCCACAGGCTGATGGCGGCGGCGGCCACGCCGATCGCCACGAACGCCCCGACGCTGGCCGTCCTGGTCTGGGCGGTGGGTCGGCCGGGCTCGAGACCGTAGAACACGGCCGCCCCGCACAGGAGACCGCCGACGAGGCCGCCGAGGTGGCCCCCGATCGACACGCGAGGCAGCGCGAACGTGAGCAGCAGGTTCACCAGCACCAGCCCGCCGATTCCGGTCCGCCACGGGTTCATGCCCTGGCTGAGCTGGTACAGGGCGGTGGCGGCCATGAGGCCGAACACCGCGCCCGACGCGCCGATCGTCAAGCGGTCCGGGTCGAGGAGCAGCACCCCTGCCGAGCCGGCCAGCAGCGACGCCCCGTAGAGCAGCGCGAAGCGGACCCGCCCCAGGCGAGGCTCGAGCACCGAGCCGAGCTGCCAGAGCAGCAGCATGTTGAAGCCGAGGTGGAGGAGCCCGCCGTGGAGGAAGCCCGACGTGACGAGGCGCCACCACTCGCCGGCGTCGACCCCGATCGGTGACCCTCGGAACTGCGCCCGGGCGATCAGCCCGCCGTCGATCGACAGGTCGCGCCCCTCAGGCCGGGCGGCGCCCCACAGGTAGGCCAACACGTTGACCGCTACAAGCGCCATGGCGACCACCGGCCGCGTGAGCTGGCCGGGCTGCCAGCGGATGACCCGGCTGGTGGCGCCGGCCACGCACTCCGGGCACTGGAAGCCGACCGACGCCGAGTTCATGCACTGCGGGCAGATCGGCCGGCTGCACCGCTGGCAGGTGACCCCGGCCGGGGTGTCCCGGTGGCGGTAGCAGACGGTGAGGCCCGGCGAGTCCACGCCCTGACCGTACAGCCTCGACGACAGCGTCCCCGGGCACAGGGCGGGGGCCGCGCCGGGGCGCAGCGCCGTCTGGTCAGGCGCCGACCGCGCGCAGCACCTCGTCGGCGGCGGTCCACGGATCGATGGCGCGGGCCAGCACCTGAGCGGCCCGCCGCTCGAACTCCGGTGACGCGCACAGCTGGTCGGCCCGCTCCTGGAGGCGCTCGGCGATGATCTGGCGCAGCTCCCGGTCGAGCCGATCGGCCCGCTTCCCGGCGAGGCGGCCGGTGGCCTCGAGGTGGGCGCGATGGGCGCCGATCGTGCGCCACAGCTCGTCGACGCCCTTCGCGTCGGAGGCCACCGTGGCCACGATCGGGGGCCGCCAATCCACGCCGTCGGCGCGGTGCGGGGCGAGGTCGAGCATCTGCTCGAGGTCGCGGCGGGTGTCGTTCACCCCGGGGCGGTCGGCCTTGTTGATCACGAAGACGTCGGCGATCTCCATGAGCCCGGCCTTGTTCGCCTGGACGGCGTCCCCCCAGCCCGGGTTCACCACCACCACGGTCGTGTCGGTGGCCTCGGCCACCTCGACCTCGACTTGGCCGACGCCCACCGTCTCGAGCAGGACCCACTTCCGGCCGACCGCGTCGAGCACCCGCACCGCCTCGGGCGCGGCGAGGGCGAGGCCGCCGAGGTGGCCGCGGGTGGCCATCGAGCGGATGAACACGCCGTCGTCGAGCGCGTGGTCGCCCATCCGCACCCGGTCGCCGAGGATCGCGCCGCCCGAGAAGGGCGAGGAGGGGTCGATGGCGAGCACCGCCACCTCCAGGCCCTCGACCCGGAGCTCGCCGATCAGCGCCGAGGTCAAGGTCGACTTGCCGGCGCCGGGGGCGCCGGTGATCCCCACGGTGTAGGCCGCCCCGCCGAGCGGGTAGGCCAGCCGCCCCACCTCCCGGGCCGGCGCGCCGCCCTGCTCCACGAGCGAGAGCAGCCGGGCCAGGGCGCGGCGCTCGCCGGCCCGCGCTGCAGCGAGCAGGGACGACGGGTCGTTCTGACGCACGGTGGGGCGGGGCCTCGTCAGAGCGAGACCGGCGTCTCGCTGACCGGCGGGGCGAACGGGCTGCGCATCGGCGTGCTGCCGATGTCCTCCAGCGTCTCGCCCACGTTCACGACCTTGGTCACGCCCGGCACGCGATCCTTGAGGATCCGCTCGACCCCGGCCTGCAACGTCACCGTCGAGGCGGGGCACGACACGCAGGCGCCGACGAGCTCCACCTCGACCACCCCGGTCTCCTCGTCGACCCCACGCAGGAAGATGTCGCCCGCGTCGGCCTGGATGGCGGGCCGGATCACCTGGATGACCTTCTCGATTCGGGCTCGCATGACGGCTGCGGGCGCTCCTTCCCCGGGTTGTCCCCGGTTGTCCCCGGCTGAATTGTCCCGCTGAATTGTCCCGGCTGATTCGGCCCGGCAGTCTGGCACGACGCCGGCGGCGGCGAAACCTCCGCGGCCCGCCGCCTCCGACGGGTTCAACGCCCGACCCAGGGCGTAACCTTCCTGCCGTGGCGATCTTTGCGCACCAGGGCGGCTGGGACGAGATCCTGCTCGTGGCGGCGCCGCTGCTCGTCATCGGTCTGCTCCTGGCGCTGGCCAACCGCCGCGCCAAGCAGCAGCACGCCGCCGGGCTCGACGCCGCGCCCCACCCGGCGCCCGGCGGCGCATCCGGGCGCACGGCCGACGGCTCGCCGCCGAAGGGCGCCTGACGCCGCTGGCGG
>JBJXGF010000296.1:0-9913 GCA_046153015.1 Acidimicrobiales bacterium | reverse complement strand
GGGGGGGGGGCGGGATCGGGCGCGTCGGCAGCCAGGCGCGGGTGAGGGGCCGGCCAGGCCACAGCCGCGGGGACCGTTGCGAACGGCGCGAGCGCGGCTGCTGCGGGCGCAACGAGGGCGGCCCATCCGGCACGGCGGCGGTGAGAACGGCCGCCGACCGCGGCCGCATCACGTCGGCGCTTCATGGAATGGCGCCTCGGCCGCCGAACCTCTCCAGCACGCTCGCTCCGCTCAGTGGCGCGCAGGGCGCCCTCCCCGGCGTCACGTCTCCTTACGTGTTCGGGTCTTCGTTGCTCGGAGCTCACGCCCCAGACCCCAGCTCGCTCCGGGCCGCTGACCCGCCGGCCCGCAATCTCCGAGCGCTGGCCGTGACCCGTTGACCACGATCACGTTACTACAGGGGGAAGCGGCGGCCCGCCGCGCCGCCAACCGCACCGGGCGGCCGACCGGTCAGCGTCGGGCGCGGCGGTGGTCGTACAGCTCGACGCTCTGGCGAACGGGCACGAGATCGCGCCGGTACTCGCGATGCGCCTCGGCCACGGCGTGGCTGATGGCCTCGTTGGCCTGGACGACGGTGTCGTGGAGCGCCTGGCGGGCGCGGGCGAGCTCCGCCTCGGTGTCGGCGAGGCGGTACTCGAGCTCGAGCACCCGCTTGACGCCGGCCAGGTTGAGGCCCTCGTTGGTGAGCTCCTGGATGCGCCGCAGCATGGCGATGTCGGCGTCGCTGTAGCGGCGGCTCCCCCCACCCGTGCGGGCCGGGTCGAGCAGGCCCTTGCGCTCGTACACCCGCAGCGTCTGGGGATGCATCCCGGCCAGCTCGGCCGCCACCGAGATCACATACACCGCCCGGGTGTTCAGGTTCGCGAAGCCCCGGTTCATCATCGTCGGCCCTCTGTCTCCTGCCCTTCCGGCCCGGCTGGCCGTACGCGACCAGTACGACCGCTCACTGTCAATCCTCCGGCCCTGCGCCGCCCGCCCGCGCCGGCGGCGGCGCCACCTTCGCCAGCGCCTCGATCGCCTCGCGCTCAGCGGCCGTGGGGTGCTGCGGCACCACCAGCTCGACCGACACCAGCAGGTCGCCGGTCTTGGTTGCGGTCGCCACCCCGCGGCCTTTCACTCGGAAGGTCTTCCCGCTGCGGGTGCCCGGCGGGATCCTCAGCGTGACCGGCCCGTCGGTGAGTGTGGGCACGGCGATGTCGGCGCCCAGCACCGCCTCGGGGTAGCTGATCGGCGCCGCCACCAGCAGGTTGGCGCCCGACCGGCCGAACACCGGGTGGTCGCCGACCCGGGCGGTCACGTAGAGGTCCCCCGCCGGCGCCCCGTTGCGGCCCGGGCCGCCGCGGCCCTTCAATCGAATGCGCTGGCCGTCCTCCACCCCGGCCGGGATCCGCACCCGGACCTCGCGCGGCCGGCGCTCGACCCCAGCGCCCCGGCAGTGCGGGCAGGGCTCCTCGACGACCACGCCTCGCCCGGCGCAGGTCGGGCAGGTCTGGCTGAACGAGAACAAACCCTGGTTGTCGTCGAGCACCCCGCGGCCGCCGCAGCGCCCGCAGGTCTTGGGCCGGGTGCCCTTCGCCGCGCCGCTGCCGCCGCACTGCTGGCAGGGCGCGTCGCTCGTGATGTTGACCGAGGTGGTCACACCCTGCACGGCATCGAGGAACGACAGGTGCAGCTCGGCTTCGAGGTCGTCGCCCCGTTGGGGGCCGCCGCCCGGGCGCGGCCCCGCCGGCCCGGCGCCGCCGCTGCGACGGACCCGGCCGAAGAGGCCGCCGAAGAGGTCGCCCAGGTCGGCGGCGTCGCCGGAGAAGGTGAAGCCTCCTCCCGGGCCGCCGCCGGGGCCCCCGGTGAACACGCCCCCCGACGGGCCCAGGCGACGGACCTCGTCGTACTCGGCGCGCTTGGAGGGGTCCCCGACCACGTCGTACGCGGCGGTCACCTCCTTGAAGCGCTCCTCGGCTTTGGCGTCGCCCGGGTTGGCGTCGGGGTGGAGCTGGCGCGCGAGCCGTCGGTAGGCCTTCGTGATCTCCTTCGGCGAGGCGTCGCCGCCGACGCCGAGGATCTTGTAGTAGTCCTTCTCGAACCACTCTCGCTGCGCGGCCACCCTGCTCCCGTCGTTCCCTGCCCGCGGCGTCAGCCGCGGACCTTGACCATGGCCGGCCGCAGCACCCGGCCCTTCCACTGGTAGCCCGTTCGCATCACGTCGGCCACGCTGGCCTCGCCGTCGCCCGCCTCGTGGATGACCGCCTCGTGGAGGTTGGGGTCGAAGGCGGAGTCGACGCCGGGAACCTTCTCCAGGCCCTCCTTCTCGAGCACCGCCACGAGCGAGGCGTGGAGCGGCTCCACGCCCTCGGCGCCGTGGGCCAACGCGGCGTCGAACGCGTCGAGCACGGGCAGCAGCTTGGCCACGAGCGACTCGGCCGCCCGCTCGAGCTGATCGGCCTGCTGCTTCGCCACTCGCTTCTTGTAGTTCTCGAACTCCGCCTGGAGACGCATGCGCGCCTCTGCGTGGGAGTCCCGCTCGGCGGTGACCCGCTCGAGATCGTCGATCAGGCGCTCCACCGAGAGCCCCGTCGGCTCGGCGCCTTCGCCGGCGCCGGACCGAGAGGCAGCCGCCGAGGGGGCGGCGGGCCCCTGGGGCCGGCCCCCGCCGCCCACGGTGGGGGCGGCAGTGGGGGCGGCGTCGGCGGGATCACCCGCCGCGCCGGCCTCCGGGGCCGCGGCGTGGGCGTCGACGGGCGCCGCGTTGTCGCCGGCGTCGCCCTGGGCTGTCATCAGCGGCCCTCGTCGACAATCTCGGCGTCGACCACGTCGTCGTCGCCGCCCGCCGAGCCGCCGCCCGCCCCGGCCGAGCTGTTCTCCGCCGCCGCCCGGTCGTACAGGGTCTGGGCGAACTGCTGGCTGGCGTTCATGAGGCGCTCGATGCCGGTCTTGATCCCCTCCACGTCGGTCCCGGCCAGCGCCGTCTTCAGCTCGGCCAGCGCGTTCTCGACGTTGGTCTTCTCGTCGCCGGTGATCTTCTCGCCCTGCTCACGCAGCAGCTTCTCGGTCTGGTACACGAGCGAGTCGCCCTGGTTGCGGACGTCGACCTCCTCGCGGCGGCGGCGGTCCTCCTCGGCGTGGGCCTCGGCGTCGCGCACCATCCGGTTGATGTCGTCCTTGCCGAGCGAGGACTGCCCGGTGATCGTCATCGACTGCTCCTTGCCGGTGGCGCGGTCCTTCGCCGACACGTGCACGATGCCGTTGGCGTCGATGTCGAAGGTGACCTCGATCTGAGGCACGCCCCGCGGGGCCGGGGGCAGGTCGACCAGCTGGAACTTGCCGAGCGTCTTGTTGAACTGCGCCATCTCGCGCTCGCCCTGGAGCACGTGGATCTCCACCGACGGCTGCATGTCCTCGGCGGTCGTGAACACCTCGGTGCGCCGGGTGGGGATCGTGGTGTTGCGCTCGATCAGCTTGGTCATGACGCCGCCCTTGGTCTCGATGCCGAGCGAGAGGGGGGTCACATCGAGCAGCAGGACGTCTTTCACCTCGCCCTTCAGCACGCCGGCCTGAATGGCGGCGCCGACCGCGACCACCTCGTCGGGGTTCACGCCCTTGTGCGGCTCCTTGCCGGTGAGCGAGGTCACGAGGTCGGACACAGCGGGCATGCGGGTGGAGCCGCCCACGAGGATCACGTGGTCGAGCTGGCCCTTGGCGACGCCGGCATCGCGCAGCGCCTGCTCGAAGGGGATGCGGCAGCGATCGAGCAGGTCGGCCGTCAGCTCCTGGAACTTGGCCCGGGTCAGGTTGTAGTCCAGGTGGAGCGGCCCGGCGGCGGTGGCGGTGATGAACGGCAGGTTGATCTGGGTCTGCTGGGTGGACGACAGCTCGATCTTGGCCTTCTCCGCCGCCTCCTTCAGGCGCTGCATGGCCATCTTGTCGGCCGAGAGGTCGACGCCGTGCTCGTTCTTGAACTGCGTGGCCAGCCAGTCGATCACCCGCTGGTCCCAGTCGTCGCCGCCGAGCTTGGTGTCGCCGTGGGTGGACTTGACCTCGAAGACCCCGTCGCCGATCTCGAGCACCGACACGTCGAAGGTGCCGCCGCCGAGGTCGAACACGAGGATCGTCTGGTCGGCGCCCTCCTTGTCGAGCCCGTAGGCCAGAGCTGCGGCGGTCGGCTCGTTGATGATGCGCAGCACTTCGAGCCCGGCGATCTGGCCCGCCTCCTTGGTGGCGGTGCGCTGCGCGTCGTCGAAGTACGCGGGGACCGTGATCACGGCCTGGTTCACCGCGTCGCCCAGGTAGGCCTCGGCGTCACGCTTCAGCTTCATCAGCGTCCGCGCCGAGATCTCCTGCGCCGTGTAGTTCTTGCCGTCGATGTCGATCTTCCACGACGTGCCCATATGGCGCTTCACGGAGCGGATCGTGCGGTCGGGGTTGGTGATGGCCTGGCGCTTGGCGACCTCGCCCACCAGCACCTCGCCGGTCTTCGAGAACGCCACCACCGAGGGCGTGGTGCGGGCGCCTTCCGCGTTGGGAATGACCACGGGGTCGCCGGCCTCGAGAAAGGCGACGACCGAGTTGGTGGTGCCGAGGTCGATGCCGACGGCCTTGGGCATGAGCGTGCTCCCTTGACGAGAAGATTGCGGTTACGCAGTAGCGAACCCCATGGTAGCCCGCCGCTATTCCGCTCCGACAACATCTCTTACTGTCAGCGAGCGCGAAATCCTGAGTGCATACCGCTCAACCTCTGCCCGGTGGGCGCCCCTCTACCCTGTGCCGGATGAGCACGCTGATCCTGCTCCGCCACGGGGAGAGCGAGTGGAACGCCCGCAACCTGTTCACCGGGTGGCACGACGCCGACCTGTCCGAGAAGGGGCGCGACGAGGCGCGAGCCGGAGGGCGAGCCATGGCCGAAGCGGGCCTGGCGCCGGACGTGCTGCACACCTCGCTGCTGATCCGGGCCATCCGCACAGCACAGCTCGCCCTCGAGGAGATGAGCCGGCCCTGGGTGGAGGTGCGGCGCTCCTGGCGGCTGAACGAGTGGCACTACGGCGGCCTCACCGGGCTCGACAAGAAGGCCACCACCGAGCGCTACGGGGCCGAGCAGGTGTTCGTGTGGCGGCGCTCGTACGACACACCCCCGCCGCCGCTCGAGCCGGGCAGCGAGTTCGACGCCGCCGGCGACCCGCGCTACGCGTGGCTGGCGCCCGACGTGATCCCGCGCACCGAGTGCCTGAAGGACGTGGTGGCGCGCATGCTGCCCTACTGGCACGACTCGATCGTGCCCGACCTGCGGGCCGGGCGCTGCGTGCTCGTGGCGGCCCACGGCAACAGCCTGCGGGCCTTGGTGAAGCACCTCGACCGGATCGGCGACGACGAGATCGCCGAGCTGAACCTGCCGACCGGGGCGCCGATCGTGTACGAGCTCGGCGCCGATCTCGCTCCCGCGAAGGAGCTGGCGATCGAGGCCCGCTTCGTGGGCGACGTGGAGGCGGCCAAGGCCGCCGCCGCGGCCGTGGCCCGCCAGGCAGGCTGAGCCCGAGCCCGCCTACACAGTTCGACTACACGGCGTCGCTGCCGAGCTCGCCGGTGCGGATCCGCATGGCGCGATCGACCGGGGTGATCCAGATCTTCCCGTCGCCGATCTTGCCGGTGCGGGCGGCCAGGCGGATCGTCTCGGCGACCTTCTCCGCGTCGCTCGAGCCGGTCAGCACCTCGACCTTGATCTTGGGCAGGAAGTCGACCGTGTACTCGGCGCCGCGATAGGTCTCGGTGTGGCCGCCCTGGCGGCCGAAGCCACGCACCTCGCTCACGGTCATGCCGGCCACCCCGGCATCGCGCAACGCATCCTTCACCCCCTCGAGCATGTGGGGCTTGATGATGGCGGTTACGAGGTGGACCATGCGGATGCCTTTCCTTCGTTAGGGGCGGGGCCGACGGCGGCGCCCTCGACGCAATCCATGAGGTAGCCGCGTGACCGCACGGTGCGGATCACGAGGCCGATCGGCGCCAGCCGGCGGCGCAGCCGCAGCACGTGCACGTCGAGCGCGTTGCGGCCCGGGTTCGCCTCACCCCAGCCGGCCACGGCGAGGCGGTCGCGGCTGACCACCGCCCCGAAGCGCTCGAGCAAGGCGCCGGCGATGCGCGCCTCCACCGGCGGCAGCGCGACCCGGCCTCCGGCCGGCGTGCGCAGGAGCCCGTCGCCGTCGAGCGCCGGCCGGGCGGCAGCTGCCGAGCCGGCGCGCAGCCGCAGCCCGTCGATCCGGGCGCGCAGGTCGGCCTCGTCGGCGGGAACGCGTATCCAGTCCTCGAGCGCATCGGTGCAGAGCGGCGCGGCGCAACCGGACTCCACCAGCAGCAGCCGGGCCCGGCGCTCCCGCTGCAGGCTCTCCCGCCGGGCCGCATCCGTCGGCCAACGCACGAGCACGACATCCATTGCCGGCGCACGCTAGGCGCCCGGTGTTTCCCCGCTGTTTCTTGGTGGTGAACTCCGCTTCGCCAGCGAAACGGGGACTAGCTTCTCGCCTCGATGAACCGCTTCCGCATCCGGCCGCATCACCTGGTCATCGGGCTGGGTGTGGCCTTCGCGGCCGTCACCGCGCTCTCCGGCGTGGCGGCCACCGTGTTCCAGCAGCACGACGACTCGCCGGTCACGCGGGAGGTGTTCCACAACATCCCGGGCGCGTTCAAGCTGGCGTTCTACACGGTGATCCCGGTCCTCGTGGTCTACGGGGCCGTGCTGTTCTCGCAACGGGTGCGCAACTGGGAGCGGGGCCGGCCCGACCGCCGGGAGACCACCTTCGACAACCTCCCCCGCCGGTTGAAGGACTTCCGGACCGGCGTGTACATGCAGACGCTGCTGCGCGATCCGCAGGCCGGGATCATGCATTCGCTGATCTATTTCAGCTTCCTGATCCTGCTCGCCGTCACCACCGTGCTCGAGGTCAACCACCAGCTCCCCGAGTCCGCGAAGTTCCTCCATGGCGACGTGTATCGCGCCTACGCGCTCATCGGCGACGTCGCCGGCCTCGGGCTCCTGGCCGGGGTGGTGTGGGCGATCCTGCGCCGCTACGTGCAGCGTCCCTACCGGATCCGCATCAAGAGCCGTCCGGAGCACGCGGTGATCCTCGGCGTGTTCCTCACCATGGCCGTCACCGGCTTTCTCGCCGAGATGTTCCGCATCGCCATCGACGGCCGGCCCGAGTTCGAGCGCTGGGCGTTCGTGGGCTACGGGCTCTCGGCGCTGGTCGACGGGGCCGACGGCGTGCACGGCTGGCATCAGGCCATGTGGCTGGCCCACGTGGCCAGCTTCGTGGCCTTCCTCGTGATCCTGCCGACCACGATGCTGCGGCACATGTTCACCTCGCCGCTCAACCTCTACCTGCGGGACCGGGACCGGCCGAAGGGCGCCATGAAGCCCCTGCCCGACATGGAGACGACCGAGCTCGAGAGCTTCGGCGCCGCCACCGTCGAGGACTTCACCTGGAAGCAGCTGCTCGACACCGACGCCTGCACGATGTGCGGCCGCTGCACCGCCGTCTGCCCGGCGCACGCCACCGGCAAGCCGCTCGACCCGCGGGAGATCGTGCTGAAGACCGGCGAGGTCATGGCCCGCACCGGTACGCCGCCGGTGTCGCCCCCGATCGGGGTGGACCGGGACATCACCGTGCCCGCCAACTGGATGTTCGAGCGGATCACGCCCGAGGAGCTGTGGGCCTGCACCTCGTGCAAGGCGTGCGACGAGAACTGCCCGGTCGGCATCGAGATCCTCGACAAGATCCTCGACATGCGGCGCTACCTGTCGCTCATGGAGTCCAACTTCCCGACCGAGCTCGGCAACGCGTTCCGCTCGATGGAGAACTCCGGAAACCCGTGGGCGATGAGCCAGTCGGAGCGGGCGGACTGGACGCGGCGGGCCCCCGGCGTGGAGGTGGTCGACCCCGGGGAGCCGTTCACCCACGAGTACCTCTACTGGGTGGGCTGCGCCGGCTCGTTCGACGACAAGAACCGCCGGGTGTCCGAAGCCATGGCCAAGCTGATGCAGCGGGCCGGGCTGGACTTCGCCATCCTCGGGCCCTCCGAGCTCTGCACCGGCGACCCGGCCCGCCGCTCGGGCAACGAGTACCTGTTCCAGATGCTGGCCAAGCAGAACGTCGCCGCCCTGAACGAGATGGGCGTGAAGAAGATCGTCACCCAGTGCCCGCACTGCTTCAACACGATGCTGAACGAGTATCCCCAGCTCGGCGGGCGCTACGAGGTGATCCACCACAGCCAGCTGCTCGAGTCGCTGATCGCCGACGGCCGCCTCGACCTGGCCGACGCCCGCCTCGACGAGCGGGTGGTGTACCACGATTCGTGCTACCTGGGCCGCCACAACGACGTGTACGCCTCGCCCCGTAAGGTCATCGGCGCGCTGAAGGGCATCGAGATCGTGGAGGCGGGGCGGGCCGGCGTGAAGGGCATGTGCTGCGGCGCCGGCGGGGCCCGCATGTGGATGGAGGAGACGGTCGGCAAGAAGGTGAACGACGAGCGGGCCCAGGAGCTGCTCTCCACCGGCGCCACCCGCATCGCCACCGCCTGCCCGTTCTGCTACATCATGATGGACGACGGGGTGAAGGGCGTCGGGCCGGCCATGGGCGTCGAGGAGGACTCCGTGCGGGTGGCCGACATCTCGATGCACCTGCTCGAGGCCATCGAGGCGAGCGAGGCCCGCTACGAAGGCGCCCCCGCGTTCATCGCCCAGGCCCGAGCCGCCGAGGCCCGGGCGCTGGCGGGGCCTGACCAGCCCGTCTGAGCTGAGCGTCTGGCGTCAGCGGGCGGCGTCGGGCCGGTAGTGGCTCTCGACCGGGCCCTCCTGATGCTGGTACTTGCTGCCCAACGTCGGGTGCCCGTAGGGGCGTTCGGCCGGGCGGTCGAGCAGCATGAACGAGAACTGGCCGATGCGCATGCCCGGCCACAGCTTGACCGGCAGCGGCGACACGTTCGACAGCTCGAGGGTGACCGCCCCCTCGAAGCCGGCGTCGAGCCAGCCCGCCGACGCGTGGATGAGGATGCCCAGCCGGCCCAGGCTCGACTTGCCCTCGACGCGGGCCACCACATCGGCCGGGAGCCGGACCACCTCGAGCGTGGAGCCGAGGGCGAACTCGCCGGGATGGAGGATGAACGCCTCCCCCTCGGCCACCGTCACCTGCTCGGTGAGGTCGTCGGCCAGGTCGTAGGGGTCGATGCACACCGCGGTGTGGCTGTTGCGGAACACCCGGAACCGCCGGTCGAGGCGGACGTCGACGCTGCCCGGCTGCACGAGGTCGGGGTCGAACGGCGCGAGCCCGAGCCTGCCCTCGGCGATGAAGCGGCGCAGCGTGCCGTCGGAGAGGACCATCGGGCCACCGTAGCTTTCCCTGGATCGGCTCGGCGCCGGCAGGTAGGCTGAGCCCGGTCCCGCGGGTGTAGTTCAGAGGCAGAACATCAGCTTCCCAAGCTGAGAACGCGAGTTCGATTCTCGTCACCCGCTCCCAATAAACCTCCTGGTCAAAGGCTATATCGTCGAGTTTGACAAGACGAGCGGCCGGGCTACGTGCGTAGAGGGCGCCTAGAACATCCGGCATCAGGGGGCACGAATTGGCACGGAGCCGACCCTTCGGCACCATCCGCACGCTGCCAAGCGGGCGCCACCAGGCGCGCTACTGGCACCTCGGGCGGCCGGTCGCGGCCGAAGTGACCGTCGCGACGAAAGCCGAGGCGCGGGCGTGGTTGGCCCGGATGGAGACCGAGATCGGCAAGGGCACGCACGTCGATCCGGCGCTCGGGCGAGAGCGGTTCGGCGCCTACGCGGCGCGCTGATTGGCGCAGCGGGGCCTGCGCCAGCGGACCTGGGCGACGTACGCGTCCCAGTTGGCACACATCACCGCCGAGTTCGAGGGTGTCGAGCTGC
>JBJXGF010000293.1:0-25800 GCA_046153015.1 Acidimicrobiales bacterium | reverse complement strand
CGGGCGGCGCCCCCGCCCCGACCCGCCGGCGGGGACCCGGCCGACGCCCGCCCGCCCGCCGGCGCCGGGATCCGCCGCCCGACGAGTCGCGGTCGACGCGCTGGCCCGCATCGACGAGACCGCCGCCTTCGCCAACCTGGTCCTGCCCGGCCTGCTTGAGGCGTCGAGCCTGGCGCGGCGCGACCGGGCCTTCGTCACCGACCTCGTCTACGGCTCGCTGCGCCGCCGGCGGGCCTGCGACTGGCTGATCGATCGGTGGCTCCTGCGCCCGGTCGAGCCCCACGTGCGGGCCGCCCTCCGCCTGGGCGCCTACCAGCTCGCGTTCCTGGGCACGCCGCCGCACGCCGCGGTCGACGCCACCGTGGCCGCGGTGTCGGGCCCCGGCCAGAGCCTCGTCAACGCCGTCCTGCGCCGGGTGGCCGCCGAGCTGGGGGAGGCGGGCGGCGTCGACGCGTTGGCCTGGCCGAGCCCCGCGGTGCTGCTCAGCTATCCCGATTGGATCGTGTCCCGGCTGAGCGAGGACCTCGGCGAGGCGGCCGCGCTCGACGCGCTGGCGGCCATGAACGACCCCGGCCCGCCCGCCGTTCGGCCCGACGGCTACGTGCAGGGCCTCGCCTCCCAAGCGGTGGTCGAGCTCTGCGAGCCGGCCCCAGGGATGCGGGCCGTGGAGCTGTGCGCCGCGCCCGGCGGCAAGGCGACCCTGCTCGCCGAGCGCGGCTGCACCGTCGCCGCGCTCGACGTGGCGCCGGGCCGGGCCGGGCTCATTGCCGCCAACGTGAACCGCCTCGGCGCGAGCGGCGCGGTGTGGCCGGTCGTGAGCGACGGCCGCCGCCCGGCGGTGCGGCCCGGCCGCTTCGACCTCGTGCTGGTCGACGCCCCCTGCTCCGGCCTCGGCGTGCTCGGCCGCCGGGCCGACGCCCGCTGGCGCCTCGACGCCGATGCCCCCGAACGCCTCGCCGTGCTGCAGGGCGATCTCGTCCGGGCGGCGGTGGACCTGCTCGCTCCCGGCGGGCTGCTCGTCTACTCGGCCTGCACGCTGACCGCGGTGGAGACCCTCGGCGTCGACGCCGCGCTGGCCGCCGCCGCGCCCGCCCTCGAGCCGCTCGCCCTCCCGCCGCCGCCGTGGCGGCCCTGGGGCCGCGGCGGTTTGCTGCTGCCGGCGGCGGGCGGCGACGGGATGGCGGTGCTGCGCCTGCGCCGCCCGCCCGAGCCGTGAGCGCCGCGGCGTCGCGCTACGGTCCGGCCCGGGAGGTGAGCAGGCCATGACCGATTCCCACTCGCCGCGCCAAGGCGCGGACGGCCTCGAGGCGAAGGTCCTCACCGCGTCCGACGGGGTGATCCACGGCACGCGCGAAGACCGCTCCGGCGCCGTGCTCGAGGAGACGCTGCGCGCGGCCGGGTTCCGGGTGGTGGAGCGCCGAGCCGTCGCCGACGGCGTCGACACCGTGGCCGCTGCGCTGGTCGAGATGGCCGACGGCTTCGCCGGGCTCGTGGTGACCACCGGCGGCACCGGGTTCGGGCCCCGGGACCTCACACCCGAGGCGACCCGCACGGTGATCGAGCGCGAGGCGCCGGGCATGGCCGAGGCGATGCGGCTCGTGAACCCGCTCGGCCGGCTGTCGCGCGGCGTCGCCGGCGCCCGAGGCGGCGCGCTCATCCTCAACACCCCCGGCTCGCCGGGCGGCGCGAAGGAGTGCCTCGAGGCCGTGCTCGACGTGGTGCCGCACGCGCTCCGCCTCCTCACCGACACGCCGAGCCCCCCGTAGCGCCGTGGCTGCGCCGCCCGTGCCTGCGCTGCCGGTCTCGCCTGCTGAGGACGCCGCGCACATGGCCCGCGCCGTCGCCGAGGCGTGGAGGGCGCGTTGCGCGGTGTCGCCCCGCCCGTGGGTCGGCGCCGTGATCGCCCCCGGCGGGTTCGTGGGCTTCACCCAGGGCCAGAGCGGTCCCCACGCCGAGATCGCGGCGCTGGCGGCGGCCGGCGCCGCAGCTCGCGGCGCCACCCTCTACTCCACCCTCGAGCCCTGCTGCCATCACGGGCGCACGGGGCCCTGCACCCAGGCCATCATCGCCGCCGGCGTCGCCCGGGTGGTGGTGGCGCTGGAGGACCCGGACCCGCTGGTGGGGGGTAAGGGCCTGGCGGAGCTGGCCGCGGCGGGGATCGAGGTGGTGGTCGGCGTCGGGGCCGAGGCCGCCGCCGAGCAGCTCGCCCCCTACCTCACCCACCGCCGGACGGGCCGCCCCTACGTCGTGCTCAAGCTGGCCGGGACCCTCGACGGCCGCGCCGCCGCGCCCGACGGGTCGAGCCAGTGGATCACCGGGCCCGAGGCGAGGGCCGACGCCCACCGCCTCCGAGCCGAGAGCGACGCCATCCTGGTGGGCGCCGGCACCGTCCGCGCCGACGACCCGGCGCTCACCGTGCGCCGCCTTCCGCCCGAGGTCGCCGCGCTCGAGCGGAAGGGGGACCCGCTGCGGGTCGTGCTCGGCCGAGCGCAGCCCGGCGCGCGGGTCCACCCCTGCCTCGAGCTCGGAGGCGAGCTCGCCGACGTGCTCGACGAGCTCGGCCGGCGCGGCGTGGTCCAGCTCATGGTGGAGGGCGGGCCGCGGGTGGCGGCCGCCTTCCATCGAGCCGGCCTCGTCGACCGCTATGTGCTCTACCTGGCGCCCGCCTTGTTCGGCGGCGACGACGCGCTCGGGGTGTTCCGGGGCCCGGGCGCAGCCACGATCGCCGAGCTGTGGCGGGGCCGGCTGCTCTCGGTCGCCCGCCTCGGCGACGACCTGCGCGTGGAGGTGGCCCCGGCATGAGCCCGCGTCTCCTCCCGTCGGCTGGGACGCGCGTCCTGGCCGGCGCTAAGGTGCGGGGCGACCCAGCAGTGCCGGCACAGACGGGCAAATCAGGGGGGCGCGACGCATGAGCAGTCACCCGTTCGCTTCGATCGAGGACGCCATCGCCGCGTTCCGCCGCGGCGAGATGCTCGTGGTGGTCGACGACGAGGACCGTGAGAACGAGGGCGACCTGATCATGGCCGCCCAGTTCGCCACGCAGCAGAAGGTCACGTTCTTCGTGCGCCACACCTCCGGGCTCATCTGCGCCCCGATCTCGGTCGAGCGGGCCGACCGCCTGCGCCTGCCGCTCATGGTGCACCGCAACACCGAGTCGCATCGCACGGCGTTCACGATCACCGTCGACTACGTCGAGGGCACCTCCACCGGCATCTCCGCCGCCGATCGCGCCGCCACCCTGCGGGCCCTCGCCGCGCCGAGCACCCGGCCGGCGCAGCTGGCCCGCCCCGGCCACATCCTGCCGCTGCGCGCCCGGGAGGGCGGCGTGCTGCAGCGGGCCGGGCACACCGAGGCGGGGGTCGACCTCTGCCGGCTGGCCGGGCTCGAGCCGGCCGCCGCGATCTGCGAGATCGTGAAGGACGACGGCACGATGGCCCGGCTGCCCGACCTGGTCGAGTTCGCCGCCGAGCACGGGCTGCTGCTGATCTCGATCGCCGATCTCATCCGCCACCGCCAGACCTGCGAGAAGCTGGTCGAGCGGGTGGCCGAGGCCCGCATCCCCACCAAATGGGGCGATTTCCGCTCGATTGGGTACCGCTCGCTGCTCGACGGCGCCGAGCACCTGGTGATGGTCAAGGGCAACGTCGCCGCCCAGGAGAAGGTGCTGGTCAGGGTGCACTCCGAGTGCCTCACCGGCGACGTGTTCGGTTCGCTGCGCTGCGACTGCGGGCCGCAGCTGCACAAGGCGATGGAGCGCATCTCGGCCGAGGGGAGCGGCGTGCTCGTCTACCTGCGGGGCCACGAGGGCCGCGGCATCGGCCTCGGCCACAAGCTGCGGGCCTACGCCCTGCAGGAACAGGGCCACGACACCGTCGACGCCAACCTCGAGCAGGGCCTCCCGGTCGACACCCGCGAGTACGGCGTGGGCGCCCAGATGCTCACCGACCTCGGCGTCACCACTATGCGGCTCATGACCAACAACCCCGAGAAGTACACCGGCCTCGAGGGGTACGGGCTGAAGATCGTCGAACGCGTCGCCCACGAGTCGGCGCCGAACCGGGAGAACATCCGCTACCTGCGCACCAAACGGGAGCGGATGGGCCACCTCCTCCAGGGGCTCGACGTGGAGTGGGGCGACCCGATGTGGGGCGGCTGGGGCGCCGCCGCCGACTGAGATGGCCCGCACCCTTTCCGGCGCCCTGCGGGGCGAGGGCATCCGTGTGGGCGTGGTCTGCGGGCGCTTCAACGAGTTCATCACCGAACGGCTGCTCGCCGGCGCGCTCGACGCCCTGGCCCGGCTCGGCGTCGCCGAGGACGACGTGCTGGTGGCGTGGGCGCCGGGCGCGTTCGAGATCCCGCTCGTGGCGAAGCGGCTCGCCGCCGGCGGCGGGTTCGACGCGGTGATCACGCTCGGCGCGGTGATCCGGGGCGCCACCGGCCACTACGAGCACGTGGCCGGCCAGTGCGCGGCCGGGGTGGCCCGAGCCGGGCTCGACACCGGCGTGCCGGTCGTGTTCGGCGTGCTCACCACCGACACGATCGAGCAGGCGATCGAACGGGCCGGCGCCAAGGCCGGCAACAAGGGCGCCGAAGCGGCGCACACCGCGATCGAGATGGTGAACCTCCTGGCGGATCTCCCCAAGGAGTAGCGCGCCCCGATCGGTTGACGGCGTCCGGCCGGCCCGCCGCTAACGTGAGGCGTCGTGCTGAAGCTCGTGCTGCCCAAAGGGTCCCTGGAGCGGGCGACCCTCGAGCTCTTCGAAGCCGCCGACCTCACGGTGAGCCGGAGCTCCTCGGTCGACTACAAGGCCTCCATCGCCGACCCCCGGGTGATCGACGTGCGGATCCTGCGCCCCCAGGAGATCCCCGAGTACGTGGCCGAGGGCCTTTTCGACATCGGCATCACCGGGCGTGACTGGGTCGCGGAGACCGGCGCCGACGTGGTGAGCCTCGGCGAGCTCCGCTACTCGAAGGCCACCGCCAACCCGGTCAAGATCGTGGTCGCCGTGAAGGACGATTCGGCGGTCGCCTCGGTGGCCGACCTGCACCAGGGGGTGCGCGTCTCCACCGAGTACCCCCGCCTGACGGCCCGCTTCTTCGCCGAGCGCGGCGTGCGGGCCGACGTGCGGCTCTCCTACGGCGCCACCGAGGCCAAGGTGCCCGACATCGTCGACTGCGTGGTCGACATCACCGAGACCGGCCGAGCGCTGCGCGCCGCCGGCCTCAAGATCGTCGACACCATCCTCGTGAGCTACACCGAGCTGATAGCCAACCCTGCCTCGGCCGCCGATCCGGCCAAGGCCCACGCCATGGGCCAGCTCCACACGCTGCTCCAGGGCGTGCTCTCGGCCCGGGGCCGGGTGCTCGTGAAGCTCAACGTGGCCAGCGAGTCGCTGGCCACGGTGGTCGCGCTGGTGCCGGCCATGAAGTCGCCCACGATCAACGAGCTCTACGGCGGCGCTGGGTACGCGGTCGAGGCGGTGGTGCCCAAGGCGGAGATCAACGTGCTGATCCCGGCCCTGAAAGACGCTGGCGCCACCGACATCATCGAGCTGCCGATCAGCAAGATCGTGCCGTGAGAGCCGGCCGGGTGGCCGAGTTCGACGAGGAGCGGGGCCTCGGCGTGGTGGTCGGCGACGACGGGCGCGCCTACCCGTTCCACTGCACGGCGCTGGCCGACGGCTCCCGCACCACCCGCCCGGGCACGCGGGTCCGCTTCGCGGTGCGCCCCGGGGCGCCCGGCGTCTGGGAGGCGGCCGAGGTCACCGCTGCCGGCTAGGCCGTGCTGCGCTCCGAGACCGCCACGAAGGCCAGCTGGATCTGGCTGCGGGCCTCCACCAGCGTGGCCTCGGCCTCGCCCAGCCGGCCGGCCAGCCGGTCGAGCACCGCGGCCAGCGCGTCGATGGCGAGGCGGGCCGCGGGCAGGTTCGGGGTCTCCTGGCCGAGGTGGATGGCGGCCAGCTCGTACAGGCCGATCAGGTGGTTCGCCACCACCGACTCGGCCGGAGCGGCCGCCACCTGGCGGCGGGTCTCGGCGACCTGCTCGGCCAGCTCGGCCAGCTGCGCCTGCTCCTCGGGCGAAAGGTCCTCCACCGAGAGCTCGTCCCCGGCGCCCTCCGGCGGCACGGGGTGCTCGCCCCGGGGTGTCCAGATGCTGCTCATAGGTGTACTCTAGGCTCGACATTCAACCCGAGAAGCGGGGCCCGCGGGCTCCCACCCGGCCATCCCCGCGTGCGGGGCGTGCGTCCGGGTCGCACGAACATCGACGAGAGGCGCCGTGAACGGGGGCCATCAGCGCCTGCAGGCGCCGGTGGGCTTGCCGGTCGGCTCTCGGCGGCGGACGTCGGCTTTTCGGCGTCCGCCTGGTTCGCGTTTTGGGCCTGAGCCCTCGGCGCAACGGGCGGCTAACGAGGAGGTAGGAAGCGACGCAGAGAGGATCTGTGGCTTGACCAGGAGTGATCGGCGATAGCACCGCCGACGAACAACGAGCCTCGCATCAACGACCGGATCCGCGCCCGCGAGGTGCGTCTGGTTGCGCCCGACGGCAGCCAGATCGGGATCAAGCCGTTGCCCGAGGCTTTGGCGATGGCGAGGGAGCTCGAGCTCGACCTGGTCGAGGTGGCCGACAAGGCGAACCCGCCCGTGTGCCGGATCATGGACTACGGGAAGTTCAAGTACGAGGCCGCCCAACGAGCCAAAGAGTCCCGCAAGCACGCCAGCAACGTGTCGGTCAAGGAGATGAAGTACCGGCCCAAGATCGGGACCCAGGACTTCGAGACCAAGACCCGCAAGGTGATGGAGTTCCTGCGGGAGGGCCACAAGGTCAAGGTCACCATCATGTTCCGGGGTCGAGAGATGCAGCATCCGGAGCTGGGCCGGCGCATCTTGGAGGGGGTGGCCCAGCACGTGGTTAACGTGGGCCGCGTCGAGGTCGAATCCCGCCTCGACGGGCGCAACATGACGATGGTGCTGGCGCCCGACAAGAAGGCCCAGGCGGCGTTCGAGGCCGCGCAGCGCAAGCTCGCCGAATCCGAGAACGGCCACGACGAGTCCGCGGCGCCGGTGGCCGCCGGGGCGGGCAACGGCCAGCCGCCGCCCGATCGGCCTGACGACGCCGGCGAGCCGGGCGCGCCGGCCGCCTGAGCACCGCTGGTTCGGGGGCCGGCCTGTCCCGGCCCGCCCCCGAACGCAGCCGCCCAACTCGCCCACCCAACCACCTACTGAGGTCCCTCAATGCCCAAGATGAAGACGCATCGCGGCGCCGCCAAGCGGTTTCGCCTCACCGGCTCCGGCAAGCTGATGCGCCGCCAGGCGTTCCGCAAGCACATCCTGGAGAAGAAGGCCTCCAAGCGGAAGCGCCGCCTGAAGGACGAGGTCGACGTGGCGCCCGGCGACGACCGCCAGATCCGTCGCCAGCTCGGCATCTGAAGCGTCCACGCAGCCGCTTCGCCCCCAGTTCCGTCGTCTTCGGCTTCCCCCTGAAAGGAGACCCCCATGGCCAGGGTCAAGCGCGCCGTCCACTCGAAGAAGCGCCGCCGCGTCGTCCTCGAGCGGGCCAAGGGCTACTACGGCAACAAGAGCCGCAGTGTGCGCGCCGCCAACGAGCAGGTCATGCACTCGCTCCAGTACGCCTTCCGCGATCGGCGGGCGCGCAAGGGCGAGTTCCGCAGCCTGTGGATCCAGCGGATCAACGCGGCGTGCCGCCAGAACGGCACCAGCTACAGCAAGTTCATCGCCGGGCTGAAAGAGGCCGGCGTGGAGGTGGACCGTAAGGTTCTCGCCGACCTCGCCGTGTCCGACCCGGGCGCGTTCAGCGCGCTGGTCGACACCGCGAACCGGGCGGGGGCGCAGGCCTGAGCCGCCCGCTCCACGGCGGTCCGGGCCGGCCCGCTCCGGCGCCGCTCGCCGCCTCCAACCCACGAGTCAAACGGCTGCGGCGCCTCTCGGGGCGCCGCAGCGTGCGCGTGGAGGAGGCGGCGTTCGTGATCGAGGGCCCCAAGGCGGTGGGCGAGGCCCTCGCCGCCGGGGTCGAGCTGGAGGAGCTGTTCTGGGCGGCCGGCGCTGACCCGGGGCTGCTGGCGCGGGCCGCGGCGGCGGGCTGCGCGCTCCACGAGACCGCGCCCCACGCCCTGGCCGGCGCGCTCGACGCGGCGTCGCCTCAGCCGGTGGCGGCGATCGCGCCGGCGCCCTCGCTGACCCTCGCCGGGGTCGCCGCGGCGGTCGCCGCGGCGGCGGCGCCGTTCGTGTTGGCCCTGGTGGAGGTGCGCGATCCGGGCAACGCGGGGGCGTTGGTGCGGGCCGCCGACGCCGCCGGCGCAACCGGGGTGGTCTTCGTCGGCGAGTCGGTCGATCCGCTCGGCCCGAAGACCGTGCGGGCCAGCGCCGGCTCGCTCTTCCATGTCCCGATGGCGCTGGAAGCGGCGCCGGCGGCGGCGCTGGCGGCCTTTTCGCAGTGGGGCCTGCGCACGGTGGCGGCCGCCGCCCACGGCGGCGTGGCGCACACCTCGCTCGACTGGACCGGTCCGGTCGCGCTGCTGGTCGGCAACGAGGCCGCCGGCCTCTCCGCCGAGGTCGCAGCGGGGGTCGACGCGCTGGCCTCGATCGAGCTCGCCGGCCGGGCCGAGTCGCTCAACGTCGCGCTGGCCGGCGCCGTGCTGTGCTTCGAGGCGCTGCGCCAACGCCGAGCGGCGGGGTAAATGTGGTCGGCGCCCCCGGCGCCGTGTCTAGCCTGGTCAGCCGTGACCTTGATCGACGACGTCGCGCGTCTGACCGAGCAGTCCCTGGCGCGCATCGCCGCTGCGTCCTCGCTCGACGAGGTGCGGGCGCTCGGGCCCGACATCTTGGGCCGCAAGGGTTCGCTCGGCGGGGTGAAGCCGCAGCTCGGAGGCCTCGAGCCCGACGAGCGCCGGCTCGTGGGCAGGGCGCTCAACGAGGCGGTCGAGGCGGTCGAGGCCGCGCTGCTGGGCCGCCGGGCGGATCTCGAGGCCGCCGAGCGGCGGGCGCGCCACGAGGCCGAGCGGCTCGATCTCACCGAGGTGCGCCCGACCCGCCAAGTGGGCCACCTCCACCTCGTGACGCAGGCCTCGCAGCGTCTGGAGGACGTGTTCGTGGGCATGGGCTTCACGATCGCGGAGGGCCCAGGGATCGAGACCGACTGGTACAACTTCGAGGCGCTGAACTTCCCGCCCGGTCATCCCGCCCGCGCCATGCAGGACACGTTCTACGTGAACCACGGCGCGCCCGAGAGCACGGTGCTGCGCACCCACACCTCGCCCGTGCAGATCCGGGTGATGACCACCCAAGCGCCGCCGATCTACTCGATCATGCCCGGCCGGGTGTTCCGGCGCGACACCGCCGACGCCACGCACATGCCGGTCTTCCACCAGATCGAGGGCCTGGTCGTGGACCGGGCCATCACCTTCGGCGACCTGGCCGGCACGCTCGAGGAGTTCACCCAGGCCTACTTCGGCGGCGAGTTCACCAGCCGCCTGCGGCCCTCGTACTTCCCGTTCACCGAGCCCTCGGCGGAGTACGACATTCGCCTGCCCGACGGCAGCTGGCTCGAGCTCGGCGGCTGCGGCATGGTGCACCCCAACGTGCTGCGCAACTGCGGAATCGACCCCGAGGCGTGGTCGGGGTTCGCCTTCGGCTTCGGCATCGATCGCCTGGCCATGCGCCGCCACGGCTTCGCCGACCTGCGCGAGCTGTTCACCAACGACATCCGCTTCCTCCGCCAGTTCTGAGCGCCGGCTCCGAACGACCCCCAGGAAACCCTCCCGGAAAAGAGCGTCCGTGAAAGTCCTGCTGTCCTGGCTGCGTGAGTTCGCCCCGTTCGAGGGCGCCCCGGCGGAGCTGGCCGACCAGATGAGCGACCTCGGCATGGCCGTCGAGGCGCTCGACCTGCTCGGCGAAGGGCTCGACGGGGTGGTCGTGGGGCGGGTCGCCGGCCTGCGGCCCCACCCGAACGCCGACAAGATCCAGCTGGTCGACGTCGAGCTCGGCCGGGGCGACGCCGTCCAGGTGTGCTGCGGGGCCTTCAACATGGCGGTGGGCGACGTGATCCCCTTCGCCACGCTCGGGACCACCATGCCCAACGGCATGACGATCGAGCGTCGCAAGCTGCGGGGCGAGTGGTCCAACGGCATGTGCTGCTCGGCGAGCGAGCTCGGCCTCGGGGCCGATCACGGCGGGATCATGATCCTCGAGCCGGGCCTTGAGCTGGGCGCCCCCATCCGGGAGGCGCTCGGCGTCGAGGCCGACGCGCTGTTCGACCTCGAGATCAACGGCAACCGGCCCGACGCCATGTCGGTGCTCGGCGTCGCCCGCGACCTGGCGGCCCGCCTGCGCGTGCCGTTCGCGCTCCCCGAGCCGAAGGCGCCGGCGGGGCCCGGGCCCGACGCCGGGGAGCGGCTGCGGGTCGAGCTCCTCGACCCCGACCTATGCGGCCGCTTCGCGGTGCGGGTGCTCACCAACGTGGCGGTCGGCCCCTCGCCGCAGCGGATCGCCAACCGCCTCCTCGCCTGCGGCATGCGCCCCATCAACAACGTGGTCGACGCCTCGAACTACGTGATGCTCGAGCTGGGCCACCCCAATCACACCTTCGACCTCGCCAAGATCGCCGGGCGGACCCTGCGCGTGCGGAGGGCCCGTGAGGGCGAGCGGCTGGTGACCCTCGACGGGATCGAACGCGAGCTCACCGTGCGTGACGGCGTGATCGCCGACCGGTCGGACCGGGTGGTGTCGCTGGCCGGGGTGATGGGCGGCGCATCCACCGAGATCGACGAGGCCACCACCGAGATCGCCTTGGAGATGGCCTGGTGGCGACCGCTCTCGATCGCCCACACCTCCAAGCGCCTCGGGCTGCGCAGCGAGGCGTCGGCCCGCTTCGAGCGGGGGGTCGACCCGGGCGTGGTCGAGCTGGCGATGCTGCGCTTCGCCGAGCTGTTGGCGCCGAGCGGCGCGGCGCTCGCGCCCGGCATGGTCGACGAGAGGGGCAACTTGCCCGCGCCGCCGGTGGTGCGGGTGCGCACCGAGCGGGTGAACCGGCTGCTCGGCGCATCGCTCTCGGCGGAGCGGGTGCGCGAGCTGCTGGCGCCGATCGGCTTCGCGGGCCAGCCCGACGGGCCGGACACGCTGGTGAGCGTCCCCTCCTTCCGGCCCGACTCGGCGACCGAGATCGACGTGATCGAGGAGATCGCCCGCCACCACGGCTACTCGAACATCGCCAAGACCGTGCCCGCCTCGGTGCAGCCGGGTCGGCTGAGCGACCGGCAGGCGGCGCGGCGAGCCTTGCGCAGCGTGCTGGTCGGCTTCGGCGTCAGCGAGGCGATGCCGCTGCCGTTCCTCGCGCCGGGCGAGCTCGAGCGGGCCGGCCTCGACTCCCAGGGCATCGAGGTGACGAACCCGCTGGTAAAGGAGGAGTCGATCATGCGGCCGTCGCTGCGGCCTGGTCTCCTGCGCACGCTCGGCTACAACGCGTCGCACCGGAACTTCGGCGTGCACCTCTTCGAGCTGGGGCACGTGTACCGGCCGCCGGCCGACCCCGCCGCCGAGCTGCCCGACGAGCGCGAGCAGTTGGCGGTCGTGCTGGGCGACGCCGAGGCCCCGGCCGCGGTCGAGCTGTGGTGGGCGGTCGCCGAGGCGCTGGGCGTGGGTGAGTGGACGCTGCAGGCGGCCGAGGCGCCCGGCCTCCACCCGACCCGAAGCGCCCGGATACAGGCCGGCGCCGCGGTGCTCGGCTGGGTCGGCGAGATCGACCCGGCGGCGGCCGCGGCGTTCGACGCGCCGGAGCGGATCGGCCTGCTCGAGCTGGACTTGGACGCGGTGCTGGCCGCCCGGGCCGGGGATCGGCCGTTCCGGCCGTTCTCCCGGTTCCCGTCGAGCGACCTCGACCTCGCGTTCGACACCGCAGAAACCGTGCCGGCGGCCGCGGTGCTGGCCACCCTGCGCGGCGCCGGGGGCCCGCTCGTGGCCGAGGCCGACCTCTTCGACGTGTACCGAGGCGAGCAGGTGGGGCCGGGCCGGCGGAGCCTGGCCTTCCGCCTGCGGCTGCAGTCGCCCGAGCGCACGCTGACCGACGACGACCTCGCGTCGGTGCGTCAGCGCTGCATCGCCGCCGTCGAAGCCGCCCACGACGCCGCCCTGCGGGGCTGACGCCCAGCCCGCCGAATCCGCCGCGCCGAATCCGCCCGCCGAATTCGGCGCCCGCCCTACCCAGCCTCCGCACCAGCACATACAGCGTTTTCGTTGTGTCGCGCCGATTCGATATCGAATCGGCGCGATGGATTCGGCGACAGTAGGGGCCACGTCGGCGGGGGGAGATCGGCCCGCAATTCGGCGGCATGACTATGCACAGTGGTGTATCATCTTGCCGTGATTCGTGTCGGCATCATCGGGGCGTCGGGGTACACCGGCGCCGAGCTCCTGCGTCTCTGCGCCGCCCATCCGCTGCTCAGCGTGGAGCTGGCCACCGGTGATTCGCAGGCCGGCGAGCCGGTCGCGTCGCTCTACCCGAGCCTCGCCGCCGCCTACGGAGCGCGGCGGTTCGACGAGTACGACCCCGGCCGGGTCGACGGGCTCGACCTCGTGTTCCTCGGCCTGCCCCACGGCGCCTCGCAGGCCCTGCTGCCCGAGCTGCGCACCCGGGTCAAGCACGTGGTCGACCTCGCTGCTGACTTTCGGCTGAAGGACCCGGGCCTGTACCCGGCGTGGTACGGCGAGGCCCACGCCGCACCGGAGCTGCTCGGCGAGTTCGTGTTCGGCCTGCCGGAGCTGTTCCGAGACGACCTCGCCGGCGCCGCGCTGATCGCCGCCCCCGGCTGCTACGTCACCGCCGCCTCGCTCGCCCTGGCCCCGCTCGTGCGGGCCGGCGTGGTCGAGCCGACCGGCCTCGTCGTCGACGCCGCGAGCGGCGTGTCCGGCGCCGGCCGCGCCGCCAAGCCCAACACCACGTTCTGTGCGGTCGACGAGGACTTCACCGCGTACGGCCTGCTCACGCACCGCCACACCCCCGAGATGGAGCAGGCCGTCGCCCAACACGCGAGCAAGGGCGGCGGGCCTGAACGGGTGCAGATCCTGTTCACGCCCCACCTCGCCCCGATGAACCGGGGCATCCTCGCCACCTGCTACGCCCGCCCGGCCGGCGCCGACGGCGCGGTCGACACCGACGCCGCCCTCGGCGTCCTCCAGGCCGCCTACGCCGACGAGCCGTTCGTGGTGGTCAGCGAGCGTTCGCCCTCCACCAAGGCCACGCTCGGCTCGAACACTGTGCACCTCACCGCCCGGGGCGACCCCCGCACCGGGTGGGTGGTGGTCATCGCCGCGCTCGACAACCTGGTGAAGGGCGCCTCGGGCCAGGCCGTGCAGTGCGCCAACCTCGCGCTCGGCCTCGACGAGACCGCCGGCCTCCCGCTCGTGGGCCTCTACCCGTGAGCCTGCGCGACCCCGCGTCGGTCGCCGAGGTGCTGGTGCAGGCGCTGCCATACATCCAGCGCTTCCGGGGCGCCACCGTCGTGGTCAAGTACGGCGGCAACGCCATGGTCAGCGCCGAGCTCGCGCGGCAGTTCGCCGAGGACGTGGTGCTGCTCCACTCGGTCGGCGTGCACCCGGTGGTGGTGCACGGCGGCGGCCCGCAGATCACCGAGATGATGAGCCGCCTCGGCCTCAAGGCCGAGTTCCGCAACGGGCTGCGGGTGACCGACGCCGACGCGTTGGCCGTCACCCGGATGGTGCTGCTCGGCCAGGTCAACTCCGACGTGGTCGCCTCGATCAACCGTCACGGCCCGTTGGCGGTCGGCCTCTCCGGCGCCGACGCCGGGCTCATCGTCGCCAAGGCGCGTGACCCCGAGCTCGGCTTCGTCGGCGACGTCGCCGCCGTCAACCCGGCCATCCTGCACAAGCTGCTGGCCGAGGATCTCATCCCGGTCATCAGCACGATCGGCGCCGACGAGCACGGCCAGGCCTACAACATCAACGCCGACACGGTGGCCGGCGCGGTGGCGTGCGCCCTCGGCGCGGAGAAGGTCGTCTACCTGTCCGACGTGGAGGGCCTGCTCGCCGACCCGGACGACCCGGCGAGCCTGATCGGGCGGGCCACCACGACCGAGCTGCGCGCCCTCATCGCCGACGGCACGATCTCGGGCGGCATGATCCCCAAGGCCGAGGCGTGCATCGAAGCCGCCGAGGGCGGCGTCGGCTCCGCCCATATGGTCAACGGGACCACGCCGCACGTGCTGCTGCTCGAGCTGTTCACCGACGCCGGCATCGGGACCATGGTGGCGCCCGAGCCGACCTTCGCAAGGGGAGACCGAACCGGATGACCACCCACGCCGAGGCCATGCACGCCCCGATCGGGCTCGACCGCTGCCCGTTGATGCCCACCTACGGCCCTCCCCGGGTGATGTTCGTGCGCGGCGCCGGGGCCGAGCTCTGGGACGCCGACGGCCGCCGCTACCTCGACTTCCTCTCCGGGTTGGCGGTGACCGGCCTCGGCCACGCCCACCCCGAGGTCGCCGACGCCATCGCCGAGCAGGCCCGGCGGCTGCTGCACGTGTCCAACCTGTACGGCACCGAGCACAACTGGGCCGTCGCCCAGACCCTCGACCGGCTCATCGGCGGCGGGGGACAGGTGTTCTTCTGCAACTCCGGCGCCGAGGCCAACGAGGCGGCCATCAAGCTGGCCCGCAAGTGGGGCGGGCGGGGCAAGCACGTGGTGGTGAGCGCCTACGGCTCGTTCCACGGCCGCACGCTGGCCACCCTGCACGCCACCGGCCAGCCGGCCAAGCACGAGCCGTTCCAGCCGCTGCCCGAGGGGTTCCGTCACGTGGCGTGGAACGACCTCGCCGCGCTCGACGCTGCGCTCGACGACACCTGCGCCGCGGTGCTGCTCGAGCCGGTGCAGGGCGAGGGCGGCGTGAACCCCGCCACCGTGGAGTACTTCACCGGGGTGCGGCGGCTGTGCGACGAGCGGGGCCTGCTGTTCATGGTCGATGAGGTGCAGACCGGTCTCGGGCGCACCGGGGCCTGGTTCGGCTTCCAGCACTACGGGGTGCGGCCCGATGTGGTGACGATGGCCAAGGCCCTCGGCAACGGCATGCCGATCGGCGCGTGCTGGGCCCGGGCGGAGGTCGCCGCGGCGTTCGTGCCCGGCGACCACGCCACCACCTACGGCGGCCAACCGCTGGCCGCAGCTGCGGCCCGCAAGGTGCTCGAGATCATGGAGCGCGAGGACGTGCCGGCCCGGGCCACGCGGGCGGGGGCCCGGCTCACCGAGGCGCTCGCCGCGCTGCCGGGCGTGGCCGGCGTCCGCGGTCAGGGCCTGCTGATCGCCGTCGAGCTGGCCTCCCGCAACGGGCCCGAGGTGGCCAACGAGGCCCTCGACGCCGGGCTCGTCATCAACGGCATCACCGCCACCGCCCTGCGGCTCGCACCGCCGCTGCTCGTGAGCGACGAGGAGCTCGACGAGGCGGTCGCGATCCTGGGCAAGCTGCTGCAGTAAGGCGACGATGAGGCACCTCCTCGAGGTCGACGACCTCACCCCCGCCGAGCTCGACGCCGTGCTGCTCGCCGCGCTCGACCCGGCGCCGCCGCCGGTTCTGCATCGCCAGGGCGTCGCCTTGGTCTTCGAGAAGCCCTCGGCCCGCACCCGCAACTCGATGGAGCTGGCCGTCGTGGCGCTCGGCGGCCATCCCGTGTACATCCAGGGGAGCGAGGTGGGCCTCGACCAGCGAGAGTCGGTCGAGGACGTGGCCCGCACGCTCGCTTGCTACCACGCGGTCATCGGAGCCCGGGTGTTCCGCCACGACGTGGTCGAACGGATGGCGGCCTGCGGGGTCGCCCCGGTCGTCAACCTCCTCTCCGACGTGGCCCACCCGTGCCAGGCCCTGGCCGACCTGCTGACGATCCGCGAGGAGTTCGGCGGGGTCAGCGGCCGCACGCTGGCCTTCGTGGGCGACGCCAACAACGTGTGCCGCTCGTTCGCGCTGGCCGCGGCGATGGCCGGCGCGAAGGTGCGGGTGGCCAACCCGCCCGGCTACCAGTTCGGCCCGGCCGACCTGTCCCGCATCGGGCGGGCCGGCGCCGAGGTGGTGGTCACCGACCGGCCGGCCGAGGCGGTCGCCGGCGCCGACGTGGTCTATACCGACGTGTGGACCTCGATGGGCCAGGAGGGCGAGGCCGCCGGGCGACGCGAGGCCTTCGCCGGGTTCACCGTCGACGAAGCGCTGATGGAGCGGGCCGCGCCCGACGCCATCTTCCTGCACTGCCTGCCCGCTCATCGGGGCGAGGAGGTGTCCGCCGGGGTGGTCGACGGCGCCCAGAGCCGGGTGTGGCGCCAGGCGCAGAACCGCATGCACGCCGCTCGCGGCCTGCTCGTCTGGCTGCTCTGCCAGCCATGAGCTTGCCATGAGCATCGACGAGCGGGCCCCGGCCGGCGGTCGGGTCGGCAAGATCCAGCGCCAGCACCGCATCGCCCGGCTGCTCGAGCAGCACGAGGTCACGAGCCAGGCGCAGCTCGTCGAGCTGCTGGCCGCCGAGGGCGTGGCCGCCACCCAGACCACGGTGTCGCGCGACCTCGAGGACCTCGGCGCGATCAAGGTGCGGGTGCGCGGCGGCGAGACCGCCTACGCCATCCCCGAGCTGCCCGTCGACCAGGTCGCCCCCGAGGATCACCTGCGCCGGGTGTGCAGCGACTGGGTGGTCGAGGTCACCCAGTCGCTCAACCTGGTGCTGCTGCGCACGCCCCCCGGCTCGGCGCACGTGGTCGCCTCGGCGCTCGACCGGGCCGGGCTCGACGGCGTGCTCGGCACCGTGGCCGGCGACGACACGATCCTCGTCGTCGCCGCCGAAGACGTCGGCGGCCCCGCCGTGGCCGCCCGCATGAGAGAGCTGGCGGGCCTGTGAAGGCCCGCATCGTCCCCCGATCCCGTGAAAGGTCCCAACCATGCCCAAGCGCGTCGTGCTCGCCTACAGCGGCGGCCTCGACACCTCCGTCTGCGTCCGCTGGCTGATTGAGCACCACGGCGTGGAGGTCGTGACGCTCTCGGCCGACGTCGGCCAGGACGGCGACTGGGAGGCCGTGCAGGCCCGCGCCGTGAAGGCCGGCGCCATTGCCGCCGAGGTCGTCGACTGCCGCGCCGAGTTCGCCGACGAGTACTGCGCGCCCGTGATCCGGGCGAACGCCCTCTACGAGGGCAGGTACCCGCTCGTGTCGGCGCTGTCGCGGCCGTGCATCACCAAGCATCTCGTGGCCACCGCCCGCCGGTACGGCGCCGACGCCGTCGCCCACGGCTGCACCGGCAAAGGCAACGACCAGGTGCGCTTCGAGGTCTCGACGCGGGCGCTGGCGCCCGACCTCGAGATCCTCGCCCCGGTGCGCACGTGGGGCATGACCCGGGAGGACTCGATCGAGTACGCCGCCCGCTGGGGCATCCCGGTGCAGGCCACGAAGGAGAAGCCGTACTCGATCGACGACAACCTTTTCGGCCGGGCCATCGAGTGCGGCGAGATGGAGGACCCGTGGGCCCGCCCGCCCGAAGGGGTGTGGGAGATGACCCGGGTCGCGGCCAGCGAGGCGCTGGAGTTCACCGTCGGCTTCGAGGCCGGCGCGCCCGTCTCGCTCGACGGTGCGCCGCTGGCCCTGCACGAGCTGATCGCGCGGCTGAACGAGCTGGTCGGCGCGTACGGCTGGGGCCGCCTCGACATGGTCGAGAACCGCCGCGTCGGCATCAAGAGCCGCGAGACCTACGAGGCGCCGGGGGCCCTGGCGCTGATCCTCGCCCACGGGGATCTCGAGTCGATCTGCCTCGAGCGCGACCTCCACCACGAGAAGCTGCGCCTGGAGCACCGCTACGCGGAGCTGGTCTATGACGGGCTGTGGTTCTCGCCGCTCAAGCAGGCGCTCGACGCGTTCGTCGCCGAGAGCCAGCGCTTCGTGACCGGCGAGGTCCGGCTGCGCTGTGAGCCGGGGCGCTGCTTCGTGGTCGGGCGCCGCTCGCCGCACGGCCTGTACGACTACGGGCTCGCCACCTACGAGGCCGCCGACGCGTTCCGTCACGAGGACTCGGAGGGCTTCGTGCGCATCTGGGGCCTCGGGGTGCAGACCTGGGCGAGCCGGCAGGGCAACGGGGCGCTCGCCGCCGGCGGCGGCTCGTGAGGCGACGGTGAGCACGCTCTGGCACGGCCGCTTCGCCGGCGGGCCGGCCGAGGAGCTGCTGGCGTTCACGGTCAGCCTCCCCTTCGACCGCCGCCTCGCCGTCGACGACTTGGCCTGCTCACGCGCCCACGTCCGGGGCCTGCGCCGCGCCGAGCTGCTCGACCAGGACGAGTTCGACGCCGTGCTCGCCGCCCTCGACCAGGTCGAAGCGGAGCTGGGCGCGGAGTCGTTCGTGTTCGGCCCGACCGACGAGGACATCCACACCGCGATCGAGCGGCGGGTGACCGAGCTGGCCGGGCGCAGCGGCGCCAAGCTGCACACCGGGCGCAGCCGCAACGACCAGGTCGCCACCGACCTGCGCCTCTACACCAAACGGGCGCTGCTCGAGGTCGCCCACCGGGTGCTCGATCTGCAGCAGACCCTGCTCGAGCGGGCCAACGAGGCCGGCGACGCCTACCTGCCCGGCTACACCCACCTCCAGCGAGCCCAGCCAGTGCTGCTCGCCCACCACCTGCTGGCCCACGGGTGGGCGCTGGCCCGCGACGTCGAGCGCCTCCTCGACGCCCGCAAGCGCACCGACACCTCGCCCCTCGGCGCCGGCGCCCTGGCCGGTTCGTCGCTGCCCCTCGACCCCCAGTCGGTGGCCGATGACCTCGGCTTCTCCCGCCTCTTCGAGAACTCGCTCGACGCGGTGAGCGACCGCGACTTCGTGGCCGAGTCGCTGTTCGCGTTGTCGCTGCTCGCCGTGCACCTCTCCCGCATCGGCGAGGAGGTGATCTTCTGGGCGAGCGACGAGGTCGGCTTCCTGCGCCTCGACGACGCCTACGCCACCGGCTCGTCGATGATGCCGCAGAAGAAGAACCCCGACGTGGCCGAGCTGACCCGGGGCAAGGCGGGGCGCATCCTCGGCAACCTCGCCGGCTTCCTGGCCACGCTGAAGGGCCTGCCGCTGTCGTACAACCGCGACCTGCAGGAGGACAAGGAGCCGCTGTTCGACTCGGTCGACCAGATGGCCCTCGCGCTGGCGGCGATGGCAGGGCTCCTGGCCACCGGCCGCTTCGACCTGCGCCGCATGAAGGCCGCCGCCGATTCGCCGTACCTCGCCGCCACCGACCTCGCCGAGTGGCTGGTCGAGCGGGGCATGCCGTTCCGCGACGCGCACGCGGTGGTCGGCGCCCTGGTGCGTGAGTCGCTGGAGCGCAACGTGGCCCTGGCCGAGCTGATCGAGGCCCACCCCGCGCTCGGGCCGGAGGCGGCGTTCCTGCTCACGCCGGGGGTGGCCGTGACCCGCCGGGCCACGCCAGGCGGCGCCGGGCCCGCCCCGGTGGCCGTTCAGCTCGAGCGGTTCCGCAAGCACCTGCGCAGCGAGAAGGCGAAGGTGGGCCGGGCGTGAGCGCCCGCGTCGCCGGGCCGCCGAGGCGCTGGTATGCGGCGTCGGCGCCCGAGCTCGCCCCCCTCCTGCTCAACAAGATCCTGGCGGCGGGGCCCCGGGCGGGGCGCATCGTCGAGGTGGAGGCCTACGTGGAGGCCGACCCGGCCAGCCACAGCCATCGCGGGCGCACCCCGCGCAACCAGGTGATGTTCGGGCCGCCCGGGCGGCTGTACGTGTACTTCACCTACGGGATGCACTGGTGCGCGAACGTGGTCTGCGGGCCCGACGGCGCCGGCGAGGCGGTGCTGATCCGGGCGCTGGCGCCGATGTGCGGCGAGGCCGAGATGCGCGCCGCCCGGCCCCGGGCGCGCCGGACGCGGGACCTGTGCAGCGGGCCGGCGAAGCTCACCCAGGCGCTGGGCCTCGACCGTCGCCACGACGGCGCCGACCTCGTCACCGGCGCCGAGGGGGTGCGGCTGCTCGACGACGGAGCGCCGGCGCCGGCCCAACCGGGCATCGGGCCCCGCATCGGGATCCGGGTGGGGCTCGAGACCCGCTGGCGCTGGTGGGTGGAGGGCGACGAGAACGTGTCCACGTGAGCGCCGACCACCCCCTCCCGGCCGGCTCGGGGCGCTTCACGGTCGCCGAGCCCAGCCGGCTCGTCCCGAGCGGCGAGCTGGCCGTGGCCAGGGCGGAGATCGCCGCGTTCGCCGGGGCCGACGCGCTGGCCCGCGCCGCGCAGGCCCAGATCCTGGCCTTCCTCGACGAGCATCCCGACGCCCTGCATCGCAGCTGCGCCCCCGGTCACCTGACCGGCTCGGCGCTCGTGCTCGACGCCGCCTCGGGCCGGTTCCTGCTCCTCCTGCACGCCAAGCTGGGCAAGTGGCTGCAGCCGGGCGGCCACACCGACGGCGAGGCGAACCTGGCCCTCACGGCGCGTCGCGAGGCGGAGGAGGAAACCGGCGTCGAGGGCCTGGCCGTGGTGACCCCCGCCGTCGACCTCGACGTGCACGTGGTGCGCCCGCCCGGCGAGGCGGCCCACCTGCACCTCGATGTCCGACACCTCGTGCTGGCCCCGCCGGGCGCCCGGGCCCAGGGCAACCACGAGTCGCTCGAGCTGCGCTGGGTCGATCTCGGCGAGGCCGAGGCGCTCGGCGCCGACCCGAGCACCTTGCGTTTGGCGCGGGCGGCGCTGGCCGCCGCCGCCGAGCTGCGCGGCCCGTGAGGCCCGGCCGGCCGAGCCCCGCTGGCCGCCGGCCCGGTCGAGCCGCGCCCCCGGCCCCGCTCGGCGCCGCTCGAGCAGATTCGGCGGCGCTCGCGACGAATCGATATCGATTCGGCGCGAGCGGCGCCGAATCAGAAGTCGGGCGGGGTGAGGCAGGCCTCGATGCCGTTGGCCTTGACGAATTCGTTCATGACCTGGCTGATCTGGCGCCCGCCCCGAGCCGTCATCTCCGGCTGCGCCCTCGGGTCCACCCGCAGCCGTTCGGTGTAGGCGCGCCGGTCGGCGAGGTACCGATCCCAGTCGGCCAGCCAGAGCGCCACCATCTCCTGATCCCGGGCCACAACCGAGGGCTCGACCGCCGCCAGCTCCCGTCGTTGCTCGGCGAGCGCCCCGCTTCCCTGCTCGAGCGCGTCGGCCCGGGCGTCCGCCGGCTCGGTGCGGCGCGGCTGACGAATGCCGGCGAATCGCTCCTGGCCGGCCTGGCACACGCTCTCCAGCCGGGCGGCGAAGGCACGGTCCTCCAGCCGGTCCGGGGGGTCCCGCCGAGCCGCGCCCGACAAGGCGTAGACCCACAGCGCGACGAGCGCCGAGACGACCGCCACGATCAGCAGCCGCGCCGCCCCGACGCGGCGGCGAGGGGGTCCGGCCCGCCCGTCGGGTGGGGCGGGGGCGGAGGAGACGGGCGCGGTCATCGGCTGGGCTCTCGCTCTCGGTCTTCGGGGTCGTCAGCGGTGTCGTCGTCAGCAGTGTTGTTGGGAGTGTTGGTAGGAGTGCGGTCGGCCGCCCCCGTCGCCCCGCCGGAGGCGGCGACGCTCGACGCGGTCTCGCCGCCCCCCGCGACCGGCCCCTCCTGCGCCGCGTCCGCCGGCGGCCGAGCCGGCCGCCGGCGCGGGCCCTGCTCAGCGGCCGGGAACTCGCTCGGCGCCGTGTCGGCCAGCGCCGCGACCATGAAGGCCCGCCAGATCTGCGCCGGCCACGAGCCGCCGGTCACCCGTATCGGCGTGCGGGGCGGGGTCATCGGCTCCTGGCGCTCGGCGAAGCCGACCCACACCGCGGCCGCCAGCTCCGGGGTGTAGCCCACGAACCAGGCGTCGCGGTACTCCTGCGCGGTGCCGGTCTTGCCCGCCGCCGGCCGGCCGAGCTGCGCCCGGGTCCCGGTGCCCCGCGCGACCACCTGGCCGAGCGCCGACGTCACCCGGTCGGCCACCTCGATCGGAATGACCTTGCGCTGCTCGTGGGCGTGCTCGTAGAGGATCGACCCGTCGGGGCGCTCGACCCGGGTCACCAGCGTCGGCGGCACGCGCACGCCCCGGTTGGCCAGCGTCGCGTAGGCGCTCGCCATGTCGAGGGGCGTGACGTTCTCGGTGCCGAGCACCGCGGCGGGCACCGCCGCGAGCGGCGACGTCACGCCGAGACGGGTCGCCATCTCCACGCCGGCCGCCGGGCCCACGTCGAGCATGAGCTGGGCGTAGACGGTGTTGTAGGAGTGCACGGTCGCCTCGAGCAACGAGGCCGAGCCGCCGCCTCCCCCCTCGTAGTTCGACACGGCCCAGGCGCCGAAGCCCGGGCCGGCGTCGAGCGTGATCCGGCCCGGGGCCGGATACGACTTCGTCAGCGGGATGCCCTTCTCCAGGGCGGCCGCGAGCACCAGCGGCTTGAAGGACGAGCCGGCCTGGCGCCCGGCGCCCACCGCCAGGTTGTACTTGGCGAATGGGCTGTCCCCGAAGTAGTCGCGGCCGCCGGCCATCGCCCGCACGAAGCCGGTGGCGGGCTCGACCGCCGCCACCGCCCCTTCCGGGTCCTCGCCCGGGTCGGGCAGCACGCTTGCCACCGCCTCCTCGGCCGCAGCCTGGAGCCGCAGGTCGACGGTCGTGTGGATCCGCAGACCGCCGCGGAAAAGCAGATCGCGCCGGGCCTCGGGGGTCGGCCCGAACCGCTCGTCGGCGGCGATCCACTTCTTCACCTCCTCCACGAAGTGAGCCGCCGGGTAGCGGTCGGCGGAGCCGAACTCCCCGGCCAGGGTCAGCGCTTCGGCGGCAGCGGCGTCGTGCTGGCCCTGGTCGATGTAGCCGAGGTCGAGCAGCTTGCCGAGCACGAGCCCGCGCCGGCGCATCGCTGCTTCGGGTGCGTCGAACGGGTCGGTCACGCTCGGCGCCCTGATGAGCCCGGCGAGCAGCGCCGCCTCGCCGAGCGTCACGGCCGACACCGGCTTGGCGAAGTAGCGCTGGGAGGCGGCTTCGACCCCGTAGGCGCCCTTCCCGAAATAGATCGTGTTGAGGTACAGCTCGAGGATGCGCTCCTTGCTGTAGGCCTGCTCGAGCTGCAGCGCCAGCGAGGCCTCGGTGAGCTTGCGGCTGAGGGTCTTGTCCGGCTCGAGCAAGGCGTTCTTGACGAGCTGCTGCGTGATCGTGGAGCCGCCCTGGGTGAGCTCGCCGGTCTCGGCGTTGGTGCGCGTCGCCCGCAGCAGCGCCTTCAGGTCGATGCCCTGGTGGCGCCAGAAGCGCTCGTCCTCGATCGCCACCACCGCGTCGACGAGGTGGGCCGGCAGCTCCGCGTAACGGACGTTGCTCCGGTTCTGGCCGGCGTGCAGCGCGGTGATGAGGGCGCCGTCGGCGGCGTAGATGCGGGTCGTCTCTGCGTTCTCGGGCAGGGCCACCCGACGGTCGGCGCGCTGATACGAGCACGCAGCGGCCAGGACCAGGAAAACCAAAACCACGGCAAGAGCGCCGAGGCGCAGGAGGCGGCGCAGGGGCCGGAGCGTGGTCAGGACCCGCACCCGACCAGTCTCGCATGGCCCGCCGAGGTTCCCGGAGCGCCCGCGCCGCCTGGTTGGACGGCGCCGGACCGAGCCGGCAGAGTGGCCGTCGATGACCAAGGGATCCGCCGTGCTCGAGGACCTCACCGCGCGTGGCCTCGTGCAGGACACCACCGATCGTGGCGCGCTGGTCGAGCGGCTCGACGCGGGTCCGATCACGCTCTACTGCGGCTTCGACCCCACCGCCGACAGCCTGCACGTGGGCAACCTGATCGGGCTGCTCACGCTGCGGCGCTTCCAGCTCGCCGGTCACCGCCCGATCGCCCTGGCCGGCGGGGCCACCGGGATGATCGGAGACCCGAGCGGGCGCTCGGCGGAGCGCAACCTGCTCGACGACGACGCGCTCGCCGCCAACCTGGCGGCGATCGTCCCGCAGCTTCGCCAGTTCCTGGACTTCGAACCCGGGCCGCAGCAGGCTCGCCTCCTCGACAACCGGAGCTGGACCGTCGGCACGAGCGTGATCGATTTCCTGCGCGACGTCGGCAAGCACGTCACGGTGAACCAGATGATCGGCAAGGAGTCGGTGCGGGCCCGCCTCGCCGGCGAGGCCGGCATCTCCTACACCGAGTTCAGCTACATGCTGCTCCAGGCGAACGACTTCGTCAGCCTGCTCGAGCTCGAGGGCTGTGAGCTGCAGGTGGGCGGCTCGGACCAATGGGGCAACATCGCGCTCGGCGTCGATCTCGCCCGCCGGCGGACCGGGCGCCGCGTGCACGGCCTCACCTGGCCCCTGCTCACCAAGCCCGACGGCACGAAGTACGGCAAGACCGCCGCCGGCGACCAGATCTGGCTCGGCGCCCACCGCATGTCGCCCTACCGCTTCTACCAGGCCTGGATCGGAGTGGAAGACGCCGAGTTGCGCAAGCTGCTCCTCCAGCTCACCTTCCTCGAGCCGGCCGAGGTCGACGCCCTGCTCGTCGAGCACGACGCTGCGCCCCACCGCCGAATCGGCCAGCGCCGCCTCGCCGTCGAGCTGACCAGCCTCGTCCATGGCGAGGAGCAGGCCCGCCGGGCGGTGCAGGCCTCCGAGATCCTCTTCGGCGGCCCGCTGGCCGACGCCTCGGAGGCGGCGCTCGGGGCCCTGGTCGGGGAGGCGCCGAGCACACCCCTGGCCCGGACCCGCCTGGCCGGCGGGCTCGATCCCCTCGAGCTGTTCGTGGAGAGTCGCCTCGCCAGCTCGAAGGGCGATGCCCGACGAACCCTCGACCAGCGCGGCCTCTCGCTCAACGACGAGCGCCTCGAGCCGGGCCGGCTCGTGGAGGCGAGCGACCTCCTGCACGGGCGGTACCTGGTGCTGCGCCGCGGCAAGCGCCTGCACCTCCTCGTGGCCGAGTAACCTGACCGCTGCGGGGCTTCCCCGGCAATCGGGTCCAAGAGATGGTTGACGTCACCTCCCCGACCCGCTATCGTGACCTACCGCCCCAAGCGGCCAGTCTGGCCAGCAGCGGGGCAGCGATCCGAACCAGTGCGAGGGGGCCGGACTCCGGCAGATCACCCTCCGCACCAAGGGAATGAACCGTAGGTTCAAGCCGACGGTGTTCCCAGATCCGGGCTCCTCAGAGGGCTCGTGCGCTTCTTGAAAACGGAATAGAGGACGAAAGCAGCTAGTGCGGGCACCCGTGCGAGCGGTGTAGCAACCATTCGCAATGGGTGACTTTGAAATTCCTGCACATAATGACGGACAACCGCATCTCCTCGCGAGAGGCGATGCGCCAGTCTGTCCTGAGTGCTTGTTGGTCCACGGTGGCGCAAGCCATCGCGAACCGGCTCTTCACGATCGCACCTCCCTTGGTCGGCTCACGCCGGCCCGAGGAGGCGAGATCTCGACGGAGAGTTTGATCCTGGCTCAGGACGAACGCTGGCGGCGTGCTTAACACATGCAAGTCGAGCGGGGTCCAACCAGTGGCAACACTGGAGAAGACCTAGCGGCGAACGGGTGAGTAACACGTGAGGAAACTGCCCCGAAGTCCGGGATAACTCGGTGAAACCCGGGCTAATACCGGATGCCTTCATCAGACCGCATGATCTGATGAAGAAAGATTCATCGCTTCGGGAGGGCCTCGCGGCCTATCAGCTTGTTGGTGGGGTAACGGCCTACCAAGGCGTCGACGGGTAGCTGGTCTGAGAGGACGATCAGCCACACTGGGACTGAGACACGGCCCAGACTCCTACGGGAGGCAGCAGTGGGGAATATTGCGCAATGGGCGAAAGCCTGACGCAGCAACGCCGCGTGGGGG
>JBJXGF010000278.1:0-12479 GCA_046153015.1 Acidimicrobiales bacterium | reverse complement strand
CCGGCCGGGTCCGCCGGCGCGGCTCGGCCCTCGCCGTGGGCGGCGCTGGCCCGCATGGGTCGGCGCGACCGGCTGGGCCGCCTCGTGCTCGTGGCCTTCCTCGGCGCGGTGGCGTTCTCCGCGTTCGAGGCCACGTTCTCGCTGCTCGGCGCCCGTCGCGTCGGCCTCACGATCGCCTCCGCCGGGCTGGTGTTCGCCGCGGTGGGCCTCCTGCTGGCGGTCGTGCAGGGGGCGCTGGTGGGCCGGGCCGTCGCCGCGTTCGGCGAGGCCCGGGTGCTGCGCGTCGGGCTGCTCGCCAACCTGGCCGGCCTCGTGCTCCTCGCCCCCTCGGCGGGGTGGGCCACGCTCGCGCCGGCGGTCGGGCTGCTCACGCTGGGCCAGGGTCTGCTCACGCCGGCGCTGTCGAGCGCGGTGAGCGCCGCCGCCCCGCCCGCCGAGCGGGGCGCGGTGATGGGCGTGCAGCAGTCGGCGGCCGCGGCCGCCCGCCTCGTCGGCCCCGCGGCCGCGCTGGCCGTGTTCGACGTGGCCGGCCCGGCCTGGCTCTACCTCCTCGGCGCCGCGCTGATGGCGCTCGCCTTGGCGCTCGCGTCCCGCGCCTAATCCACTACCACCGTGCTGTCCACGAGCGACGCGACGAGGGACGCCGCGCCCGACGGGCAGCAGGAGGCGTCGCCGGGGCGCTCGGCCAGCAGGTCGACCTCCAGGCGTCCGTCGGCGGCGGCGGCGACGCGAGTCACGCCGTTGCGGGCCGGTCCCGCCAGCCCCAGCGCGGCCCAGTCGTACTCCTCGAACGCGGTCGAGGCCCGATACCGGCCGGCCTGGTCGAAGTAGAGCACGAGGTGGGGCCACGGGGCGCCTCCGGCGTCGCACTCGGCCACCACCGCGGTCACCGCCTCGCCGGCCCGGCTGCGTAGATCCGGGGTCCACGCCGGCCCGCCGTCGGCCAGCGTGGTGAGCAGCCGAAAGCGCCCCTCGAGCGGCCCGAGCGACACGTCCTGCCCGTCCACCAGCCGCGTCGGCGGGTGCGTGCACAAACCGGGGATCTCGGCGTCCTTCACCTGCTCCCACGTCGGCCCCGCCGCGCTCGGAGCCGACTCACCGCCGCCCGGGCCCGCCGCCGGCGTCGTGCAGGCGCCTAGCGCCGAGATCAGCAGCAACCACCCGCGCCTCTTCATGGCCGTGCAGAGCCCGGTCGCCGCGGCCGAGATACCAGCCCGGCCCGCTCACGCCTCCGCGTCGGGGGGCGCCCAGGCGATCGCACCGGCGGCCGCCAGCGCGGCGATCGCGTCGGGCGAGAAGCCGAGCTCGCCGAGGATCTCCTCGTTGTGGGCGCCGAGCGCGGGGGTGGGCCGCAGATCCACCGGCGTCTCGTCGAAGCGGACCGGGAAGCCCGGGAAGGCGAGCGGGCCGCAGTCGGCCTGGTCCAGCGTCACGAGGAAGCCCCGCGCCGCCAGGTGCGGGTCCTCCACCAGATCCCGGTTGGTCATCACCGCCGAGGCGGGGACGCCGGCCTCGGCCAGCGCGGCCATCGCCGCCCGCTTGTCCCGGCCTCTTGTCCACGTGGTGATCGCCTCGTCGATGGCGTCGTGGTCGGCGCGTCGCGCCGCGGGGTCGGCCCACGCGGCGCGGTCCAGGCCGCCCACCACTCGGCGCAGCGCGGCCCATGCCGCCTCGCCGTCGACGCTGAGCGCCACCCAGCCGTCCTCGCCGGCGCAGGGGTACACGCCCTGGGGTGCGTGGAGCGCTGAGCGCGCCCCGCGGCGGGGCGGGAGGGCGCCGCTGAGCGAGGCCGCCAGCGCGTGGTCCCCGGCCAGGCAGAGCACGGCCTCGAGCTGGGAGAGGTCCACGTGCACGGCGCGCTCGAGCACCTCCCGGTGGTGCAACGCGGCCAGGATCGCGAACGCGCCGGTGAAGCCCCCCACCGCATCGGGCAACGCCAGGCCCTGCTTGTACGGCCCGGAGCCGGGGTAGCCGGTGGCGTCGGCCAGGCCGCTCGCCGCGTCGAGGATCGGCCCCCACGACACCGCCTCGGCCGCCGGCCCGACCGCCCCGAAACCGGAGAGGTCGACCGTGACCACGCGGGGGTTCAGGCGGCGCAGCGAGGCGTGGTCGATGCCGAGCGAGCGCACGCCGCGCGGGCTGTAGTTGTTGAAGACCACGTCGGCCCGGCGGACCAGCCCGTCGAGCACGTCGCGTCCACCGGGGGCCTTCACGTCGAGGCACAGGCTGCGCTTGCCCCGGTTGATCTTGTTGAAGTGACCGAGCCGGTTCCACCAGCGCACGCCCGGGTCGCCGTCGGGGTACACGCCGTTGCGGTGGCGGGGCGGGGGGAGCGTGCCTCGGCGCCACGCGGCGGCGTCCCACCCCGAGCCCGGCCCGCCGGCGGTCACGGCGATCCCGCGGGCCGTCGGGTGCTCCACCTTCACCACGTCGGCGCCCAGATCGGCCAGCATCCGCCCGGCGAGGGGCCCGGCCCACGCGATCGAGAACTCCACCACCCGCAGCCCGGCCAGGGGCAGGCCGCCGCGCGCGGGGGCGGCGCTCGTGGTCCTCGCCCGAGGCGCGGTCGCCTCGGTCGCCTCAGGCGGCTCGGGGGCGGCGTCGGGCGCGACCGTGAGCCGGAACGGCGCGGCGGGCATGCGGGCGGGCGACGACAGGTCGGGCGCCTCCACCCAGAAGCCCCGCGCCTCGAGGTGCGGGTCGGCCAGGTTGTCGGTGAGCGAGCGCACCGCCGCCGCGGGGCAGAAGTTGTCCTGCAGCTGCGCGACGACCTCGCTCACCGAGCGGGTGGCGGTCCAGCCGTTGATCAGCACGTCGAGCTGGTCGGCCCGGTCGAAGCGCTCGGCGGGGACGTAGAGGGCCTCGTCGAGGAGCAGCTCGGGGTGGTCCATGGCGAGGCACAGCCCCTCCCACTGGGGGCGGGTGACCGAGGCGATGCACACCCATCCGTCCCGGCACGGGTGGAGCGACAGCGGGTGGTGGGCTTCGCCGACCCGGTTGCCCCACCGGCGTTTCACCACGCCCTGATGGGTGAAGAGGGTGATCGACCACTGGTGGGCGCAGGCCAGGGCGCCCATCGCGCCCACGTCGACCAGGTCGCCGCGGCCGTCGCGTCGGGCGCGGCGCAGGGCGGCCTGCACGCCGACGGCGGCGATCGAGCCGACGAGGTGGGTCGCCCAGGGCCCGCCGCCGGGCAGCGGATAGCGGTCGGCTTCGCCGCACAGGGCGAGGTAGCCGCCCGAGGCCCAATCGACGAGCGGGGCGCCCCGCCACCCGGCGTAGGGGCCGGTGAGCCCGAACGGCGAGAGCGCCGCCACCACCAGGCCGGGGTGCGCGGCGCGCAGCTCGGCGGCGCGCGCGGCGCCGTCGGCAGGATCCCCGTTCACCGAGATCACCGCCACGTCGAACCCGCGGGGGTCCGGCGCCCCTCGCGCCGCGCCGGCCAGCTCCTTGCCGGCCGAGAGGTAGGCCCACGCCGCCGAGCGTCCGTCGTCGAGCAGCGGTTCGGCGCGCCGCAGCGGATGCCCGCCCGGCGGCTCGACCAGCAGGACCTCGGCGCCCGCCCCGGCCAGCAGCCGCGTGCAGTAGGCGCCGGCGCGGCACGTGGTCGAGTCGAGCACTCGGATCCCCAGCACGGCCGCCGATCATGTCGCCGCCGGGACTGCCGTGTCGAGCGGCCCGGCCGCCGCTCTGGTCGTCCCGCTCCGGTTGTCCCGCTCGGCGGCCTGGTGTAGGCACGGGTCGTGGAGTTCGGGTGTGGGTTCGCGTCGAGCTTCGAGGCCGGCCGCCAAGCACAGGTCGCCGAGGCCCTCGGCTTCGACTACATCGGCTTCTTCGACTCGCCGGCGCTCGAGCCCGACATCTGGCTCACGGTCGCCGACGCGTTGCGCAGCACCGAGCGCATCACGGTCGGCACGTACGTGCTGATCCCGCACCTGCGCCATCCGATGGCGCAGGCGTCGGCCATCGCGACGATCCTCCACCAGGCGCCGGGGCGCCTCGAGGTCGGCCTCGGCACCGGCTTCACCGGCCGCATGGCGATGGGTCAGCGCCCGCTCACCTGGGCGTACCTGCGCCGCTTCGTCGAGCAGCTGCGCGGGCTGCTCCGCGGCGACGAGGTGCTGATCGACGGCGCCGTCCACCAGATGATCCACCCGCCCGGCTACGCGCCCCCGCGCCCGATCGCCGTGCCGCTCGTGATCGCCGCGAACGGACCCAAGGGAATCGCGCTGGCACGCGAGTGCGACGGGCTGATCTACGGCGGACCGCTCGGCGACACCCCGTCGGGCTTCGCCCGCCTGCAGCTGCCCCTCGCCGGGATCCCGCTCGAGGCGGGGGAGGCGGCGGACTCCCCGCGGGTCATCGAGGCGGCCCGCCTGCTGTTCACGCTGCGCTACCACCTCGCCTACGACGGGTTCGCCTCGTTCCCCGTCGAGCGGCTCCCCGGCGGCGCCGAGTGGCTGGAGATGATCCGTCGCTTCCCCGAAGCCACCCGCCATCTGAAGGTGCACGATCGGCACACCGTGGCGGTGAGCGAGCACGACCACGAGTTCTCCGAGCGGCATCGAGGCGAGCTCGAGGCCTTCGCCGCCGCCAACGCCCTCACGCCCGACCGGCTGGCCGAGCGGGTGGACGCCCTCGCCGCCCTCGGCGCCACCCGGGTGATGGGGCCGACGATGCGGCCCGACTGGGAGCGGGGCCTGCGCTCGTTCGCGTCGATCCTCACGCGCTGAGGCGGCGCCGATGCCCGGCGCCGGCTGCGTCCGCTCACCCGACGCTGACCGGCGTCCGCTTCGCCGGGCTCGACTTGCGCCCAGACGCCGCCGAGGCGCCGCCATGGGCGCGAGCGTGGGGACGCGCCGCGAGCATGGCCAGCAGCGCGACCGCCACGAAGTTCCGCAGCGTCGGCGCCGGCCAGCTCACCGAGCTCGCCGTCGACCCGTGCAGCCACGTCGGGTCGACGAGGAACACGATCCCGGTGATGAGCGTCTTGCCGAACCAGCCCACGGTGAGGAACAACGTCGCCAGCACGATCGGCCAGAACCCGAGCTCGGGCAGCGCCATCGAATCGGCCAGGCCGAGCCGGCTCCAGGCCAGCCAGAACAGCAGCGGCCCGATCAGCAGCACGGCGACGAACAGCCCGAGCACCACGCCGAGCCCGCCGGTCACCAGGGCGCCTGCGCCGAGCACCACGGCGGCCTTGTGCGCCGCGCTGCGCTGCGTCGATCCATCAGCGGTCATCGGCCCAGGCTGGCGCGGCCCGCAGCCGGTGGACCAGGGCCGTTCGGGCCGCCCTGAGGGGCCGGTCGGTCCGGGCCGCCGCCGACGCCGACGCCGCAGGAACGAGACCGTTACAGCTGCACGCGCAGCACCCGGCGGTGGAAGGGGTCGGCGATGAACAGGTTGTTCCAGCGGTCGATGGCGATGCCGTGCGCCTGGAAGCTGGCGGCGAGCGCCCGGCCGCCGCCGTCGTCGTAGGCGTCGGCGCCGTCGCCGGCCACCGTGGTGATCACCCCGTTCCGGTCGATGCGGCGAACGCGGTCGCCGCCGTTGGAGGCGTCGGCGAAGACCAGCTCGTCGCCCATCTCGGCCACGTACACGTTGCCGTCGCGGTCCACGGCCAGGCCGTTCGGGTTCTTGATCCTCGCCGCGGAGGCGGGGCCGCCGTCGCCGCCGAAGCCAGGCTGGCCCGTGCCGGCGAAGGTGCTGATCACACCGTCCTTGATCCGCCGGACCACGTGGTGGTGCAGCGACGACACGTAGAGGGCGCCGTCGAGGCCGAGCGCGATCCCCGTCGGCGTGGCCACGCTGGCCGCGGCGGCCGGACCGCCGTCGCCGCTGTTCCGGTCGCCTCCGCCGCCGGCGATGGTCGACACCCGGCCGGCGGCGACCTTGCGGACCCGGCTGTTGTAATAGTCGGTCACGTACAGCGCCCCGACGCCGTCGGCCACCACGTCGTCGGGGTCGTGGAAGCTGGCCGAGGGGGCCAGGCCGTCGCGGAAGGTCTTCTCGCCGTTGCCGGCCACAGTGGTGATCACGCCCTGGGCGTCGACCTTGCGGATGCGGGCGTTCTGGTCGTCGACGAACACGAGCGCGCCGGCGTCGTCGAAGGTCATCCCCACCGGGCCGAACAGCTTCGCCTGGTCGGCCGGGCCGCCGTCGCCGCTGAAGCAGGCGTTCGGGCCGTTGCAGGCCGTGGCGCCGGCGCCGGCGAAGCGGGTGATCACGCCCCTCACGTCGATCTTGAAGATCACGTTCGCGTAGTACTGGGCGAGAAAGACGTTGCCGGCCGCGTCGACGGCGAGGGTCTGGTTGGAGTTGAGCGCCGTGTCGAGCGCCGCGCCGCCGACGGCGGATGTGCCGTTGCCGAGGGCGCCGTTGCCGGCGAAGAGGGCGATGGCGCCGGCGGCGAGCGGCGGGCGGGGCGAGGCCGGCGGGGGCGGCAGCGGCTTGGGGGGCGACACGGTCAGCGCCTGCACCGCGCACCCCGACGCCGCCGCCCAGAGCCCAACGGCGCCCGCCGCTCGGCGAAGCCGGCCGCGGGCCGACGCCGTCCTGCTGATCAATCGGGTGACCGCCCGCAACCCGCACCGCCCGTGGTCCGGTTCCGCCGAGGAACAGGCGGAGCCGCCGTGGTCCCGCCTGCTCGGAGCATACGCGCCGCTCGGCGCCCTGCCTCGCTGGCGCGAGATGACGCGCAACTGAACCAGATACGGCAAACTGGAGGGCATGACCGATGTCCTGGCGCCCGGGGGGGCCGGAGCGGCGCTCGACCGAGCGGCGATCCAAAAGCACACGATCAGGGTGCTGCTCTGCAGCCAGGCGGCGGGCGGGGTGGGCCTCGTGGCCACCTACATCGTCAGCGCGCTGATCGCGAAGGACATCACGAACGGCAACAAGCCGTTGGCCACGGTGGCCGCCGGCTGCCTCTCGATCGGCGCCGCGTTCACCGCCTTCCCGCTGACCAAGCTCATGCGGTCTCACGGCCGCCGGGTCGGTCTGCTCGTCGGCTACCTGATCGGCTCCGTCGGCGCCGGCATCGCCCTCGTGGCCGCCATCACCCGCTCCTACCCGCTGCTCTGCATCGGTGTGCTCGGCGCCGGCGCCGGCAACGCGGCGAACCTCGCCACCCGCTACGCGGCGTCGGACCTCGCTCCCGAGCACCGCCGGGCGTTCACGATCGGGCTCATCGTGTGGGCCACCACGATCGGCTCGAGCACCGGCTCACTCAGCTCGGGCATCACGAGCGACGTCGGCAAGTCGCTCGGGCTCCCGTTCCGGGCCGGCTCCTATCTGTTCTCGGCGATCATGTTCCTCGTGGCCGCCGCCATCGTGCACACGTTCCTGCGGCCCGACCCGCTGGCCGTGGCCGGCGGCGTCGGCAAGCAAACCGAGACCAACCGCCAGCCGGCGTCGGAGTCGATCAAGCTGATCTGGGCCAACCCCGCCGCCCGCCTGGCGGTGGCCGCCATGATCGTCAGCCAGGTCACGATGGTCGGCGTGATGGCCCTCAGCCCGCTGCACATGGACGACGGGGGCAAGTCCCAGTCGCTCATCGGCTACATGATGACGTTCCACATCTTCGGCATGTACCTGTTCTCCCCGCTGATGGGCATGCTCAGCGACCGCATCGGCCGCTACCCGATGCTCTACATCTCGGGCGGGCTCTGCACCTGGGGGGCGTTGTGGGCGGCGGTCACCCCCGCCAGCCAGGCGCTCGGCGTGTTCATGGCCAACTTCCTGATCGGGCTCGGCTGGTGCTTCGGCGTGGTGGCCGGCTCGAGCCTCATCGTCAGCTCCTTCCCGATCGAGAAGCGGGTCGGCGTGCAGGGCGTGGGCGACATGGCGATGATCGGCTCCGGCGCCATCGCCGGCGTGTCGTCGGGCCTGCTGTACTCGATCTTCGACTACTCGGGCGTCAACATCGGCAACGCCGCGTTCGGCGTGTTCCTGGTGGTCGTCACGCTGGTCACCTACGTCCAGGTCCGCCGCAGCCCGACGGTGTCGGCGGCGGCCGCGGCGAGCTGAGGGAGTCGTTTCGTGCACGTCGGCGTCCAGCACATCTTCACCTCGCACAGCTACGGCGACATCACCGACGGGCAGGTCTTCGCCGAAGAGGTGCAGACCGCGCTCTGGGCCGAGGAGCTGGGGTTCGACTCGGTGTGGCCGGTCGAGCACCACTTCTTCGACTACTCGTTCTGCCCCGACAACACCGAGTTCCTCGCCTACCTGGCCGGGCGCACGAGCCGCATCAAGCTCGGCACCGCCGCGGTGATCCTGCCGTGGAACGAGCCGCTGCGGGTGGCCGAGAAGATCAGCATGCTCGACCATCTCTCGGGGGGCCGGGCGCTGTTCGGGATGGGCCGCGGCCTGTCCCGCCGGGAGTACGCGCCGTTCCGCGGCATCGAGATGGACGAGTCGCGGGAGCGTTTCGACGAGGCGTCGGCCATGATCTGCGAGGCCCTCGAAGCCGGCTTCATCCAGGGCGACGGGCCCTTCTACCCGCAGCCCCGCACGGAGATCCGGCCGCGGCCGGAGCGCAGCTTCGCCGACCGGCGGTACTCGGTGGCGAACTCGGAGGACTCGGTCGACGCGGCGGCCCGCAACGGGGCCACCATGCTGATGTTCGCCGAGCGGGAGTGGGAGAAGCGCCTGCCCTCGATCGAGCGCTATCGCGCCGGGTTCCGCCAGATCCACGGGCGGGAGGCGCCGCCGGTGATGCTGGCCGACTTCGTGTACTGCGCCGGCACCGCCGAGGAGGCGAAGGACCGCGCCCGCTTCGGCATGGGGAACTACCTCACCAGCCTGCTCGAGCATTACGAGCTGATGAACGACCACCTGAAGGACGTGAAGGGCTACGCCAAGTACGGCGAGCAGGTCGACGCGCTGAACACCATCGGCTACGAGGGGTTCATGCGGGTGTTTCTGAAGTCGACCACGTGGGGCACCCCGGGCCAGATCATCGACACGCTGCGCAGCCGGCGCGAGGTGATCGGCCCGTTCGACATCACCGGCTGCTTCCGCTACGGCGGGCTGCCGATCGACGAGGTCGAGGCCAACATGCGGCTCTTCGCCGCCGAGGTGCTGCCCGAGCTGCACGCCTGGAGCGACGAGCGCGCCGCAGCCTGACCGCCGGGCGGGGCGCCGATTCGCCGCCGCGGCGGCAGGGTGTGCGATCGTGAGGGCGATGGCCGCCTCGACCACCACCCCCGCCCCGCCCGGATGACCGCGCTGGACCCTGCCGCGTCGCCAACCGCTGCGGGCGACGCCCGTTACCGGCGCCAGCTGCTGCTCGTGGTGATGTTGGCGGTGATGGGGTTCGGTTCGTTGATGACGATCGTGACCGTGTCGCTGTCGGTCATCGCCGATGACCTGGACACCACCCGCACCACGCTCGGCTGGATCGTGACCGGGCTGATGCTGACGATGGCGGTGTCGACGCCGCTCATGGGCAAGCTGGGCGACATCCGGGGCCGCCGGCCCGTCTTCCTCACCGGCCTGGCGGCCAGCGTGGTGGCCACGATCCTGTGCGGGCTGGCGTGGAACGCCGCGTCGCTGATCGCGTTCCGGGTCCTGTTCGGGGTGTGCGGCGCGGCGGTGATGCCCAACGGGATGGCCCTGATGATGCAGGCCTACGGGCCGAGCGAGCGGGCCCGGGCCATGGGCTGGTTCCAGTTCGCGATGACCGGCGCGCCCACGCTGGGGCTGGTGGTCGGCGGCCCGCTGGTCGACGTGGTCGGCTGGCGGGGGCTGTTCTTCATCTTCGCCGGGGTCACCGCCTCCGCCGTGCTGGTGGCGTTCAGGGTGGTGCGCCCGAGTCCGGTTTCGGCCCGCACCTCGCTCGACGTGGCCGGGGCGGCGACGCTCGGCGGCGGGATCCTCGCGCTGCTCCTCGCCGTCACCCGCGGCGCGGGCCAGGTGCGCGAGGGAGCGAGCCAACTGGTGAGCGACCCGGCGCTGTGGGGGCTGCTGGCCGGCGCCGCCGTCGCGTTCTGGGCCTTCGTGAGGATCGAGCGCCGGGCCGCCTTCCCGCTGCTCGAGCTCGACTACTTCCGCCGGCGAAACTTCACCGCGCCGCTCGCCGCCAACGCGGTCAACCAGTTCGCCTACATGGGCGGCTTCGTGGTGACCCCGCTGCTGCTGCGCGACGTGTACGGCTACTCGGTGGGGGTCATCTCGCTGGTGCTGGCCGTGCGGCCCGGCGTGTTCAGCCTCACCTCCCCGCTGGCCGGCAATGTGTCGGCCAAGGTGGGGGAGCGGCCCCCGATGCTGGCCGGCACGGCGATGATGATCGCGTCGATGGTCTGCTTCGCGCTGGGATCCACCGAGGGTGGGCTGCTGCTGGTGCTGGCCGGGCTCGCCCTGTCGGGCGCGTCCGCCGGCATCGGCGCACCGGCCTTCACCACGCTCGCCGCCAGCGCCGTCGACCCGAAGGACCTCGGCCTGGCCAACGGCATGAGCCAGACCACCCTGTACATGGGGATCGTGTCGGGCATCCAGACCATGCTCGTGGTGCTCGGCGACGATCCGAGCACCAGCCGCTACGCCGGCACCTACCTCTTCGGCGCGGCGGTGGCCTGCGCGGCGATGGCGCTCTCGCTGGTCGCCCGGCCCGGCGCCCGGCCGGCCGCCGCCTGACCGCGGGGCGGCGGGCCGGGGGCCGGGGCCGCTCACACCACGGGGCTGGCGCCGCCGTCGACGTTGATGGCGCAGCCGGTGACGAAGGAGGCCGCGTCCGAGGCGAGGAAGCAGGCGAGGTTGGCGAACTCCTGCGGGTCGCCCATCCGGCCGATCGGCACCGCCCGCCCGGTCCGCTCGAGGAACTCCTCGAAGCCGAGCTCGCCGCCGCGGCGCTGATGGAGCTTGCCCCATTGCTCGGTCACCAGCACCCCGGTGCAGAGCGCGTTCACCAGCACCCCGTCGGCGGCGGCCTCGCCGGCCAGCACCTTCGTGAGCGCCATGCCCGCGGCGCGGGTCACCGTGGTGGGCGCGGAGCCCCTGCCTGGCGTCTTCGCCCCGATGTTGAGCACGTTGATGATCCGCCCCCAGCGCTGGGCCCTCATGGCCGGCAAGGCCAGGCGGCACAGCCGGATCGCGGCGAACAGCTTGAGGTCGAGGTCGGCCTGCCACTCCTCGTCGGTCACGGCCTCGAAGGCCCCCGCGGCCGACGTGCCGGCGTTGTTGACCAGGATGTCGACGCCGCCCAAGGCGTCGACGCTCGAGCGGAACGCCCGCTCGCAGTCGGCTGGGCTCGACACGTCGGCGGCCACCGCGTGGACCGGCCCGCCGGCGGCGGCGATCTCGGCGCGGGCCGCTTCGAGGACGTCGTGGCGGCGGGCGGCGATGGCGACCGCTGCGCCCGAGCGGGCGAAGGTCTTGGCCATCGCCAGGCCCAGCCCGGCCGAACCCCCGGTGATCAGCGCCCGCCGGCCGTCGAGACGGATGTCCATGCCCGCCCCCTCAGTCGTTCGGGGGTCGGTGCAGGCGGATCGGGTGAGCCTCTTTCATGAACGAGGGCTGCTTGCGCCACGCCGTGCCGGCGATCAGCCCACCGTCGACCACGTGCGCCTGGCCGGTCACCCACGGCGACTCGTCCGAGGCGAGGAACAGGACCATGCTGGCGATGTCGGTCGGGTCGCCCGCCCGGTGCATGGGCTGGGCCATCGCGCTCTGCTGGCGGCGCCGGTCGAGCAGCTCGGCCGAGGCGTCGGGCTTGCCGGCGTAGAGCGGGGTGATCGTGTAGCCGGGGCAGACGGCGTTGACCCGGACGTTGTCCTCGGCCAGCTCGAGCGCGGCGGTCTGGGTGAGCGAGATCACCCCGGCCTTGGCGATCGTGTAGACGTGCGAGCCGATGCCGGCGCGCAGGCCGCAGACGCTGGCGGTGTTCACGATCGAGCCGGACTGCTGGCGCTGCATCACCGGCGCGGCGTGCTTGACCCCGAAGAACGGGCCCTTCAGGAGCACGTCCATCGTCAGGTCGTAGTCCTCCTCCGAGATCGATGAGATCGGCCCCATCGCCCCGCCGAAGCCGGCGTTGTTGAACATGGTGTCGAGCCGGCCCCAACGATCGACCGCGGCGTCGACCGCCGCGGCCACCTGCTCCTCCTTCACCACGTTGCAGCGCACGAACACGGCGGCGTCGCCGAGCTCGGCGGCCAGCGCCGCGCCGCGATCCTCCTGCATGTCGGCAATCACCACCCGCGCGCCCTCCGCCACGAATCGGCGCACGGTGGCCTCGCCGATGCCGCTCGCCCCGCCGGTCACGACCGCCGTCTTACCGTCCATGCGCCCCATCGGCCTCCCCTTCGCTCGGCTCCCAGCCGTTCCTAGCACGGCGAGGCCGCCCCGCCCCGCCCCACCGCCCGGCCCGGCTACCGCCCGGCGCCGAGCTCGTCGCCGAGCTCGTCGTCGAGCTCGTCGTCGGTTGCGTCGTCGATTGCGTCGTCGATTGGGTCGCGACGAATCGATATCGATTCGTC
>JBJXGF010000275.1:0-3881 GCA_046153015.1 Acidimicrobiales bacterium | reverse complement strand
TGCATGCTCGTCCAGCACAGGGGTTGACGCCCAGGGCCCGAGGTCCTCGACCACCGATCCTCGTGCCGATCGCGTCGATCAGCTCAGGCCCGCAGCTGGCTCGGCGTGCCGGCGGCGGTTGCCCCGGATCTCCGCGAACCTGCATCGGCGACGCACGAGTCCTTCAGAGACGGTGGCCCGAGAATGGCCAGATCGCGACCGCCGGCGACCACGCGCAGGTCAGCGCCTGCGCCCAGCGGCGGGCCAACCTCGGCTTCATCACCGCCAGGTTCGACATTGCCGGCGCCGAATGGCAGCGGGTGGAGGAGCTGGCGCCGTGCCCGGGGGCGACGAGGCGCTGCCCGTGTCATCGCACTGGCGCAGCTCGGCGTCATCGCCGTCTTCGCCCACGATCGCACCGCAGCAGACGCCGCGACCGCCCAGGCGGTCCGGCTCGTCGAAGGCCTTGACGACCCCGACGCCCACGCGACCGTGCTCGGAGCGCGACTGTGGTTCTGCGTCGTGGTGGGCCAGCTCGAACAGCTCGAGGCCCTCACCATGGCCTACGAGCGCCGAGCCCGTGGGGCGAGCGAGCAGGCCCAGGCCACGTCGCGGGTCACCAAATCGCTGGTTAGCCGCTGGCGGGGATCCATCGAGCAGACGATCACCTTGACCGAGTCCGGCGCCGGCTCGATCCGCACCGGCGGGCGCACCGGGGCTCTACCGTGGACGCGGCGCCGACGAGGCCATCGACGCCGTGCTCGCACGTGGCTTCGCGCAAGTCGTGACGACGGACACGAATGGCACGTATCGCCGGTCACCTGTTGGCAAAGCTCGGCGCTGGCAGCGAGATGGCCATCGATGCGCTCGTCGTCGCCACCGCGATCCGCTTCGGAGGCGGCATCATCGCCACACACCACCCGGACGATCTCCGACGGCTCGCAGCCGCTCACCCCAACGTCGCCGTCTTGAAGATCTAGACTACACGGGACCCTGCCGGTCAATGCCGAGGTGCTGGTGCCTCCTGGCCGCCGCTACGACGGCAACCAGGGGCGAACCCGTGTCGAGTCGGCCTTGCGCTCGCCGCGGTCTACGAGTGGTTCCCGGTACGGACCCTCGTCGCGGACACGCTCGAGCGCGCTGGCCTCGAGGCCGTCGACGCGCTCGATTCCTTGTCCGCACTGCTGCTCGCCGAGCAGCTCGACGTGGCTCTATCCACCGCCTCCGACGAGGTCGACAGCAGTCGCATCGCCAGACTGTTGTGGTATGCGTCGACCGATACTGCGGCGAGGACGCAGAGATGGTGATCGCCGTAATGCTCCTGCGCGAGCGCCCTCGTGGTGCGCACATGCGCCCGAGTCAGGGCGACGGTGGGATCGACGCATCACACCGCAGCCCTCGGGCCCGCCGATAGTCGACCAGATCAGTCGTTCGCGAGTGACCCGCTAAGCGCCAGCCGAAGGCGACAGATCAGTGGGCGCCTGAGAGTGCGCGCGGAGAGCTGTGTGGCGAGATCGGCGAGTGGAACCTTGTCCTACCTATGAATCACATGCCGGGAGCAACGCCGCTGGTTTGAGATGCTTTCGGTGTGGTGATCCCGGAGACGAAGTAGGAGACTGCGGCGATCAGCACCGCGGTCCAAAGTCCGAATGCCACGATGGCGTCGGTACCCCAGTCGTCTCCCAGGATGGGGAGACTGACGAGGTAGATCACCGGTAGTGACACGGCGAGGACGGCCGCGATCCTGAGGCGCTTGCGCCGGAGTCGGCTCGCATCGACCGCATTCATCGATCGCGCCAACCTGCCGCGTTGTGTGATCACCACGACCGCCGCGAGCGGCACGAGCAGCACGCCGAGGTACAGACCGTCGATCAACAGGCTGATGATCCCGGCACACGCCATCGCTGTGGCCGCCACGATCAAGACCATGGAACTGTGTTCTTCCTTCATGAGTGTCTCCATTCGGTAGCGCGGGACTGTGACGACGAGGTCAAGCGTCACCCGTCGCCACGCTCGGCGTGGGCCAAGTTCAGCGGACAGGTCGGTGAGGGTCTGGACGAGGTCGTCGCCGTAGCGATCTCGGAAGTCGCGTGGATAGAGCACCAAGAGGCTCCGATACGCCCGAATCGCGGAACCGGTTCCCATCTCAGGCCAGACCCGGACGCAGGTTCGAGCGGGCGATGCTCACGAGTGCGGAGAGCCGGTCGCTCTCGGCCTGGCAGACGGCCTGCCCGAGTCCGGTCAAGCGGTAGTAGCGGCGGCGTTCGTCGTCGTTCGATGACGGACGGCGATCAGACTCCTCCACGAGATCACGCTCGACCAACTTCTTGAGCGTGCCGTAGAGCGTGGCCGGGCCCATGCGAACCACGCCCCCCGAGGACTCTTCAACGGCTCCCATGATGGCGTACCCGTGACGATCGCCTGCGGTGAGCGCCACGAGGACGTGGAACTGGGCCCGGGGCAACGGAAGCATCGAGCGCGGGTCGGGAGATGCTTCAGCGTCGATCATGCCGGCAGTGTATCATGTTATGATAGATCGTCAAGTAATAGATCGACCAGCGACAGGGGAGCTGCCACCTCGGGCGTCCGAAGGCGCTCGGGTCAGACCAGCATCGGCGGCGCCGGGTTCCGGTTCCGAACGCTGCTGTCGTGCTTTGTCGGCGAGCCCGATCACCACGGTCAGGTCGGTGAAGACCCAGAACCGGTCGTTGCACACGGCGTCGTGCACGAGATCGGCGACTGCTTCGTGGCCTCATGCCCGCGGCCACAACCTCGTCGAGGAACTTCCTGCGCATCTCGTCCTCCGCGCTGCGCTCGTCGAGGGCGCCGGGTGCGGCCGACTCGGACCGGTTGCGCTCGGAGGTGTTGATGTCGGTGGCCACGAACCCGGGACCGAGCCAGGGGACCCAACCCCACTTCTCGCGTGGGGCATGCGGCGAAAGTGCCGTTCAGGGGCACCCGATAACGACCGCTCGATACCCCGCCGTAGGCCAAGGTCGACACCGAGTCCCGCACGCTCGGTTGGACCGCAACGAACTCGGCAGCCTGCTCGTCCAAGCCGGGCTCGGCTCGGAACGTGACCATGCGTTGATCTCGCTGCTGGCGTTGAATGGGCTGCGGATCAGCGAAGCCCTCGGCGCGGACATCGAGTCCATGGACATGGACCGCGGGCACCGCACCCTGGCGATCGTGCGCAAAGGCGGCAAGCACGTCATCATTCCGCTCGCCCCGCGGACCGGTCGGACGTTGGATCTGTACATCGGGGAACGCACAGCCGGGCCGATCTTCCTCGGAGTCAACGGCGAGCGTATGGACCGCTACGCCGCTGACCGGACCGTGAAGCGGCAGGCGAAGCGGGCGGGGATCACCAAGCGAATCTCGCCGCACAGCCTGCAGCACTCGTTCATCACCGCCGCACTCGACGCCGGCGTGCCGCTCCGCGATGTCCAAGAGGCCGCCAGCCACGCCGACCCCCGCACGACGATGCGCTACGACCGGGCCCGTCAATCGTTGGACCGGCACGCCACCTACATCGTCGCCGCGTTCGTCGCCGGAGCGTCACGCACCAGCTGACGACCGGCTGTGGCCGGGCGGATCACCCCGATACCGCCCGGCACCGCCGGTTATGCGTGTGCGACACCCGACGGGCTCGCACACCTCGGGCACGCTGCGGCGGGTTCGGGGCGCAACGGTGAGCGTTACTGGGCACGGCATAGTCCGGGGTTCCGCAGTTGATGTCGGGCGGTAGGCACGGAATGGTGCGCTGAGCAGGGGTTTTCGGGCGTGAGGGGTCGCGGGGGCGTGTATCTACGCGTGGCGAGGTGGGCGGTCAGCTCAGCGGCCGGGCGTGAAGTCGAAGAAGCGGGGTGGCTCGGTGAGCTTGAGGTCCCGGAGGATGGCGG
>JBJXGF010000262.1:0-12532 GCA_046153015.1 Acidimicrobiales bacterium | reverse complement strand
GGTGGGCCTCGTCCGGCGCGTGGCCGCGGCGCTGGCCGCACCGGTCACGCTCGCGGGCGCGGCGCACTCGCCTTCGGCCCGGCTCGGCGTGGCCGCCGCCGAGCCCGGCGACTCGCCGGAGGACGTGGTGCGCCACGCCGGCCTGGCCCTGCGCCACGCCGGCGGCGACGGGGGCTCGGACAGGGCTCGCGGGGCCGCCGGCGAGGGCGCCGGCGTGTTCGACCCCGGCCTGCGGGCGGCGCAGGCCGACCTCCAGGCCGCCGCCTCCCGGCTCCGGGCGGCGTTGGCGGGAGAGGAGCTCACCCTGCACTTCCAGCCGGTGGTCGAGCTGCCCGCCGAGCGTCTCCACGGCCGGGAAGCGCTCGTGCGCTGGCGCCAGCCCGACGGTCGGGTCCTGCCCCCGGCGGCGTTCCTCGACGCGGCGGTGCAGGCCGGCCTCGGCGCCGCGGTCGACCGCTGGGTGCTCGACCGGGCCTGCGCCGCGGCGGCCGGGTGGGCGCCGGGCGTCGGCGTGTCGGTCAACGTGTCGGCGGCGCAGTTCGCCGACCCGGACCTCGTGGGCGTCGTCGGGCGGGCGGTCCGCCAGCACGCCCTCGACCCGGCCCGCCTGACGCTGGAGATCACCGAGACGGCGCTGCTGCGCCGCACCGACTGGACCCAGGCGACGCTGCAGGAGCTGCGCCGCCTCGGCGTGCGGCTCGCCGTCGACGACTTCGGGGCCGGCTACTCCTCGCTCAGCTACCTGCACCACTTCGAGCTCGACGCCATCAAGATCGACCGTTCGTTCGTGTCCCGGCTGGGGGCGGACCGCCAGGCGGAGGGCATCGTCCGGGCGATCCTGCACCTGGCCGCCGCGCTCGAGCTCGAGGTCGTGGCCGAGGGCGTCGAGCGCGACGAGCAGCTCGAACGGCTGCTGGCGCTCACCCCGTCGGCCCCGGTGCGCCTCCACGGCCAGGGTTACCTGTTCGGCCGGCCCGGACCCGACGGCGGCGGCCGGTTGGGCAATCTCCCCAGCGAGGTCGCCGGCGGCGCGGCGGTCCCGCGGCCCTGCCGATACGCTGAGCGTTTCGAGCAGCGTGTTGTGTGAGAGGCTGGCATGCATGCGGGCGGGGCACCCTCATGAGCAGCGCAGACGACGCTCAGCGTCTCGCGGCGCAGACCGCCGAGCTGCTCGTCTCGCTGTCGGAACGCCAGGTGCTGCTCGAGCAGCTGTTCCGCATCCAACGCTCGATCGCGCTGCGCACACCGCTCGCGTCGGTGCTGACGGCGATCGCGACGGCGGCGGCCGAGCTGACAGGCCCGGGGGTGGCGGCCGGGCTGCTGCTCATCGACGACGCCGACCCTGATCTGCTGACGCTGGTTGCCAGCGCCGGCCTCGACCCGGCCGCGGCGCAGCTGGCCCGCCACGAACGGCGCTCGGTCGGGGTGGCGGGGCGGGCGGTCTCGGCGCAGGCGCTCGTGCACGCCGACGCGGCGGCCGGGGGCTGGGGCGGCTTCGCGTCGTCCCACCAGGGGTTCACCGCGTCGATGGCCGCCCCGGTGCACCGGGACGGCGCGATCGTGGGCGCCCTGATGGTGGCGGCCCGGGCGCCGGGGCGCGCCTTCACGGTGCTCGAACGCGACGCGCTGGTGATGTTCGCCGAGCACGCCTCGCTCGCCCTCAACGACGCCAGCGCGGTGGCCGCCGTGCGCAGCGCCGCCCGCGAGGCTGACGCCCGCTCCAACCTCGACGAGCTCACCGGGCGCCCCAACCGGGCGGCGGTGCTGGCCCGGTTGGGCGAGCTGCTCGACGCCGGCGCCGAGGCGGTCACGGTGCTCGTCATCGACCTCGACCGCTTCAAGCTGGTGAACGACGCCTGCGGCCACGAGCACGGCGACGCCGTGCTGACGGCGGTGGCCACGCGGCTGGCCGCCGCGGCCCGCGCCGACGACGTGGTCGGCCGCATGAGCGCCGACGAGTTCGTGGTCGTGTGCCGCGGTCTGCGCCCCGCCGCGGCGGGCGACCTGGCCCATCGCCTGGGCCAGGTGGTGCGCCGCCCGGTGCAGGTCGGCGGCTGCTCCCACACGTTGTCGGCCGCGGTGGGCGTCGCCGCGGCCGAGCCGGGGGACACGGCCGAGCTCGTCCTGCGCAACGCCGGCGCGGCGATGCAACGCGCCAAGCGGCTCGGCTCGCCGCGCCCGGTGGTCTTCGACGCGCCGATGCGGCGTGCGCTGACCGAGCGTCGCGAGGTGATCGGTCGGCTGCGGGAAGCGGTCGAGAGGCAGCAGCTCGTGCTGCACTACCAGCCCGTCGTCGACGCCGCGTCACGGCGCCTGCTCGCCGTCGAAGCGCTCGTGCGGTGGCCGCGGCCCGATGGGCGGCTCGCGCTGCCCGGCGAGTTCATCGCCCACGCCGAGGAGGACGGCCTGGCGCCGAGCATCGACCGCTGGGTGCTCGATCACGCCTGCGAGGCGCTGGCCGCGGCCTTCACCGGCGCACCCGGACCGCCGGCCAACCTCGGGCTGTCGGTGAACGTGTCGGCCACGCACTTCGCCGACCCGGCCCTGGCTGCGCTCGTGGCCGAGACGCTCGAGCGTCACGGCCTGGCGCCGCGGCGGCTGACCCTGGAGATCACCGAGAGCGCCCTGCTCGAGGAGTCGGACCGCACGGAGCGGACCTTGGCGGAGCTCCGCTCGCTCGGGGTGCGCCTCGCGGTGGACGATTTCGGCACCGGCTGGTCGTCGCTGTCGTACCTGCACCGGTTCGCGGTCGACGCGATCAAGCTCGACCGACTGTTCGTGAGCGGCCTCGGCCGGGAGCGCAGCGCCGACGCGATCGTGCGGGCCATGCTGCACCTCGCCGCCGCGCTCGACCTGTCGGTCGTGGCCGAAGGCGTCGAGACCGAGGCGCAGCTCGAGCGCCTGCGGGCGCTGGCGCCGCGCGAGCTGGCCCGCCTCGGCGCGCAGGGCTACCTGTTCGGCGCGCCCAGGCCGCTGCCCGAGGCGCTCGACGCCGGCGCCGCCGGCGGCGTCGGCCTCGGCCCTGGGCGCTCCGGCCCGGCCGGCTGAGCGGCCACCAGCTCCCGCACCCGGGGGATCAGCTCACGCCCGTACTCGGCGGCGTCGGGCAGCGGGTCATAGCCGCGCACGAGCAGCGAGCGCACCCCGATGGCGTGGTACGCGGCCAGCGCGGCGGCCACCGTCTCGGGCGAGCCGACCAACGCGGTCGAGTTGCCCGGCGCGCCGGTGGCGGCCGCCAGCTCAGTCCACAGGCAGGTGTCGTGCACCGCGGCCCGCTCCGCCAGGGTCAGCAGCCGCTTCGACCCCTCGTTCTCCGGCGGCCGCGGTGCACGCCCGCCGGCCCGGTCGAGCACCTGGGCCAGGATGGCCCGAGCCCGGTCCCAGGCCTCGCCGTCGGTGCGACCGAGGATGGGCCGGGTCGACACGGAGAACTGCGCGTGGGGCGCGACGGCCCGGACCCTGGCCATCATGGCCGCGGTGTCGGCGAGGGGCTCGCCCCAGAGCATGTACACGTCGAGCTCGGGCGCCAGCAGCTCGACCGAGTCGTCGGAGCCGCCGCCGCCGTAGACCGGCAGGTGGGGCGGGGTGACGCAGCGGATCTCCGAGAAGGCCTTGCGCACCCGGTAGAACTCGCCGTCGTGGTCGAAGGGCGCCTCGGCGGTCCAGGTGCGCCGCAGCAGCCGGACGTACTCGGCCGAGCGCCGGTAGCGCGCCTCGTGGCCCAGCCAGTCGCCGTCGCGGGCCTGATCGAGATCCTGGCCGCCGCTGATGATGTGCACCGCGGTGCGGCCGTCGGTGAGCTGGTCGAGCGTGGCCAGCTTGCGGGCGGCGAGGGTGGGCGCCACGAACCCGGGACGGTGGGCGAGCAGGAGGCCGAGCCGTTCGGTGACCGCCGCGGCGTGGGCGGCCACGAGGAACCCGTCGGGCTGGGTGGTGAAGTAGCCGACCAGCACGCGATCGAAGCCGGCCTGCTCGTGGGTGCGGGCCGCGGCGGCGATGGCCTCTTTCTGGAACGGCGGGCCGAGGGCCGGCACGATCTCCGAGCTGACTCGGGGGGCGACCCAGCCGATCATCTCCACGTTCACGGCGCACAGTCTCGCGCGGGCGCCGCGGCCTCTAGGGTGTGCGCCCAGGGGCCGAGATGCCGGATGGACGACTGCAGGCGAGCCGAGGCTTGGCGCTGGCGTGCGCGGCGGGCCTCGTGGGCTCGCTCGATTCGGCGCTGAACATCGCGTTCCCCGACCTCAGCGACGAGCTCGACCTCGGCGTGCCGGCGGTGCAGTGGGTGGTGATCGCGTACGTGCTCACCTATGCCTCGCTGCTCCTCGGCTGCGGGCGCCTGGGCGACGTGGTCGGGCACCGCCGGGTGCTCCAGTGGGGGCTGGGCGGGAGCACGGCCGCCTTCCTGGCGACGGGCCTGGCGCCCTCCTACCCCTGGCTGCTGGCGGCGCGGGTGCTGCAGGGGGTGGCCGTGGCGCTGGTGCTGGCGGCGGCGCCCGCGTTGGTGACGCTGGCCGCGCCGCCCGAACGCCGAGGCCGCGCCGTGGGGCTGTTCCAGATGGCCGCGGCGCTGGGTCTCGCCGCGGGCCCCTTCGTCGGCGGGGTGCTGGTCGACTGGTGGGGCTGGCGCTCCGTGTTCCTCTTCCGCGCCCCCCTGGCCGCCGTGCTCCTAGCCGTCGCCCTGCGCACAGCCGCCCGCCCCACCGCCCCGTCGCCCTCCGCCGCCCCGTCACCCTCCGCCGCCCTGTCACCCTCCCCCACCCCCTCCCGCCCCACAGAACCAGAAAACGCTCGCGACGAATCGATATCGATTCGTCGCGACGGTTTTCTGGGGGGCAAGGGCGGCTCGGGGATCCTTCGACGAATTGACCTGCCGGGCGCGGTGATGCTGGCGGCGGGCACGGCCAGCGCCCTGTTCGGCCTGCGCCAAAGCTTCTCCTACGGCCCCGGCGACCCGCTCGTGATCGCCGCCCTCCTCGTCGGCGTGGTCACGCTCAGCGCATTCGTCGCCCACGAACGAAAGGCGTCGGCGCCGCTCATCGACCTCGCGCTCTTCGCCAATCCGGCGTTCTCGATCGCGAACGCCCTCAACTTCCTGGCCAACGCCACCATGTTCGCCATCTGGCTCCTCGGCCCCTACTACGCGGTCAACGTGCTCTCCCTGCCGGCCAAGGTCGGGGGCCTGGTTCTCGGCGCCGCCCCGGCCGCCACCGCGCTCACCGCGGCGGTCGCCGGCCGGCTCTCGGACCGGATCGGCACCGGGCCGATCTCGTCGCTCGGCCTCGGCGTCGAGACCCTCGGGCTCGTCGCCGTCAGCCGGCTCGACGCCAGCTCGGGCCCCTGGTGGACGATCGCGGCGTTCGCCCTGGTCGGGGTCGGCCTCGGTCTGTTTCAGGCGCCGAACATGGCTTTCGTCATGGGCGGCATCGCTCGGACGCAGCAGGGCGTCGCCGCCGGCATGAGCCAGATGATGCGCACCTCGGGGGTGGTCATCGGCGTGGCGGCCGCCAGCGCCCTGTACGAGAGCCGCCGCAGCGCGCACCTCGCCCGGCTCGGTGACGAGATCGACGCCTTCGTGCCCGCCTTCCGAGACGTGTTCCTCGCCGCCGCTGCGGTGTGCGCCGCGGCCGCCGCGCTGTCGCTCGTGCGAAGCGGCAGCCGGCGGCGCCCAGACGAGCGGGACGACGTAACGTCGAAACGTGCCGGAGCTGCCTGACGTCGTCGTCTACCTCGAAGCGCTCGAGCGGCGCATCGTGGACCGCCCCGTGCAAAGCGTGCGGATCGCGGGCATCTCGCTCCTGCAGACCTACGACCCGCCCATCGAGGCCATCGTCGGGCGCCGCGTCGTCGGGCTCGCCCGCCTGGGCAAGCGGCTGGTCTGGCGGCTCGAGGGCGAGCTCTACCTCGTGATCCACCTCATGATCGCCGGCCGCCTCCACTGGAGGGACAAGCCCGGCGTCAAGCCTCCCGCCAAGGTCGGGCTCGCCGCGTTCGGCTTCGAACACGGCACCCTGCTGCTCAACGAAGCCGCCACCAAGAAGCGGGCGCGGCTCTGGCTGCTGGACGGGCCCGCCGCGCTCGCTGAGCAGGACCGCGGCGGCGCCGAGCCCCTGGAGATGGGCCTCGACGAGTTCGCCGCCCGCCTGCGGTCGCGCAACCGCACCCTCAAGCGGGCCCTCACCGACCCCACAGCCTTCTCCGGGATTGGCAACGCCTACTCCGACGAGATCCTGGTCCACGCGCAGCTGTCGCCCCTCGCCCGCACGGGCCAGCTCACCGACGAGGAGATGGCCCGGCTCCATCGCGTGACGCAGGCCACCCTCCGCGAGTGGACCGAGCGGCTCCGCGCCGAGGTGGGCGACGGCTTCCCGGAGAAGGTCACCGCGTTCCGGCCCGACATGGTCGTGCACGGCAAGTACAAACAGCCGTGCTCGATCTGCGGCGCGCCGGTGCAGCGCATCGCCTACGCCGAGAACGAGGTCAACTACTGCGCCCGCTGCCAGACCGGCGGCAAGCTGCTGGCCGACCGGTCCCTGTCCCGACTGCTCAAGGACGACTGGCCGAAAACCGTGGAAGAGCTGATGGCCGAGTGACGGGCCGAATAGCCTGCCGCCGATGCCAGGGCTCGAGGGTGTACGCGTGACCGAAGCGGCCGGCGGGGTCGCCGCCGCGTGGACGGCCAAGCTCTTCGCCGATCTCGGCGCCGAGGTGATCCGGGTGGAGGACCTCGACCCCGAGCTCGACGGGGTCAGGCGCCGGCCGCACCAGCTCGACCGCTGGCTCAACACCAACAAGGCGTCGGTCACGAGCGGGCTGGCGGGGCTGGCCGCCGAGGCCGACCTGCTCATCCACGACCTCGGCCCGGCCGCCGCCCGGGCCCGAGGCCTCGATCTCGACGGGCTCGCCAAGTCGTCGCCGTCGCTCGTGATCGCCTCGGTGTCGCCGTTCGGGCTCACCGGCCCGTACGCCGACTACCGCGCCGAGGAGCTCACGCTCATGCACGGCGGCGGCTGGGGCTGGCTCACGCCGGGGGCCTCGGACCGCGCCGATCTGCCGCCGCTCAAGCCGTTCGGCCATCAGGCCTGCATCCAGGCCGGCACGCTGGCCGCCATCGCCGCGCTCGCCGCGCTCGACCGCGCCGAACGCACCGGCCTGGGCGAGCACCTCGACTTCTCGGTCTTCGCCGCGATCGCCAAGATGACCGAGACGGCGCCGGTCTCGTACACCTACCTCGGGGCGAACCCCACGCGGCTGGGTGTGCGCACGCTCAACCCGTGGGGGATCTACGCCTGCAGCGACGGCCTCATCCAGTTCATCTGCGTCGAGGAGGAGCAGTGGCGCAGCCTCGTCGAGCTGATGGGCAACCCGGAGTGGACCCAGCTGGACGTGGTGGCCACCTTCGCCGAGCGCAACGAGAACCCTGACGTCGTCAACATGTTCCTGGCCGAGTGGTTCGCCGGCTGGAAGGTCGAGGACCTCTACCGGGAGGGGCAGCGGCGGCGGCTCTGCATGTCGCCGGTGCGCACGATGGCCGACCTGACCGCCGACGCCGGGCTCGCCGCCCGCAACTTCTTCGCGGCGGTCGACGGGCTCACCCTGCCGGGCCCGCTGTTCCAGGCGGATCAGCCGTGGTGGGGGCTGCGCCGCCCGGCGCCGAAGCGCGGCGAGCACGACGGCGGCGGGTTCGCCGCCCGCGCCCCCCGTGCCGCTGCCCGCCCGCAGCCCACGCCGGCGACGGGCCTGCCCTCGGCGAGCGCCGGCCGCCCGCTCGAGGGGGTGCGGATCTGCGACTTCACGTGGATCTGGGCCGGGCCGTACTGCTGCGAGCTGCTGAGCCACCTCGGCGCCGAGGTGATCAAGCTCGAGTCGCTCGACCACCTCGACCTGACCCGCCGCCTGCCGTTCCACCCCGCCGGGGTCGAACCGAGTCACGACACCCCGGGGACGTTCCACCAGTGGAGCGCGGCGAAGAAAAGCGTGCAGGTCAACCTGCGCCACCCGGCCGGCCAGGAGGCGATACGCCGCCTGGTGGCGCGGTCCGACGTCGTGGTCGACAACTTCGAGGTCGGGGCCATGGCCAAGCTCGGCTTCGGGGTGGACGACGTCCGCCGGCTGAACCCGCAGGCCGTCGTCGCCTCGGTGAGCGGCTACGGCCAGACCGGGCTCCACACGGGGTACATGGCCTACGGCCCGGCCGGCGGCGCCCTGTCCGGCCTGTCGTCGCTCACCGGCTATGAGGACGGGCCGCCCGTCGAGCTGGGCATCGCCCTCGGCGACCCGGCCAGCGGGCTGGCGATGGCCCTCGGGATCGTCGCCGCGCTCTTCGCCCGCCGGCGCGGCGAGCCCGCGGCCCGCATCGACGTGGCGATGGTCGAGGCCGTCGCCGCCACGGTCGGCGAGGGGTGGATGGCGCACGCGCTCACCGGCGAGCAGCGGGCGCGCGCCGGGAATCGGGACCTCGTGTGGGCGCCCCACAACTGCTATCGGGCGAGGGGCGAGGACGACTGGCTGACGATCGCGGTGACCACCGACGAGGAGTGGGCCAGCCTGTGCCGCGTGGTCGGCGGCGGGCTCGACGGGGACGCTCGCTTCGCCACGGCCGCCGACCGGAAGGCCAACGAGGCCGCGCTCGACGAGCGGATCGCCGCCTGGGCCGCCGACCAGGACCGCTGGGACGCGACCCGGGCGCTGCAGGCCGCCGGGGTGGCGGCGTTCCCCTCGCTCAGCCCGGCCGACCTCTACGGCGGCGACGCCCAGCTCGAAGCGCGCGGCTTCCTCGAGCGCCCTGACCATCCCCTCGTGGGGCGACGAACGGTGCCGGGCATCCCGTGGATCATGCACCGCAGCCCCAACGGCCTGCAGGCGCCCGCCCCGCTGCTCGGCCAGCACACCGAGGAGATCCTGGTCGGCCTTCTCGGCTACAGCGAGGCGGAGGTGGCCGCGCTGCGCGAGAGCGGCGCGTTGCGCTGAGCCACCGACCGCACACAGCGCGGGACCGCTTCGCGCTCAGGGCGCGCAAATCGAGCGCTGCGGTGATACAAACGACTGCGTGGTGGAGCTCTCGAACGCATCCCCACCGAGCACCGGGGGCGGGTCGTCGACGACGGGTGAGTACCTGGAGCGGCTGGTCGCCGCGTCCTACGACGCGCTGGCGGTCATCGACGCCTCCGGCGTCGTGCGCTACGCCAGCGCCGCCACCGCCCATCTCCTCGGTCGAGCGCCGGCCGAGATCGTGGGGCTGTCCGCCGCCGAGCTGATCCACGGCGAGGACCTCGACCACGCCCTGGTGGCCCTCAACCATCATCGGCGGCGCCAGTCGACCCCTCGGATCCAGGCCCGTGTCCGTCACGCCGACGGCGCGTGGGTCCCCTTCGAGCTCACCGCCACCAACCAGCTCGACGACCCGCTGCTGCAGGGCATCGTGGTCACGGCAAGGGAGGCCGTGGCCGTCGCCCACGGCCCCGAGCAGACGCGGGCGGTGGGCCTCATGTACACCCTGCTGCACCACGTGCACGACGGCGTGATCGCCTGCGACAAGGCCGGCTCGCTCACCGTGATCAACCGGGTGATGGCCGATCTGCTCGGCCTGGCCGAGGGGAACACGCCGCCCGTGCGGTGGCCGCTGGGCGCCGAGCTCGAGCCGATCGAGGGCGGCGGTCCGCTCACGGGTCGCGCCTTGCCGCTCGCCGTCGCGCTGCGCGACGAGCCGTGCTCGGGCGAGTACTTGCTGCGCGTCGGGGGCGGACCGGCCCGCCAGGTGCAGGTGTCCGGGCAGGCCCTGCGGGATGGCTCCGGTCGGGTGCTGGGGGCGATGGCGGTGTTCCGGGATGTGACCGCCAGCCGGGCCTACGAGCGACAGCTCCTCCACCAGGCCACCCACGACCCGCTCACCGGCGCCGCCAACCGGACGCTGCTCGAGAAGCGTCTCGGCGGGGCGCTGCGAAGCGGAGGCGAAGGCCGGCCGGCGCTGCTCTTCTGCGACCTCGACCACTTCAAGGAGGTCAACGACGCGCTCGGCCACGCCCAGGGCGACGCCGTCCTCGTGGAGGTGGTCGACCGGCTGGCCGACGCCTGCGGGCCCGGCGACACCCTGGCCCGCCTCGGCGGCGACGAGTTCGTGCTGCTCACCACCGTGACCGACGAGCGCGCGGCGCTGGGACGGGCCGACGGGCTGCTGGCTGCGCTGGCCGCGGCGTCCAAGGGTGAGCCGAGCACGTCGGCCAGCATCGGGGTGGCCGTCGCCGCCCCGGGCGACACCCCCAAGTCGTTGCTGCGCAAGGCCGACCTCGCGCTGTACGAGGCCAAGGCCCGGGGCCGGGGGCGCTGCGAGCTCTACCGCAGCGCGCTGGGCGACGAGATGCAGCGCCGTGCGGCCACCACCAAGCTGCTGGAGCAGGCCATGGCCGCCGACGGCCTGCGGGTGCGGTACCAGGCGATCGTGGACCTGCGCAGCGGTCGGCTGGTGGGCGCCGAGGCCCTGGTGCGCCTGCCCGCCGAGGACGGCGGCCTGCTGGAGCCGTCGGAGTTCATCGACATCGCCGAGCAGCGAGGGCTGCTGCCGGCGCTCGACCGCTTGGTCCTGGCCAAGGCGGCCCGGGCCGCGGCCCGCTGGCTGCCCAGAGCAGGCGGACGGGAGGGGCCGGCGCTCAACTGCAACGTGTCCGCCGCCCTCTTCGCCAGCGACGGGTTCGACGCCTTCGTCGTCGAGCGCCTCGCCGAGAGCGGGTTGGCGCCGGATCGGCTCTACCTCGAGCTGGTGGAGCAGAGCGAGATCGGCGAGCTCGACCGGATCGCGGCGAACATGACGGCGCTGCGTGAGATCGGGGTGCACGTGGGCCTCGACGACGTCGGCATTGGCCATGCCTCGTTGAACCTCATCAGCGAGCTGCCGGTGAGCTTCCTCAAGATCGACCGGGCGTTCGTGGCCGGGATGATCCAACGCCGCAGCGACCGGGCGGTCGTGGCCGCGGTGCTCGGGCTCGGCCGCGACCTCGGCCTGCGGGTCTGCGCCGAGGGGGTGGAGGAGCCGGACCAGGCGGCCGAGCTGCTCGAGCTCGGCTGCCAGGTGGCGCAGGGCTACCTCTTCGCCCGCCCGACCGGCGCGGACGACCTGAGCGAGCGGCTCGGCGCCAGGTAGCGCCTCCGCCGGCCGCGATCCCCTCCCTGCAGGATGCCCCCCGGCCTATAGGCTTTCCGACCCGTTCTGCCGACGATGGAACCATGCACGACCACGGGGTTCAGCGCGGCATATGCAGCAAGTGCGGCGTCGAGGCCGGGGTCGGCCGGGGCCTGCTCCAACCGCTCGGCAAAGGCGCCGAGCTCTTCTGCCCGCCGTGCCGGAACCCGCTCCCGAAGCTCAACCGGATGCAGCGCCGGACGCTGCTGGTCGGCCTCGGCGTGATCGTGGCGCTGTGGTTCCTGCTGTCGCCGGCCGCCGTGCTGCGTGGGGTGTTCGCGCTGGCGACGGCGGCGGGCCTGTCGGTGTTCGTGCACGAAGCGGGCCACGCCGTGGTGGGCCTGTTCGCGTCACGGAACGTCACGACGGTGGTGCTAGGCGTCGGACCCACCGTGCGGACGCCGCTCGGCGGGGTGGTGTTCCGCTTCGGTCCGCTGCCTTTCGGCGGCGGCGTGCTGCCCCCGGGGCACAAGGGCGCCGGCCTGCGGGACCGGCAGATGGCGGTCACGCTGGGCGGCCCGCTGGCGACGATGGCGCTGCTCTTCTTCGTGTGGTGGTGGTCGCCGGCGAGCGAGTACCACCAGGCGCTCGACCATCGCCTCGGCCTGCTCCAGCTTCTGATCCTGCTCGTGAACCTGGTGCCGTTTCGCTTCCGGGCTCGGGGCCGGGACTTCATGAGCGACGCCTACCGCGTGCTCCAGATCGTCAACGCGAAGCCGGGCGAGCTGGAAGGCGAGATCGACGCGGCGGCCTACGACGAGGCCTTCGAGGCCGGCAAGGCGGGCATCGCGCCCTACCCGGATGCCGACGCCGCCGCCGAGGCGAAGCTGGGCTGGGCGATCGGCCGGGTGCAGAACGGCGGCTTCGAGGCCGGCGCGGCCAGGCTACGCGAGGTGCTGGCCGCACCACAGGGATTGGCGGCGGAACGGGTGGCCGAGGCGTTCGCGACGCTGGCCTGGGCCGAGGTGTCGAGCGGCAAGCCCGAGCTGCGGGCCCCAGCGCTCGCCCACGCTGACGCGGCGTACGGCCTGATGCCCTGGGCGGCCGTTGCGCAGCGAGCGCGAGGCGCGGCGCTCGTGGCGACGGGCCGGGCGGCCGAGGGCCTGCCGCTGCTGCAACGAGGCGGGGCGAAGCTGCGAGGCTCGGCAAAGGGGGAGACGCTCTCCTGGACGGCGCTCGGTCAGCTCGAGCTCGGACGCTGGCAGGACGCCGAGCTGGCCCTGAACGACGCTCGCAAGCTCCGGGCCACCGGGTGGGTGCGCGTCCAGCTCGAAAAGCAGATCACCGCCCGCGCCGCCGCCGCCGACCTCCTCGCCCGCTAACCAGACTCCCGCTCGTTCGCACCGAATCGATATC
>JBJXGF010000257.1:0-10012 GCA_046153015.1 Acidimicrobiales bacterium | reverse complement strand
GGTGGGCGCCGAGTCCGGCGAGTCGGCCCGCCGGCCGCCGCCCTCGGCCTCGGTTTCGAGCGGCGAGGGCGCCGACGCAGGGTCGGTCGGCCGGCGCCGGCGGCCGGGGGCCGCGGCCAGCGCCGAGCCCAGCACGATCACCGCCCCGCCGGCCCACAGCCAGGCCACGAGCGGCTGCACCACCACCCGGAGGTCGATCCGGCCGTCGTCGCCGGGCGGCTTGGCCAGCACCAGCCACACGTCCCGCCGCCAGGTGCTGCGCACCGACGGCTCGCCGATCGACATCCCCGACTCCCGGTAGCGGTTCCACGACGGCGCGTAGGCCTGCCCGCCATCGATCGCCACCCGGGCCACCTGGGAGATCTTCTCGGGCCGCTCGACGGTCCGGGCGTCGAGGAACGTGAGCGTGTGACCGGCCACCTCGGCCGACTCGCCGGGCGCGAGGCGAACCTCCCGGTCGGTCACGTAGCTCGACGAGGCGGCGAAGCCGACCGCGAGCAGCACCACCCCGAGGTGCACGACCATGCCGCCGTTGGCCCGGCCGACCAGGCCGCGCCAGCCGCCCCGCCGGGTGGACAACGCCAGCTGGCGCAGCGCCGCGCCGCCGGCGAAGCCGCCGAGGCCGAAGGCGGCCAACGCCGCCAAGCCCCGCGCGCCGACCGCCACCGCCAGCACCACCGAGCCCACGCCCAGCCACGCCGGCCAGTGCAGCCGGTCGCGCAGCACGCCGGCGCTGGCCTTGCGCCACGGCAGGGCGGGCGCCACCGCCATCAGGAACAGGAGGGTGAACCCCACCGGGGCGGTCATCCGCCGGAAGTACTCGCCGCCCACGGTGATGCGCTCGTCCTGCAGCGCCTCGATCACGAGCGGGAAGACCGTGCCGAGCAGCACCACGAACGCGAACGCGGCGAACAGCACGTTGTTGGCCAGGAAGGCGCCCTCCCGCGACAGCGGCGAGTCGATCCGGCCGGGGGCGCGCAGCCGATCCCCCCGCCAGCCGATCAGCCCCACGCACACCACGACCACCACCGCGAAGAACGCGAGCAGCAGGCCGCCGACCGAACCGGCGGAGAAGGCGTGAACCGACTCGACCACGCCGGAGCGGGTGAGGAAGGTTCCGAGCACGGTGAGCGCGAACGTGGCGCAGACGAGCGACAGGTTCCAGACCCGCAGCATCCCCCGCCGCTCCTGCACCATCACCGAGTGCAGGAACGCGGTGCCGGTCAGCCACGGCAGGAACGAGGCGTTCTCCACCGGGTCCCACGCCCAGTAGCCGCCCCAGTTGAGCACCTCGTAGCTCCACCAGGCGCCGAGGACGATGCCGGCCGAGAGGAAGCCCCAGGCGAAGAGGGTCCAGCGGCGGGTCTCGAGCAGCCACCCCTCCCCCACCCGACCGGTGACCAGCGCGGCGATCGCGAACGCGAACGGCACGGTGAAGCCCACGTAGCCGAGGTAGAGCATCGGCGGGTGGACCACCATCAGCGGGTGGTTCTGCAGCAGCGGGTTGGGCCCGGGCCCGTCGTATCCCAGCGGCACGCTGACCCGCCCGAACGGGTTGGCCGGCCCGAGCAGCAGGCCGAAGAAGAACAGCGCCACCGCGAACAGCGTGAGCGCCGCCCAGCCCACGAGCGGGTCCCGGAGGCGGCTGCGGAACTTGTGGAGCACCAGCGCGATGTAGCCGGCCAGCACCAGGGCCCACAGCAGGATCGAACCCTCGAGCGCCGACCACAGCGCGGCCATGTTGTACAACGCCGGCGTCTTGTGGGAACCGTGGTCGTGCACGAACTGCACGGAGAAGTCGCGGGTGATCAGCGCCCGTTCCATGGCGAGCACGGCCACCGCGGCGCCGGCCAGCAGCAGCAGCGAGTAGGGGCGGGCCTGGGCGAGCAGCCGCCCCCCGGCCCGGTCGGCCGCGGCGCCGTCGCCGTGGGCGCTGGCCCGGCGGCGCCGCGCCAGGCCTACGGCCACGCTGACCAGGCCGAACAGCGCGCTCACGGCGCCGAGGACGACCCCGGCGAAGCCGACCGCCCCGTTCACGGCCCGGTCGCCTCGTCGGGCGGCCCCGGCTCCTCGATCCGCTCCGGGTGCTGCTCCTGGTACACCTCGGAGTGCTTCACGAGCACCCGCTCGCTGGCGAAGGTGTCGCCTTGCCAGCGGCCCTCGGCCACGACCGGGATCCCGGACTGGAACAGGTCCGGCGGGTCGCCGCGGTGGCGGACCGCCGCCCGCACGCCGTTGTGCTCGACGAGGAAGCTGACGCCGGCCGCGTCGTCGACCACCGAGCCGTCCACCACGGTGCCCTGCAGGCGGAAGCGCTTGTCGGCCAGGTCGCCTCGCCTGGCCACGGCTTCGTCGGCGTTGTAGAAGAACACGGTCGCGTCGCCGAGGCCCCGCAGCAGCACGAAGCCGAGGGCGCCGAGCACCACCACCAACAACGCCGCCGAGAACGCGCCGCGCCCGCGCCGCGCCCTAGGGGGAGGCGGGGCCGGCGTGAGGTCGAGCGCAGCCCCGCCCGGGGCCGCCGCGTCGGTCACATCCACCGGCGCCTCGCCTCCGGCACCTGGCGCGCCAAGCGGCGGCTCCGGCCCAGCACCCGCGCCACGTACAGCGCGAGAGGCCCGAGCACGAGCACATAGCCGGCCGCCACGTAACCCGCCGCGCTCATCGCTCATCCCGGGGGCTCGCGCCCCCGGACCCCATCGACCCCCGGCTCGCTGGCGCTCGCTCGGTTGTCCGATTCGCTGCGCTCATCGCAAGACCTCCTGAGCGGCGGCTTGGGCGCGGCGCTCGGTCAAGTCCCGTTCGAGGGTCTCCAGGGCCAGCTGCTCGTGCAGCCACTCGAGGCGGAACCGGTGGATGAGCAGCCACACGTACAGCACCGCGAACACCGCTAGACCGAGCATCAGCGTGAACAGCATGAGCCCGTCCATCGTCACGTCGAGTCGGCTGATCGTCGGGCCCTGGTGCAGGCTGCGCCACCAGTCGACCGAGTAGTGGATGATCGGCACGTCGACCGCCACCACCAGGCCGGTCACCGCCGCCCGGCGGGCCCGCACCGTCGGGGGGGCGGGCAAACCCCGCACGGCGAGGTAGCCGAGCAGCAGCACCAACAGCAGCGCGGTGGTGGTGAGCCGGGCGTCCCACACCCAGTACACCCCCCAGGTGGCGCGGCCCCACACCATGCCCGACAGCAGCGTGACCGCGGTGAGCACGAGGCCGATCTCCGCAGCCGATGCGGCCACCAGGTCCCAGAACTGCGAGCGCCGCCACAGCACCAACAGGCTGCCCAGCGCCAGCGTGGGCACGGCCAGGTACATCACGGCGAAGGCCGCCGGCACGTGCACGTAGATCAGGCGCACGACCTCGCCCTGCACCACGTCGGGCGGGCTCAGCACCAGGCCGAGGAGCAGGAGCAGGGCCAAGCCGGCCAAGCCGACCGCGCCCAGACCGGCAGTCAAGCCGAACGAGGGGCGCGCCGGCGGCGCGCCCGGCGCCGCGGACTCGGACAGGGGGCGGGTCACGATTCCTCCAGCAAGGCGCCGAATGCCAGGATCCCGATGACGGCGTACACGGCGGCGAACACGGCCAGCAGGCCGAGCCAGGGCCACCCCTCGGCCGGCGACGCGCCGGCGTCGAGCCCGCCCGCCTCGGCGCCGCCGACGAGGCCGACCGTGGGCGGGAACCGCAGGGCGGCCTCGAAGGCCCGCGTAGCGCCGATCAGCACCGGCGACAGGGCCGGCAGCAGCAGCAGCGGCAGCAGCGTCTCCCGCACCCGCAGGCCGGCGGCGAGGGCGCCGTAGATCACGCCGGCCGCGGTCAGCCCGAGGGTGGCGGCCAGACAGGCGGCCCCGGCCAGCGCCAAGCTCTGCGCCTCGGCGTCGTAGAGCAGCGCCACGCCCACCGCCAGCAGCGCCTCGAGCGCGAGCAGCTGCGCGCCGACGGCCAACGCCTTGCCGAGGAAGATCGCCGCCGGGTCCATGCCCGAGAGCCGCAGCGCGTCGCGGTTGGCGTCGGCTGCCTCGACGGCGAACGCGCGGTGGATGGCCAGCAGCGCGGCGAAGAGCACGGCCAGCCAGTACAGACCAGGCGCCGCCCGCGCCAACACCCCGCGCGCCGGGTCGAGCGCGAAGGCGAACAGCACCAGCACCAGCACCGCGAACGGCGCCACCTGGTTCAGCACCACCCGGGAGCGCAGCTCGAGGCGGAGGTCCTTGCCCGCCACGAGCAGCGCGTCACGCCACACCGCACGCCTCTGGGCTGGTGGTGGGCGCGGTGCTGGCGTCGGCCGCGGTGTCGTGCACCACGGCGCCGCCGGCGAGGGTCACCGCTCGGCTCACGAGCGCCGAGGCCGGGTCGAGCTCGTGGGAGGCCACCAGCACGGTCGCGCCCGAGGCGGCGGCCTGCGCCACCAGCCCGTCGAGCAGGGCGCGGCCGTCCCGGTCGAGGCCGGCGTGGGGCTCGTCGAGCAGCCAGAGCCGGGGCCGGCGCGCCGCCATGACGGCGATCGCCACCCGGCGACGCTGCCCGGCGGAGAGCCGCCCCACCGGCACGCTCCACAGGCGGCGCTCCACGCCGAGGCGCTCGAGGGCCGGCTCGGCCCGTTCCACGCTCACCCCGGCGGCCCGCACCCAGAAGCGCAGGTTGTCGGACACCGTGAGCTCGTCGTACAGCATGGTGGCGTGGCCCACGAGCCCCACCTGGCGGCGCACCGCCCGGGGCTCGGCCCGCAGGTCGGCGCCGAGCACCCGGCCGACGCCCGCGCTCAGCTCGGCCAACCCGGCGCAGGCCCGGAGCAGCGTGGTCTTGCCGGCCCCGTTCGGCCCCCGCAGCAGCACCACCTCGCCCGAGGCCACGAGGAGGTCGACGCCCGCCAGCGCCGGGAATCGCCCGACGAGCACGACCGCACCGGCGAACTGGACGACTGGCTCCATGACGATGACATGAGCGTAGTTCTGGCCCGGAGGCCGAACCAAGGCAGGCGGGCGGGTTCGCGACCGGCCGGCGGCGCGGCGCCGACCGCCGCCTCGGGAGATGCGCCGATACCCTGCCCCACCGTGGAGACGCCACGATGAGGCTGGCGCGCGTGCTGGGCGCGGTGGGTCGCGTGTTCATCGCCGCCGGCCTGACGATCCTGCTCTTCGTCGGCTACCAGCTCTGGGGCACCGGCGTGCTCGAGCGCCGCTCGCAGGACGACCTGACCGACCGCTTCGCCGAGACGCAGGCCCAGGTGGACCAAGGGGAGCTGGCCCAGCTCCTCCAGCAGCTCTCCACCGCCACCACCACCGACAACGCCGGCGACACCCAACCCTCCTCGCCGCCGCCGCCCCAGATCACCCGGGAGCAGTTCGAGCTGGTCTACCCCGCCGAGGGCAAGAGCCTCGCGCTGATCGAGATCCCCAAGCTCGGGGTGCAGAAGATCGTGGTCGAGGGCATCGGCGTGGAGGACCTGAAGAAAGGCCCCGGGCACTATCCGGAGACGCCGCTGCCCGGCCAGGCCGGCAACGCCGCCATCGCCGGGCACCGCACCACCTACGGCGCGCCGTTCGCCCGCATCGACGAGCTGGCCCCGGGCGACGAGATCACGGTCACGAGCGTGCTCGGCAAGGTCACCTACCAGGTGGACAAGGCGCCGTTCATCGTGGCCCCCACCCAGGTCGACGTGCTGAACGACTTCGGCGACAACCGCCTCACGCTGACCGCGTGCCATCCCAAGTACTCGGCCCGCCAACGGATCATCGCCACGGCCAAGCTGGTGGGCGAGCCGCTGGCCGTGCCGCTGCGCAAGGACGCCACGGCGGTGGTCGAGACCGTCACCGAGATCCCCGCCGACACGATCCCCACGGAGACCACCGAGCCGCCCGCGACCACCGAAGCTTCCCCGACCACGGTCGAGGACGCCGCCGCGCTCGACGACCAGACGGCGCTGGGCGAGCAGGGCTCGGAGGAGGGGCCGCGGGAGAACCTCGACGAGGGCCTCGGCTGGGACCGCGGCGCGCTCACGCCGGCACTCACGTGGGGCGCGATCGCGCTCGCCGTGGCGCTGGCCGCGTGGGGTCTCGCCGCCTGGTGGGCTCGTGGGGCGGCGGCGCCGTGGCGGCGCAAGCTCACCGTCTACGCGCTGGTGAGTCCGCTGTTCTTCTTCGTCCTGTTCGTCTGCTTCTTCTTCGTCGACCGGCTGCTTCCCGCCTACTGACCGTCCACCCCAGGTCGGCGAGATCTTTGCTCCGGACAGCGCCGGTGGCGTGGCGGACGCAGTAACGTGTCCGCTCCTGTGGCTGTTCGTGAGCGGGGCGCATCACGTTGGAGCTCTTGGCCTCGCGTGCGTTGCGCCGCGCTCGGCGCCGCTCTCGTGCTGTCCGTCGCCGGGCCGGGCTGCGCCAGCGGACGCGACGCCGCCGGCGCCCCGCCCACCAGCGCCGAGGCGGCCCCCGACCAGCTGGCCGCGTCGATCGCGGACGACGTCATGGACGCCGAACCGGCCGAGGCGTCGGCGCCGGGCGCACCGGCCGCCCCCGGCCCGGCAGGCGAGGTCCGCACGGCCACCGGGGCCGCCGGCGCGCCCCGCGACGAACGCATCACCACCCCCGCCGGCGGCCGCGCCGCGGCCGGGCTCGCCCTCGCGGTCGGGGCCTGCTTCAACGAGACGATCGACGACGCTGCGCCCCGGCCCGAACCGGTCGTGTCGCCCGTGCCCTGCGAGGCCCCCCACGACGCCCAGGCGTTCGCCCGGTACGACTTCGCCGCCGGCCCGACGGTCGGCTTCCCCGGGGACCGGGAGGTCGAGCGGGACACCGCGCGTCGCTGCGCGGAGGAGTTCGCCCGCTTCGTCGGCCGCGACTACGCCACCTCGTCGTTGCGCATCGGCGTGCTGCGGCCCACCGCGCTCTCCTGGAACGCGGGTGATCGGGTGGTGCTCTGCTCGCTCTACGACAAGGCGCTCGCGCCGCTCGGGCGGAGCATGGCCGGTTCGGGCGCCTGAGCCGCGCTGGGCCGCTCCCGACTGCCCTCAGCCGTTCGCTTAGCTGAGCACCACCAGCACGTCGCCCTCCTGCACCTGGTCCTCGGGCTTGACGCGCACCTCGGCCACGGTGCCCGACTTCGGCGCCGAGACCGGGATCTCCATCTTCATCGATTCGAGGATCACGAGCTCGTCGCCCTCGGCGACCGCTTGGCCGACCTCCGCCGGGACCTGCCACACGTTGGCGGCGATCTCCGCCCGGACCTCAACCATCGCTCGTCCCCTTTCGACCGCGTCGCGCCAGCCTGCGGCGACAGCAGGGCGGGACCATAGCCGAGCCCCGCCGCACCGGCCCAACCGCCAGCCCCTCCCCCTCCCGCGGCCCCGCCCCGAGTAGCTTCTCGCGGTGATGCTGCTCACCGCCTCGGCGCTCGTGGTCGGCCTCGTCTGCGGCCGCCTCCTCGGCGGGCGCTGGCAGGCCATCGGCGGCACCCGCCTCGAGCGCTGGCCCCTGCTCGTGCTGGGCCTCGCCGGCCACGTGGCGGTCGAGCGGGCCGACCCCCCAGGGGCGTTCGGCATCCTCGTCGCCTCCTCGGTCGCCCTGCTGGCGGTGGTGTGGGCCAACCTGCGTCTGCGGGGCATGGCCGTGATCGGCCTCGGGTTGGCGGCGAACCTCGCGGTGGTGGTGCTCAACGCCGGCATGCCCGTCCGGCCCGAGGCGCTCATAGCGGCCGGGCTGGCCTCGCCCGAGGACGCCGAGCAGGTGGAGCTGCGGGGCCAGCGCCGCCTCGAGCAGGAGGACGACCTGCTCGTCTGGCTCGGCGACGTGATCCCGCTGCGGGCCACCGGCCAGGTGCTGTCCTTCGGGGACCTGGTGGTGCTGGCCGGCGTGGCCGACGTGGCCGCGGGCCTGCTGCGCCGGCGGCGGGTCGACGAGTTCAGGCCGACCGCGGGGGACCTCGCTCGCCTGTGGCCGCGATGAGCGAGGGGCCCTCCCCCGGGCCCGGCCCCGGCGGCGATCCCGTGCTCGCCCGCCGGGCGCGCATCGCCCGCTGGGTCTCGCTCGGCCAGCGGGTGGGCTACGGCCTCTTCGCCGCCGCCGTCGTCCTGTTCGTCGTCGGCTTCGTCACCCGGTACACGCCGGCGCTCACCACCGCCATCGCCGCCGCGCTGCTCGTCGGCTCGGCCGTGCTGGCCCCCGCCATCGTCTTCGGCTACGGCGTCAAGGCCGCCGACCGTCACGACCGCGAGCAGCGCGGCGCCGGCTGACCTACAGGTCGTTCACTCCCCGGCCGATACCAGAGTCGCGGTGGGATCCAGGCGTCGCCGCCCGAACCCAGCGGCGGGTTCGTCCGACGGGAGAAGACGGAAGTGTTCAAACGCGTCAAGGCCACCAGGCTGTCGTTTGCAGTGGTGCTGCCCCTGCTGGCGATGGTGCTGCTCATGGCCATCGTGTTCTCGACGCTGCAGACGGTGATGATCGGCAGTTCGGACTACGACGAGATCACCCAGGCGAAGGACCTCGTCGCCCAGGTGCAGCCGCCGCCGCAGTTCGTGCAGGAGGCCTTCCTGCTGCTGCATCAGCTCGCCGGCGCCTCCGACCGGAGCGAGATCGACTCCTACACCGAGCGCTTCCAACGGGCCGAGACCGAGTACCGCGCCCAGCACGACCACTGGACCGGTGAGCTCGCCGGCGGCAGCAAGGCGCAGCTCCGCGAGGCCCTGCTGCAGCAGTCCTTCGAGCCGGCGGTCGAGTTCTTCCGCCTGGCCGACGAGGAGTTCTTCCCCGCCTACCAGGCGGGCCGCACCGAGCAGGCGAGAGCCCTGCTCAGCGGCCGCCTGCTGACCGCGTTCGAGGAGCACCGCGCCGCCACGAACGAGGTGAACGAGCTCGCCCGCGCCCGGCAGCTGCGCATCGAGACCGACGCCCAGCGCACGGTCCGGGAGCGTTCGATCGTGCTGCTGTTCGGCTTCCTCGCCCTGGCGCTCCTCGGCGGCTACCTCGGCCTCAAGGTGATCCGCTCCTTCACCGGCCGCCTCGACCGCCTCCAGAAGGTGGCCGTGGAGGAGCTGCCGAAGGTGATCGAGGAGATGCGCACGATGGACCTGGCGGAGAAGGCGCCGTCCTTCGAGCTGATCCCGGTGGAGAAGGGCGACGAGTTCTCCGAGGTCGCCGCCTCGTTCAACACGGTGGTGCAGACCGCGGTCGACTTGGCCGCCGACCAGGCGCAGCTGCGCCGCAACGCCAGCCAGATGTTCGTCAACCTGGGCCGGCGCAACCACTCGCTGCTCTCCCGCACGATCTCATTCATCACCGAGCTCGAGCAGCACGAGCAGGACCCGAAGGTGCTCGAGGACCTCTTCCGCCTCGACCACCTGGCCACCCGGATGCGCCGCAACGCCGAATCGCTGCTGGTGCTGGCCGGCGCCCCCCAGACCCGCACGTGGTCCGAGCCGGTCGAGATCGGCGACATGGTGCGCTCCGCGCTGGCCGAGATCGAGGCCTACACCCGGGTCGACCTGCAGCGCCTCGACCCGGTGAAGGTGCGGGGCGCGGCGGTGGCCGACGTGGCCCACCTCATCGCCGAGCTGCTCGAGAACGGCACGAACTTCTCGCCGCCCACCACGAAGGTGTCGGTGGTGGGCCGCCAGCTCGCCGACGGGTACCTCGTGTCGATCATCGACCACGGCATCGGGATGGGCGGCGAGGACCTCGCCGAGGCCAACCGCCGCCTCACCGAGCTCACCCATTTCGACGTGTCGCCGCTCAAGGTGCTCGGCCTGTTCGTGGTGGGCCGCCTCGCCGCCCGCCATCACATCCAGGTGCGCCTCGGCGCCTCGACCCCCTCGGGCGTGACGGCGTACGTGAAGCTGCCCCTCGAGCTGATCGTGGTCGAGGAGTCCCGCTCCGGCGCCCCCGCCGACGCGCAGGCCGGCCTCGACCTGGCGCCCCAGCCGCTGCCCGCCGCCGGCGCGGCGACCGCCAAGGCCCGCCGGAAGACGCCCAAGCGCACTCCGGCCGCCGCCGCGGCCCCCGCGCCGGTCCCGGCTGTG
>JBJXGF010000254.1:0-4014 GCA_046153015.1 Acidimicrobiales bacterium | reverse complement strand
GGTGGGCGCTGGGGGACTCGAACCCTCGACATCTGCCTTGTAAGGGCAGCGCTCTAACCAGCTGAGCTAAGCGCCCCGGCGTCGTCCCAGGCTGACGCCCGGCCAGGCTACCCGGCCCCGCCGGCGCAGGCGTAGCCGCCCCCGGCGTGCTCGTCATGGCTCGCGATGGGGAAACAGGATCCTTGCGATTGCTGCGTTTCGCGCGCGGGCGGTTGCAATCCGGTTGCATGTAGTGGCGACGCCTTCCCTGCACTAGGTCCCGGGCCCCATAGTGGGCCAGTCCTCCCCACCGGACGCCCCCCCGCCGTGACCGCTGCCGCCCGCACCCGCACCCGCTTGCCGAACCCCAGGGCCGCCGCCCTGCCGACCGGGCCCCTACCCCGGCGGCGGATCGCCGCGGGTGCGGCGCTCGTGGGCCTCGGGGTCGCAGCTCTGGGCCTCTGGGGCCGGGCGGCCCGGGATTCCACACCGGCCGCGCTCGGCTCCACGTCGACGCTGCGCGGCGACCCGGCGGGCGAGGTGGTGATCGAGGGCGTCCGCCACCCGTTCCGGCCGCTCACGTGCTCGACGAACGGCGCGTCGGACTTCGTGCTGGCTGGACCCGGCGAGAACGCCGCCGGTCAGCGCTACTACGTCACGGTCCGGGCGCCCGGCATCGTCACGGTGGCCTTCGGCGTCGATTCCGACACCGCCACCCCGCCCAAGAACCAGCCCGACCTGCGCTCCGCCGAGGTGGTGCACATCCAACCCCAGGCGGGAGCGGTCGACACGACCGTCTCGCTCGTCGATGCGAACGCCGACCCCTCCCGCCGTCTCACCGCCCAGGTGCGGGTGCGCTGCTGAAGATCGGCCCCGGTCGGCGCCTCGATCAGCGGCTCACCGCCCCGCCGAGCGGAACCTCGGCAAGAGCTGCGAGCGCTTGACGGGTCTCGAACTGCAGGCTCGGGAGGTCGCCGAGCGGGAACCAGCCCAGCTCGGCGATCTCGACCGAGCGGGCGCGAGGCAGCGGGGTTGGGTCGAGGCAGCGGACCCGGAACACGAAGTCGATGCGTTGCGGCGTCGGATCGATGACCGTGACCGGCGGGCCCATCACAGCGACGGCGACGCCGACCTCCTCGGCCAGTTCCCGAGCAACGGCCGTAGCCGGCGGCTCCCGACGACGCAGGTGGCCCCCGGGCAGCCCCCAGCCGCTGCGGTACACCTGCCGGATGAGCAGCACCCGGCCTTCGTGCTCGAGGTAGCCGAGCGCCCCCGCGGTGTAGGAGGGGGCCGCCGCCCGCACGATCCAGCGCCGCACGAGGGTCGGCGACCGCCGGAACGCGCCCAGCGCGCCGCGGTGCAGGCGACGGCGCAGCGCCCCGATCACCGAGGCGCCCCGGCGGTGAGGAAGGCCGCGGCGCGCCGCTCGAGCAGCTCGGCGAGCAGCGGCTCGGTGGCCGCCGCCACCGGCGTCCGCCTCGCCCCGTGGTCGAGCGCGGCGAGCGGCCGTGCGGACGCATCGGCCACCACGGCGCCGGCCTCGAGACACACGAGCACCCCGCCGAGGTAATCCCACGGTCCGTGGGCGTCGACGCTGCAGTCCACGTAGGCGTCGAGGCGGCCGGCGGCCACGGCGCACAGGTCGAGCGCCGCCGCGCCGAAGGCGCGGAACTGGCGCCAGCCGAGCGACGCCGGCGGCATGCCCGAGATGCCGATCACCGCCTCGCCCACCTCGGTGCACTGCGACGGGGCCAGCGGAACGCCATCGCATGCGGCGCCGCCGCCGCGGACGGCGGTGTAGCACTCGCCGCCGGCCAGGTTGCGCACGACGGCGGCGCGCAGGCCCAGGGAGTCGACCGCGCAGAGCGAGGTGGCGTACCACGGGATGCCCTGCGCGGCGTTGGTCGAACCGTCGAGCGGATCGAGCACCACGGTGAGCGGGAGGCGGCCGCGGGTGAGCCCTGACTCCTCGCTCAGCACCGACACCCCGCCCCGGCGCAGGACGGCCAGCGCCGCGGCGTCGGTGGCCAGGTCGCTGCGGTGCTGGCTGGCGCTGCCGGCGACGAGGCCCCGGTCGGCGGTGTCGGCCAGCGCTGCCGCCACGGCGTCGGCCGCGGCGAGCAGGAGGGCGAGCAGCTCGTCGTCGCTCACGGCGTTCCCCGCTCTGCGCCCTTCGAGCGGCTCACAGACGTCGGCCCCCGGCGTGGGGTCACGAGGGGCGGCACCCTGAACACGGTAGCGGCCCGGGGTCGGCCCTTCCCGCCCCTTGCGCCCCCCTCCGCGTGCGCCCGGCTGGCTCATGCTCGTACGGTCGCGCGGCTTCGCGACGCCCCGTCTGGGCGTCTGACCAGGACTGCTGCGCCATCGTCGCGGCGGGAAGGTATCGTCGCGGCTGCCTCGTCACAGGTAAGGAGCGCTGCCCGTTGGCCGTCATCGACGTCGCCGGCTTCGTGGCCGATCTCAAGGACCACGCAGTCGACCACGGGTTCCACATCCACGAGGAGCGTCACTTCGTCGAGACGTACTCGTTGCGCCAGACCTGGGAGGTGGAGCTGCATCCCGAGGAGGCGTGCGGCGGCCCGCTCGACCTGCACCTCGCGCTCGAGGTCGACCCGCGGGTGCTGCTCTCGTTCGAGGACCAGGTGATGTCGTTGTCCGAGGACGAGGACCCGCCCGACGTGTTCCAGTTCCCGCTCATCTTCAACTGGGCGCTGCCGCCGCTCGTGTCGCCGCCTGACCTGCTGGTGCTGGCCACCGAGCTGGCGCCGGTCGGCGGGCCCGACCTGCCCCTCGAGGTCGCCCTCATCGACTCCACCGCGGCGGTGACCGAGGGCCCCGAGCGCACCCTGACCATCACGGCCCGAACCGAGGTGTCGCTGGCGAAGATCTTCCTCGGAGAGCAGCTGCTCTGCGAGACCTTCGACAGCTGCATGGCGGTGAGCCGCTTCCTGCTCGAACGGGCGCCCGCCTGGCTCGGCGAGTGAGGCCGCCCGCGATGCGTGACCCCGAAGGGCTCAAGGTCGAGCGTGTCTCCGCCGAAGGCCGAGAAGAGCACGGGCGGCCGATCGAAGGGAACCAAGCAGCGGTGCACGCCATGGCGAACGGCTCGGATCCCGAGGCCGCACTGGGCTGGCTGGAGGAGATCGGAAGCGACCTCGCCGCGGCCCTGCTCGCCGAGTTCGACGCGCCCGGCGCCACAGCGCCCACCACGACCCGACCGGCGCCCACGCCGCCGCCGCCTCCCGGCGCGGTCACGCTGCCCGACCCCGGCCCCGCCCTGCGGACCGCGGCCGCGGCTGCACCGGCCCCTACGGCCGCCGCCGACGGGGCGCCGGACGAGCGCAGCGACCCCCCGCTGCGCACCCCGATCGCCGAGCGGGGAGTGTTCTCGCTTCCGGCGCCGCCGCTGCATCGACCGCCACGGCTCACCGCGCCCGACGATGGGCTCGACGCGGTGGCCCCCAGCCTCCCGCCGCCGCCTGCGGGGCCGGTCTTCCGGCCCAGCTCCGGCCTGCTCGGCCCGCTCGCCCCCGGTTACGGCGAGGCGCCGGCGGCCACGCCGATCCCGGCGCCGCCCGCCCCGGAGGAGATCGCGGCGGCGGCCAAGCCGGCGCCTCCTCCCCCGCCGCCTCCGCCGGGACGGGGCTTCCCCGAGCTGGAGGAGGCGCTGGAGGAGGCGGTCGAGGATGAAGAGCCCTTCTTCACCGACGCGCTGGACGAGTGGTCGCAGCGGGACCGGGAACGCCTGACCGGCGGCGCCCGCGCCGGCGGGTTGTTCCGCCGCCGGCGGCTCTGACCCGACCCCCGATCGCCGCTGAGGGCGAAACTGGTCCTCACGGGCGCGGCCCGCTGCTATCCTCCCCCAAGGTTCCATCCGGGGTAGCTCAACCGGCAGAGCAGCGGACTGTTAATCCGTTGGTTGAGAGTTCGAGTCTCTCCCCCGGAGCGCATCATCACCGCGGGCCCGTAGCTCAGTGGTCAGAGCAGGCGACTCATAATCGCTCGGTCGTGGGTTCGATACCCACCGGGCCCACC
>JBJXGF010000246.1:0-12359 GCA_046153015.1 Acidimicrobiales bacterium | reverse complement strand
CCTGGCGGGACCGCGCCGCCCGCGCCGCGCTCGCCCCCGCCGCGGCATTGGCCGACGACGACACGCTGGCCGAGATCGCCCGCCGCCGGCCCCGCTCCCAGGCCGAGCTGGCCGAGATCGCCGGGTTCGGGCCGCTGCGCGCCGCCCGCTTCGGCGCCGCCGTGCTCGCCGCCCTCGCCGAGCCCAGCCCCACGGGTTGAGGCGTTACCGGTCGAACTCGGCCCAGAGCACGGTGTGGTCCGAGGGCTTGGAGCCCTTGCGGGCATTGCGGTCCACCAGCACGAACCGCAGCCGCTCGGCGAGCGCCGCGCTGGCCAGGATGTGGTCGATGCGCATGCCCATCTTCTTGTGGAAGCAGCCGTCGCGGTAGTCCCAGTACGTGTAGATGCCCTCGTGGTCGTACCGGGCCCGCAGCGTGTCGACGAGGCCCCAGTCGAGCAGGCGGCGGAACGCGGCCCGTTCCGGCTCGCTCACGTGGGTCGACCCGACGAACGCGCCCGGGTCCCACACGTCGCGGTCGTCGGGGGCGATGTTGTAGTCGCCGCAGATGGCCACCGGCTCGGCCGGGTCGTGCTCGGCGTCGAGCAGGCCCCGGAGACGCTCGAGCCACGCCAACTTGTAGCGGTAATGGTCGTCGTCGAGCGACCGGCCGTTGGGCACGTACACGCTGTAGACCCGCACCCCGGCGCAACGGGCCGACACGATCCGCGCGTCCGGGTCCTCGGGGGCGCCGTCGGCGAAGCCGAACGCCGGGTCCTCCAGGCCGACCCGGGAGAGGATGGCCACCCCGTTCCACTGGCCCTGGCCGTGGTGCACCGATTCGTAGCCGAGCCCCTGGAACACCAACGCCGGGAACGCAGTGTCGGGCAGCTTGGTCTCCTGGAGGCAGACCACGTCGGGCGCCATCTCCGCCAGCCACTCCTCCACCCTCGGCATGCGGGCGTTGAGGGAGTTGACGTTCCAGGTCGCGATGCGAAGCGGGTCGCCGGTGCTCACAGCCGGCGACGCTACCGGCGGGGCGGCCTCGGGGTCGATGCATCCGACGCATCCGACGCATCCGACACATCCGACGCATCCGAGGCATCCGAGGCGTCCGGCCCGTCCAGCCGATCCGGCCCATCCAGGTCGCGGCGGTACTCGTCGATGGTTGCGGCCGGGTCGAGGAGACCGGCGCGGTACGCGGCGCGGCCGAGCAGGTGCATTCCGAGCGGCGCGGTAACGAGCTGGAGGGTGACGGCGAGGGCCACCTTCACCACGTCGCCGGCGTCGGCCGTCTGGAGCACCGTTCCGGCGGCGATGAGGATCAGCCCGAGGGTGACCGGCTTGGCCGCGGCGTGCATGCGGCTGAACGGGTCGCGGAAGCGGTGGATGCCCACCGCGCCGATGAGGGCGAGCCCCGCGCCGGTGAGCTGCAGCACGACCGTGGCGAGGTCGACGAGCGCGCTCACTGGTTCACCGCTCACCGCGCCCGCCGGCGAGACTCTACGAAGCGGGCGGTGACGACCGTGGACACGAACCCGAGAAGTCCGGTGATCACGAGCAGGTCGAGGAAGACGCCGCTGCCCGTGCGCGCCGCCAGCACGGCGATGCCGGCGACGATCGTGACCAGCAGCAGGTCGAGGCCGACCGCCCGGTCGACGAGGGTGGACCCCGGTCGGACGATGCGCCCGATGCAGAGCAGCGCGGCGGCGCCGAGCGCAGCGAGGGCGACGGCCGAACCGGCGTTCATACCGCGTCCCTCGCCGGGCGGGGCGCGAAGGCGGCGACGGCGAGGCCCTCGACCCGGGCGACCTCGTCCCGCTCCTCGGTCTGCCGGGCGACGTCGAGGATGTGGACGTTAGAGGCGGGTCCCCTTCCCGGAGGGTCGAGCGGCCAGGACCAGCGTGCCCGGCGTGAGCGAGATGGTCTGGGCGATCACAGCGACGACGACCGGAACGGTCGTCGCCACGTCGACTGCGATCACCCCGCCCACCGGCCCGGGCCGGGGACGGAGCACCACGGCGACGAGGCGGACGCTGGCGCGGACCAGCGCGCTGGCGTAGTGCGCGGCGAAGCGGAGCGCGGCGAGGGGCCGAACGGCGAGCCATGGCGAGCGGTCCGGGGTGAACAGCGCCACCAAGCCGAGGGCCAGCGCCGCGCCGCCGAGCGCGGTGAGCGGGTCGAGCTCGCCCCAGAGGGCGAGCCAGACGGCGGTCAGCCAGGCGGCGAGCAGCAGCCGCCTTCTCGCGTCCCCCAGCCGGCTCGCCGTCACCGGTTCGCCGCCTCACGACGCGGGCCGGCCGGGTCGAGGAGGCCCTCCGCGGCGCGTTCGCTCAGCCGGTAGACCGGCCCCGCCGCAGCGGCCACCAGGAGCGTGATGGCGACGCAGCCGGCGGCGGCGCCCAGCATCGTCCGGTCCGGACGGCTCGAGCGGGGCCGAGCGGCGCGCGCGGCCGGGCCGAACGCAGCGGAGGCCCGGTCGGGAACGCCCATCGGCTCGCCCCAGAAGACGCCGTTCCAGATCTTCACCATCGAGAACAGGGTGAGCACGCTCACGACGAGGCTGACGGCGCCGATCGCGTGCGCGCCGGACTCGAAGCTGGCGCGCAGGAGCGCCAGCTTGCCGACGAAGCCGGACAGGGGAGGCACGCCGGCCAAGCTCAACGCGCCGAGACCGAACAGCGCGGCGGTGAGCGGCAGGCGCTCGACGAGGCCGCCGACGCGGTCGAGGCGGCTCGTGCCGGCCCGCTGCTCGATGATCCCCTCGACGAGGAACAGCGACGTCTTCACGGGAATCTGATGGAGGAGGAAGAACACCGCCCCCGCCAAGCCCGCCATGCTGAAGAGCGCGAGGCCGAGGAGCATGTGGCCGATCTGGCTCACGATGTGGAACGACAAGATGCGCTTCATGTCGGACTGGGCGATGGCGCCCAGCACCCCGACCACCATCGTGAGCCCGGCGAGCACCAGCATGAACTGCGACGCCTCCTGGCGGGGGAACAGCAGGGTCTGGGTCCGGATCAGCGCGTAGACGCCGACCTTGGTCGCCAACCCGGCGAAGATCGCGGTGACGGGCGCCGGCGCCGTCGGATAGGAGTCCGGCAGCCAGGAGAACACCGGGAACACCGCCGCCTTGATGGCGAAGACGACGAACAGCAGCAGACCGAGGGCGTTGCGGACGCCGGCGGGCAGCTCGGCCAGACGCAGCGAGAGCTGCGCCATGTCGACGGTCCCGGCGGCGGCGTACAGCAGCCCCAGGCTGGTGATGAACAGCACCGAAGCGAACAGGCTGATCACCACGTAGGTCATCGAGCGGCGGATCTGCTCGCGCGCCCCGCCCAAGGTGAGCAGCACGTAGCTGGCCGACAGCATGATCTCGAACGCGACGAACAGGTTGAACAGGTCGGCGGCGAGGAGCGACATCGAGACGCCGGCGATCAGCACGAGATACAACGGACCGAACGCCCGGCTGGCGCGCGCCGTGGCCGGATGCGCCGCAGAGAACACCAGCACGGCGAACGCGGTGAGCTGCGCCACGCACAGGACGGCGACGGCGAAGAGATCGGCCAGGAGCGTGATGCCGAGCGGCGGGGTCCAGCCGCCGAGGTGCACGCTGACGGCGCCGCTGCGTTCGACCCGGACGGCGAGACCGACCGCCGCCCCCACGGCGACCGCGCTGCCGAGGTAGGTGAACGCGTGCTGCAGCCTGGGCCGCCCCGAGGCCAGCAAGGCCAGCGCGGCGGCCATGAGCGGCCCGACCACGGGCAGCGCCACGAGCGCGTTCACCGATCTTCCAGGTCGGTCTCGAGGGCCTCGAGATCGCGGCGCAGCCGATCCGCGCGATGCGGCTCCAGGATGCGAGCATCCTCGAGGTCGTCCTCCACCTCGTCGTCGCCGCTGAGGGACCAGCTCCGGTAGGCCAGCGCGAGCAGCAGCACCAGCACGGCGAAGGTGATGACGATGGCGGTGAGGGCCAGCGCCTGCGGCAAGGGATCCGAGAAGCGCTGCGGGTCGCTGCCGGCGTTCGGGAACGGCGCCTCGCCGGGCGGTCCGGCGGCGAGGAGCAGCAGCAGCACGGCGCCGTGACCGAGCAGCGCCAAGCCGAGCACGATGCGGGTGAGCGCCCGCTGCAGCAGCAGATAGCAGCCGGCGCCGTACAGGAAGGCGACCACCGCGGCAGAGACGATGCTCATTGCTGCGCCCCGCTCATCGCTGCGCCCCGCTCATCGCTGCGCCCCGGCCCTCACGGCGTCGCCTCCGCCGAGCCGCCGCCCAACCCGGCCACGACGGCGGTGACCAGCCCGACCACCACGGCGGCGACGCCGAGCTCGAAGGCGAGGACGGAGCTGAGCTTCACCTCGGCCGCGCCGAACAGGTCGACCGTGGTCGACAGCGCCTCCAGCACCGCCCCGCCGCGCAGCAGCGGCGCCGCCGACGCGCCGGCGGCGAGCAGCAGGCTGGCGCCGATCAGCCGCTGGGGGCCGATGCGGGCGAGACGGCGGTCGACCTCGCCCGCTGCGAGGTACCGGACCACGAACGCGGCGCCGGCGACGAGCCCGGCGATGAAGCCGCCTCCCGGCCGGTTGTGCCCGGCGAGCAGCAGGTACAGCGCCAGCATCAGCACGGTGTGGAAGATCAGCTCGACCCCGACGTCGAGGAGGGCCGAACGTTCCCACGCCGCCGCCTCGCCGCCCGCGGCCGGGCGGCGGCCGCCTCCGCCGCCGCGGGCGAGGGCCATGACCCCCACCACCGCGACCGCGACGACCGTGATCTCGCCGAGCGTGTCCGCCGCTCGGAACTCGGACAGGATCACGTTCACGGTGTTGGACCCGCCGGCCTCCGAGGCGGAGCGGGCCAGCGCCTCGCGGCCAACCGCGCCGCCGTCCACATCGTGGCGCACGGCCGTGCTGCTCACCGCGAACAGGAACACCACCAGGCCGAACGCCGCCGACACCGCCAGCCGACCAACCTGTCGCGCCTGACGGAACCGGCGCGGCAGCCGCGGCGGTTCGTACCGGGCCGGGAGGCGGCGCAGCACCAGCACGAAGGCCACCAACGCCGTCGTCTCGACCAGCACTTGGGTGAGGGCGAGGTCGGGGCCGCCCTCGATCACGAAGAGCACCGCCACCCCGAAGCCGACTGCGCCGAGCGCCAGCGCGGCGGCGAGGCGGTGCGTCACGAGCGAGACGCACACCGCCGCGCCCACCACTCCGAGGGCGGCCACGACCTGCATCGGCGTGTCCGCCAGGACCGGGTCGGCCGGCCACCGCACCCCGCCGCCCAGCAGCGCCGCGCCGGGCACGACCACCGCGGTGATCGCCACCACCGTCACGTAGTGCGGGAGCGAGCCGGGCCGCGCGAGTCGGGTCACGCGGCCGGCCAGGCGCAGGGCGCCGTCGACGAGAGCGGAGAACACGTGCTCGCCCCGCCAGCCGGGACCCAGCGAGGGGAGCCGCTCCACCCGGCGCCGGAGGGCGAAGACCGCCCCGCCGAGCGCCACGACCGCGCCCGACCACGCCAGCGCGGCGTTCACGCCCGGCCACAGCACGAGCCCCTTGCTCCCCGCGGCCGGGTCGACGGCGCGGCCGGCGCCCACCACCAACCGGTTCACGAGGGCGGGCGCGACGCCTGCGGCCAGGCTGAAGAGCGCCAGCGCGGCGGCCGGGGCCACGAACCAGCCGCTCGACCGATGGGCCGCGTGCGCGGAGGCGGCCGACGGCGCCGGCAGGGCCGGCGCGGCCGGGCCGAACACCTCCCAGAGGGCTCGGGCCGTGTAGGCGACCGTGAGCGCCGAGCCGGCGACCACCACCGCGGCCAGCGCTGCTCCCCCGCGCAGTCCCGAGCCGAGGACCGCGGCGAGCGCCTTCTCCTTCGCGGTGAAGCCGATCAACGGGGGGATGCCGGCCATCGACGCGCCGGCCGCCACCGCCGACGCGGCCAACAGCGGGTGCGAACGCGCGAGCCCGCCCAGGCGGCGGATGTCCCGGCCGCCGGCGGCGTGGTCCACGACGCCGACCACCATGAACAACGACGCCTTGAACAGCCCGTGCGCCAGCAGCATCGCTACGCCGGCCGCGGTGAGAGCGGGCGTCCCGGCGCCGACCAGGAGAACCAGCAGGCCCAGCTGGCTGATCGTCCCGTAGGCGAGGATTTGCTAGAGATCGTGGCGGCGCAGCGCCACCACCCCGCCGAAGACCAGGCTCACGGCGCCGACGCCGAGCACGAGCGGCCGCCAGAGCGGGACGGTCGCGAACAGCGGCGCCAGCCGGGCGATGAGGTAGACGCCGGCCTCCACCATCGTGGCCGAATGCAGGTAGGCCGACACCGGGGTGGGGGCGGCCATCGCGCCCGGCAGCCAGAAATGCAGCGGGAACTGCGCCGACTTCGCCATCGTCCCCGCCACCACCAGCACGAGCCCGGCCGGCACGAGGCCAGCGCGAGGCGGCTGCGCCGACCAGGCCGACAGCGACGCCGAGCCGGCCTCGATCGCCAACAGGACCAGCCCGCCCAGCATGGCCATGCCGCCGGCGACGGTCACGAGCAGGGCCTGGAGCGCAAGGCTCGAGCGCCGTCGTCGCGATGGTCGAAGCCGATCAGGAGGAACGACGCGACCGACGTCAGCTCCCAGAACAGGAACAGCGTGAACACGTCGTCGAGCAACGACCAGCCCGAGCATCGATGCCGAGAAGAGCACGAGGGTCGCCGTGAACCGGCCCAACCGTTCGGTCCCGGCGTCGAAGTACGCGTAGGCGTACCAGAACACCAGCACGCCGACGGCGCCCACCAGCCAGCCCATGAGCAGGGCGAACGCGTCGACGCGCAGGCCGAATGCGATGTCCAGGCCCTCCACCCAGGCGCCGCTGGCCTCGACGGCGCGGCCGCCGAGGACGCGCGGCGTGGCCGCCGCCAGCCAGCCGGTCGTGGCGAGCGGGGCGAGCGCGCCGACGAGCAACGATCCTCGTGGCGCCCGCCGCCCGAGCGCCGCCGCGAGCACCGCGATCGCGACGTGGGCTGCCAGCACGGCGACGAGCGCCTCAGCCACGGGGCGCCTTCTCGGCCCCGGCGCCACGAGGAAGGACGCGCCGTGACGCGCGCGGCAGGCGGGGCGACGGCCAGATCATCACCTCGGTCTCCCCACCGGCGACCACGGCGACACCAGCACCTTGCCCGCGCCGGCTCAGGACGGAGCACGTGGCCGCGCCGGCCGGCGCCGCCAGACGTCCCGGGAGCGCCGGGGACCCCCTAGTACCATCGATCCCGTGACCGACGCTGCTGCGCCCCTCAGGGCGCCCGGGCCGGCCGTGCGGGCGCTCGGGCCCAACGCCTGGCTGGTCGACGAGATGTACGAGCAGTACCGGGAGAACCCGGCGTCGGTCAGCGAGAGCTGGCGGGAGTTCTTCGCCGACTACCGCCCCGAGGCGCCCGCGCCCCGCCCCTCGCCGCCCGAGCCCGCCCCGGCGGCCGCTCCCGCGGCGACCCCAGCACCCGCGCCCGCCGCGGCCCCGGCCGTCGGTGAGCCGCTCGCGGGCGCCGCCGCGCGCATCGTGGCGAACATGACCGCCAGCCTGGCCGTGCCCACCGCCACCAGCTACCGGGAGGTCCCGGCCAAGCTGCTCGAGGTCAACCGGCAGGAGATCAACGCCTACCTGGCCCGCAGCCGGGGCGGCAAGGTCAGCTTCACCCACCTCATCGGCTACGCCGTGGTGCGGGCCATCGCCGACCGGATGCCGGTCATGAACTCCTCGTTCGTGCAGGGTCCCGACGGCAGGCCTCGGGTGGTGCGCCACGAGCAGGTCAACCTGGGCCTCGCCGTGGACCTCGAGCGCCCGGACGGCACTCGCACGCTCATGGCGCCGGTCATCAAAGGCGCCGACCGGCTCGGCTTCCGGGACTTCGTGGGCGCCTACGAGGAGCTCATCCGCAAGGTGCACTCCACCAAGCTCTCGCCCGACGACATGGTGGGCGCCACCGTCACGCTCACCAACCCGGGCACGCTCGGCACCGAGCGCTCCGTGCCGCGGCTCATGCCCGGCCAGGGCGTGATCGTCGGCGTCGGCCGCATCGACCACGCGGCCGCCTTCGAGGGCGCCGACCCGGCGATGCTGGCCCAGCTCGGCGTGTCGAAGACGGTCACGATCAGCTCCACCTACGACCACCGGGTGATCCAGGGCGCCGAGTCAGGCGCCTTCCTGGCCGCCGTGCACGACCTGCTGATCGGCGGCGACGGATTCTACGAGTCGCTCTTCGCCTCGCTCGGCGTGCCGTACCTGCCCGCGCAGTGGCGGCGCGACGTGAACCCGCTCGACCGCGACGACGCGACGCTCGAGAAGCAGGTGCAGGTCAGCGCGCTGATCAACATGCATCGGGTGCGGGGCCACCTGATCGCCGACCTCGACCCGCTCGGCCTCGAGCCCCTGGAGCTGCACCCCGAGCTCGACCCCGCCACCTACGGGCTCACCGTGTGGGACCTCGACCGCGAGTTCCTCACGTCGTTCTCCGCCCTGTACGCCCCGGTGGGCGGCCGCCCCCGGCTGCCGCTCCGGGCGATCCTCGACGTGCTGCGCGACGCCTACTGCCGCACGGTGGGCATCGAGTACATGCACATCCAGGAGCCGGAGGAGAAGCGCTGGATCCAGGAGCACGTGGAGGGCGCCGACGCCGCGTTGAGCGTCGACGAGCAGCGCCACATTCTGCTGCGCCTCAACGCCGCCGAGGCCCTCGAGCGCTTCCTCGCCGCCCGCTACATCGGCCAGAAGCGCTTCGGCATCGAGGGCGCCGAGAGCACGATCCCGCTGCTCGACGCCATCCTCGCCGCCGGCGCCGCCGACGGGCTCGACTCGGCGTTCCTCGGCATGGCCCACCGGGGCCGGCTCAACGTGCTGGTGAACATCGTCGGCAAGTCCTACGGGCAGCTGTTCCGAGAGTTCGAAGGGTTCATCGACCCGGAGTCCACCCAGGGCTCGGGCGACGTGAAGTACCACCTCGGCCAGACCGGCAAGTTCGTGTCCCGCAGCGGCGACCGGATCGACGTGACCGTCGCCGCCAACCCCAGCCACCTCGAGGCGGTCGACCCGGTGGTGCTGGGCATGGCCCGAGCCCGCCTCGACCAGCTCGGCGCCGACGGCGGCGGCGTGCTCCCTCTGCTCGTGCACGGCGACGCCGCGTTCGCCGGCCAGGGGGTGGTGGCCGAGACGCTGAACCTCTCGAAGATCCCCGGCTACCGGGTGGGCGGCGCCATCCACGTGGTGATCAACAACCAGCTCGGCTACACCACCGCGCCCGAGGCGGCCCGCTCCTCGGAGTACTCGACCGACGTGGCGAAGATGGTGCAGGCGCCGATCTTCCACGTGAACGGCGACGACCCGGAGGCCTGCGTGCGGGTGGCCCGGCTGGCCTACGCCTACCGGCGGCGCTTCGCCAAGGACGTGGTGATCGACCTCGTCTGCTACCGCCGCCACGGCCACAACGAGGGCGACGACCCGAGCTACACCCAGCCGCTCATGTACCGGCGGATCGACGAGCGCCGCTCGGTGCGCAAGCTCTACACCGAGCTGCTGGTGAAGCGGGGCGACATCTCGCTCGAGGAGGCGGAACGGGCGCTGGAGGACTTCCAGGCCCGGCTGCAGCAGGCCCTCGACGAGACCCGCCAGCAGGCGCCTCCGCCCGACCTGCGGGCCAAGCCGGCGCCGCCCCCGGTCGGCGTGCTGCCCCACGTGGACACCGCCGTGGCCCGAGCCGAGCTCGACCGCCTCGCCGCCATCCTGACGCAGCGGCCCGACGGCTTCACCCCGCACCCCAAGCTGGCCGTGCAGCTCGAGGCGCGCTCGCGCCTGTACCAGGAGGGCGAGGTCGACTGGTCCCTCGGCGAGGCGCTGGCGCTGGCCTCGCTGCTGGCCGAGGGCGTCTCGGTGCGCCTCTCCGGCCAGGACACCCGCCGCGGCACCTTCGCCCAGCGCCACGCGGTGCTGATCGACTACGACACCGGGCGGGAGGCGACCCCGCTCGCCGCCGCCGCGGCGCCGGGCGCCTCGCTGTGGTTGTACGACACGCTGCTCTCGGAGTACGCCGCGCTCGGCTTCGAGTACGGCTGGTCGCTCGTGCAGCAGGACGCGCTGGTGGCCTGGGAGGCGCAGTTCGGCGACTTCGTCAACGGCGCCCAGATCATCCTCGACCAGTTCCTCGTGTCGGCCGAGGACAAGTGGGGCCAACGCTCGGGGCTTGTGCTGCTCCTGCCCCACGGCTACGAGGGCCAGGGGCCGGACCACTCCTCGGCGCGCATCGAGCGCTTCCTGACCCTGGCTGCGGAGGACAACATCCAGGTGGTCAACGCCACCACCGCCGCCCAGTACTTCCACGTGCTGCGCCGCCAGATGCACCGCAGCGTGCGCAAGCCGCTCGTGATCTTCACGCCGAAGTCGCTGCTGCGGGCGAAAGCCGCCCGCTCGCCGATCGAGGCGCTGACCGAGGGCACGTTCGAGGAGGTGCTCGACGACCGCGGCGTGCGCGACCCCGCCGGGGTGACCCGGGTGCTGTGCTGCTCGGGCAAGATCGCGGTCGACGCGGCGGCGGCGCGCGACGTCCGGGGGGCGCCGGCCGCCGTGGTGCGGGTCGAGCAGCTCTACCCGTGGCCGGCGGCGGCGTTGGCCGACGCGCTGTCCCGCTACCCCAACGCGCGGGAGCTGGTGTGGCTGCAGGAGGAGCCGGCCAACATGGGCGCCTGGAACGCGGTGAAGGGCCGCCTGTTCGAGGCGCACGGCGCGACCCTCGAGATCCGCCGCGTGAGCCGCGCCGAGTCGGGCAGCTCGGCCACCGGGAGCCTGGCCATCCACGGGCAGGAGCAGGAAGGCCTGCTCGCCGAGGCGTTGCCCTAACCCTCCAGCTCAGCCTCACCCTCGGCTCAGGTGAGCGGGAAGCCGACCGCCGCCTCGAGCTCGGCCAGCGCCTGGGCCGGCTCGACCACCTTGATCGTGGTCATCCCGAGCTGACGGGCGGGCTTGAGGTTGATGCCGAGGTCGTCGAGGAACACGGCCTCGTCCGCCTCGATGCGCAGCGTCTCGCAGGCCAGCTCGTAGAAGCGCGGGTCAGGTTTGCGCACGCCGACCTTGGAGGACTCGATCACGGCGGAGAACAGCTTCATCACCTCGGCCACCTCGGCGTCCCGGCCCGGGTCGTTGGGCAGCGCCGGACCGCCGGCGGTGGAGCGGAAGTTGTTGGTGAGACACGCCGTGACCAGGCGCTCGCTGCAGCGCCGCACCGCTTCGGCCATCTCGGGCCGGACCCTCCCGGCGAGCAGGCCGAGCACCGCACGCCCCTCGAGGCGGTGCCCGAGCGCCGCCGCCTCGGCCTCGAAGATCGCGGCGAACTCGTCGAGGCTCACCGAGCTGCGCTCGAGCTGCGCCCAGGCGTTGGTGTCGGGGTTGGCGGCGTTGAGCTGACGGATCAGCCCGACCGGCAGCCCGTTGGCCGCCTCGTACTCGGCGAACGCGTCGAACGGGCTGGTGGTGACCACTCCGCCGAAGTCGAACAGCACAGCTCGAATCACCCGGCGCAGCCTAGGCGGCGCAGCCGGGCGCCCGCGCGAGCGCAGCGAGCCGGGCGGCGATGGGGTCTGGGGGCGCAGCCCCCAGCAACAACACGGCGCAGCCGGGCGCCCGCGCGAGCGCAGCGAGCCGGGCGGCGATCGAGAAACCTCCAGGTTGATGAATTGGCGCTCGGGATTCGAGGCCGTAGGGTGAAGCAGTCCTCGACGCGCCGGATCGGCCATGCCGTGCGGGGGTCGAGGATCCATCTCGGCAGGCGGACAACCTGCTTCACTAGGAACTACATGACCGCGACACACGTTGTCGTCGACGGATCGAACATTGCCACTGAAGGGCGGTCGACGCCGAGTCTTCGTCAACTCGAAGAAGCCGTGGAGTGCTTCCAACGTGAGCACCCTCACGACCGGGTGACGGTAGTCGTCGACGCCACGTTCGGGCATCGGATCGATCCTTCCGAGCGACCCAGATTCGAACAGGCGCTGGCCGAAGGGCGAATGCTGACCCCTCCCGCGGGAGCGATCGGCCGGGGCGACGCCTTCATCCTGCAGATCGCCGACAAGGCCGGCGCCGATGTGTTCTCCAACGACTCGTTCCAGGAGTTCCACGGCCAGTACAAGTGGCTCTTCGACGAGGGCCGCCTGATCGGCGGCAAGCCGGTCGACCACGTGGGCTGGGTGTTCGTGCTGCGGGCTCCGGTGCGAGGCCCGGCCAGCCGCCGCTCGATCAAAGAGGCGCGGGGCGCCGGCGGTGGACGCGCCTCGCGTTCGGCCCGCACCCCGGCCGCGCCCGACACCGCCCCGGACACCTCCCCCGCCGCAGCGCCGGCTCGGGGTGGGCGGG
>JBJXGF010000239.1:0-24214 GCA_046153015.1 Acidimicrobiales bacterium | reverse complement strand
GTGCCCGCCGCGGGCGTGCCGGCGCCAGCCGGTGCAACGGCGCCCAGCAGCGCAGCGCGGCCGAGCGGGGCGGCCGTCCCCGCCGGGGATCCTTGCCCGCCGGCGTCGGGCGCCAGCCCGGCCGCCTGGGCGAGGTCGGCGACGAACGCATCGATGTCGGGCTGGCGCCACGCCGGGTTCTTCGCCAGCGCCCGCTCGATCACCGCGCACACCGGCGCCGGCGCCCCGAAGCCGAGCAGGCTGGCGGGCGGGTCCCGGCGGATGCGGTCGAGCAGCGCCCACACGCTGTCGGTCTCGCCTCCCGCGATCGGCGGCTCGCCGCTGATCAGCGCGTGGAGCGTGGCCGCCAGCGAGTACACGTCCCGCGTCACTGCCGGCGGGGCGTCGTCGAACACCTCGGGCGGCGCGTACCGGGGGGTGGCGCTCGGCGAGTTGGTGGAGTCGCCCTGCGCGAGCTCGGTGAGGCGGGCGATGCCGAAATCCACGAGGCGCGGCTCGCCGTCGTCGCCGATCAGCACGTTCGCCGGCTTGATGTCGCAGTGGAGGACGCCGGCCCGGTGCGCCGCCCCGAGCGCGCCGGCCAGGCGGATCGCCAGCGCGACCGCCTCCCGCCAGGGGAGCGGCCCCTCGCGGTCCAGGCGCTGCTGCAGCGAACCGGCCTCGCAGCACTCGGTGATGAGGAACGGCTTGCCGTCGAGGGTCCAGCCGGCCTCGAACAGCGTCACGATGTTGGGATGGGCCGACAGCCGGCCGAGCGCGTTGCATTCCCGGGCGAAGCGGCGGCGCAGCAGGTCGTCGTCGGGCGCCTTGTCCAGCACCTTCACCGCCACCTGACGGCCCAGGTGGGGCTGCTGGGCGCGGAACACAGTGGCGAAGCCGCCGCGGCCGATCTCGACCGCGTCCTCCACACCGGGCACGGCGATCAGGGTGGTGGACTGGCTCGTCGGGTCCCCGCTCATGTCCGCACCGACGCCCGGACGGCCGCTTCCGATACACCGTCTCGCCACCGTCTCGCCACCGTCTCGCTGGCGGCGGCCCCGCCAGGGCCGGCTCCCGGTTGCCGCGGGTGGGCCGGATAGGCGGCCTCGCTCTGCCACCATGGGTGAACCGGCCCCGTCGCAGCTCCAGGAGGCGTGATGCCCGCCGAGGTGGATCAGCCGAAACCACCGCGCACGACCCGGCGCAACGCCGACGGGCGATCGCGCGAGGCCCCCGAGCCGACGCCGCCGTGGCGAGTGGAGGGCGCGCGGCCCGCCGAGGACGCGTCGGGCGCCGGCGGCGAGGGCCGCGGCGCGGGGCGGCGCTGGCGGCCCCCGGGCGGCTGGTGGTTCCTGCTCGTGGCCCTCGGGCTGCTGGCCCTCAACTGGGTGCTGGCCGGCGCGATCGCCCCCGAACGCAAGCCGGTCACGATCCCGTACACGTTCTTCCGGGAGCAGGTCGAGGCGGGTCAGGTGGTGGAGGTCACCACCCGGGGCGAGGCCATCCAAGGACGCTTCCGCGACGAGGTGGCCTACCAGGCGCTCGACGCCGACGAGCCGGTGGAGGTGACGGCCTTCGCCACCGAACGCCCGTCCTTCGCCGAGGACGAGCTGTTCTCGCTCCTCGCCGAGAAGGGCGTGGTGGTCAACGCCCGCCCGGTGGACGAGGCGCGGCCGCTGTGGGAGACCGTGCTGATCAGCTTCGGCCCGACCGTGCTGTTCATCGCGCTGTTGGTGTTCGCCATGCGCCGCCTCCAGTCGGGCATGGGCGGCGGGATCGGCGGCCTCGGCCGCTCGAAGGCCACCCTCTACGTGGCCGACGAGAAGCGCACCACCTTCGCCGACGTAGCCGGCATCGAGGAAGCCGAGGACGAGCTGGCCGAGGTGGTCGACTTCCTGCGCAACCCCGACCGGTACCGCTCGCTCGGCGCCTCGATCCCCAAGGGCGTGCTGCTCTCGGGCCCGCCGGGCACCGGCAAGACCCTCCTCGCCCGCGCCGTGGCCGGCGAGGCAGACGTGCCGTTCTTCTCGCTCTCGGCGAGTGAGTTCGTGGAGATGATCGTCGGCGTGGGCGCCAGCCGGGTGCGGGACCTGTTCGCCCAGGCCAAGAAGGCCGCGCCGGCGATCGTGTTCATCGACGAGCTCGACGCCATCGGCCGCGCCCGGGGCGGCGCCATGTCCTTCGGCGGCCACGACGAACGCGAGCAGACGCTCAACCAGATCCTCACCGAGATGGACGGCTTCGCCGGATCGGAGGGCGTGATCGTGCTCGCCGCCACGAACCGGCCCGAGATCCTCGACCAGGCGCTGCTGCGGCCCGGCCGCTTCGACCGTCACGTGGTGGTCAACCCGCCCGACCAGGCCGGCCGCGCCGCCATCCTGGCCGTGCACACTCGGCGCACCCCGCTCGCTCCCGACGTGGACCTCGAGCGGGTGGCGGCCAGCACGCCCGGCATGGTGGGCGCCGATCTGCGCAACCTGGCCAACGAGGCCGCGCTGCTGGCCGCCCGGCGCAGCCACACCCAGGTCGCCGCGGCCGACTTCTCCGACGCGCTGGAACGGATCGTGCTCGGCGCGGAGCGCCACATCATGCTCACCCGGGAGGAACGCGAGCGCACCGCCTACCACGAGAGCGGCCACGCGCTGCTCGGCATGCTCCAGCCCGGCGCCGACCCGGTCCGCAAGGTGTCGATCATCCCCCGCGGCCGCGCCCTCGGCGTGACCTTCCAGAGCCCCGCCTCGGACCGCTACGGCTACGACACCGCCTACCTGCGCGGCCGTATCATCGGCGCGCTCGGCGGTCGGGCCGCCGAGGTGCTGGTGTTCGCCGACGTGACCACCGGCGCGGAGAACGACCTCGAGCAGGTCACCCGCATCGCCCGCCAGATGGTCGGGCGGTGGGGCATGTCCGAAGCGGTCGGGCCGATCAGCGTGCTGCCCGACCCGCGCGACGAGGCGATGCTGCCGGGCGCAGCCGGCGCACCGTCGGAGGAGATGCGCCGCCTCATCGACGCCGAGACCCGCAAGATCATCGAGGAGTGCTACGGCACGGCGCTGGCGCTGCTGCGCGACCACCGCCCCCAGCTCGACCGGCTGGCCGCCGAGCTGCTCGCCCGGGAGACCCTCGACGAGGCCGACGCCTACGCCGCCGCCGGCATCGCCCACGGCGAGGTGGTCGCTACGACCTAGGTCCAATGGCGGCTGCGACCGGCGCCTCGGAAGAGTGGCAGGGTGATCGAGGCGTTCCTCCGCTACCGCCGCCTCGTGCGCCGGGAGCGCCGCGCCCTGGTGCTGGGCGGGCTGTGCGCGCTGGCCGCGGTCGCCGGCAGCCTCGCTCAGCCATGGCCCCTCGCCCACGTGGTCGACCACGTGCTGCGCACCCAGGGCGGCCCCCCCGCCCACGCCGACCGGGCCATTGCCGCGGCCGTGGCGGCGCTGCTGCTCATCGTGGGGTTCAACGCCGCCGCGGACTACGGCGCCAGCCGGCTCCTCTCCGGAGCCGGGCTGCGCATCGCGAACGCGCTGCGGGAGGAGGTCTTCGCCCACCTCAACCGGCTCTCGCTGCGCTACCACGGCCAGCGCCGCGTCGGCGACCTCGTCACCCGCGTCACCGGCGACGTGGACCGCACCCAGGACATGATGGTCCAGGCCCTCGCCATCCTCCTGCCCAACACGTTCCTCGTGGTCGGCATGTTCACCGTGATGCTGCTGGTGTCGCCGCTGCTCACCGCAGTGGCCCTGGTCGTCACGCCGGTCATGGCCGCCGTGGTGCACCGCTCGAAGCGGGCGCTCACCGCCGCCTCCCGACGGGCCCGCCGGGCCGACGGGATGGTGGCCGCCGCCGCCACCGAGGGCCTCGGCGCCATCCACCTCGTGCAGGCCTTCACCCTCGAGCCCCACCAGCAGGGGCGCTTCGGGGCGCTGTCGGCGGCGAGCCTGCAGGCCGGCCTGGTCCAGGTGCGCCTGCAGGCCCGGTTCAGCCCGGTGGTGGACCTGACCGGCGCGCTCTCCACCGGCGCGGTCCTGTGGTTCGGCGCCCACCGGGTGCTGGCCGGCCAGCTGCGCCTCGGCGTGCTGCTCGTGTTCCTCGCCTACCTCTCGTCGCTGTACAAGCCGATCAAGCAGCTCTCCAAGCTGGCCACGGTCACGAGCAAGGGGGCCGCCGCCGCCGAACGGGTCGCCGAGGTGCTGGCCGAGGAGCCCCAGGTGCGCGACGCGCCGCGGGCGGTCCCCGCGCCCCGCCTCACCGGCCGGGTGGAGCTGCACGACGTGAGCTTCAGCTACGGGCGCGAGCCCGTGCTGCGCCACGTCGAGCTGGCGGTGGAGTCGGGCGAGACCGTCGCCTTCGTCGGCCCCACCGGCGCCGGCAAGAGCACGCTGGTCTCGCTGATCCCCCGGCTGGCCGACCCCGACACGGGCGTGGTTCGCCTCGACGGTTGCGACGCCCGCGACCTGCAGCTCGCCACCCTGCGCTCCCAGGTGTCGATGGTGCTCCAGGACTGCGTGCTCCTGCAGGGCACGATCCTCGACAACATCGCCTGCGGCCGCCGCCACGCGCCGCGCTGGGGCGTGGAGCAGGCCGCCCGCCTGGCCCTCGTCGACGAGTTCGCCGGCCGGCTCCCCGACGGGCTCGACACCGTGGTCGGCGAGCGCGGCGTGAACCTCTCGGGCGGCCAGCGCCAGCGCATCGCCATCGCCCGGGCCATCCTGCGCGACGCGCCGATCCTGATCCTCGACGAGCCGACCAGCGCGCTCGACGCCGCCTCCGAGGATCTGATCGTCCAGGCGCTGGCCAACCTCCCCTCGGGCCGCACCACCTTCGTGATCGCCCATCGGCTCGCCACCGTGCGCCGGGCCGACCGGGCCGTGGTGCTCGACGGCGGCCGCATCGTGGAGCAGGGCCGCCACGAGGAGCTGCTCGCCGCCGGCGGGCTCTACAGCCGGCTGGCGTCGCTCCAGACCGGGCGGGTGCTGCCGACGCCGCCCAACCCGGCCCGGGAACCAACGAACCCCGGGCGCCCGCCTGGGCGGGGTTCCGGGGTCCTGGTGGAGCTGGAGGGAATCGAACCCTCGTCCGCTGAGTGGTTACCGCCCGTGCTACGACCATTCCCGTGAGTGCGGCTTCAACGGCTGCCGCCCTGCCGGGTCAGGCGACGAGCTGACGCTCGTCCTCCGCCGGGTCTTTCCCCGGCGTCAGCGTTCTTTCACGCCGTCAGCGGTCTTTGCCTGCTGTCCTCCACCGCTTCTGTTGCCGGGCTGCGGCGGACTGGCCCCGCGTGCCATCGCTGGCCGCTATGGAACTCGTCCCGTTACCTGATCAGATCAGGCGGCGAGAGCGAGTTCGCCACGCTCGTATTCGGCGTTTGTGTTGGTGCCCCGTTTAGGGAGTCTGAGCAACTCCGGTCGCACGTACGACTTCCGGCCCAACGTCGAAACCGATCAGCCCCGTGTGCAGCCAGCATACCGCCCCGAGGCCCCCGAACCAGCCGGTCAACGCTCCCGCTGGGCGTGGGCGAAGGCCCGTTGGGTCTCCCGCTCGGCATCACGCTTCGCGATGTCCTGGCGCTTGTCGTAGCTGCGCTTGCCCCGCCCGAGGGCCAGCTCCACCTTGGCCCGGCCGTCCTTGAAATAGAGCGACAGGGGCACGATGGCCAGGCGCTCCCGCTCCAGGCGGCCCCGCCACCGGTCGATCTCGGCGCGGTGGGCGAGCAGCTTGCGCATCCGCTCCGGGTCGTGGGCGCCGAAGCCGTGGCCGTGCGAGTAGGGCGAGATGTGCAGGCCGAGGAGGTAGAGCTGGCCGTCCATGATCCGCCCGTAGGCGTCGCGCAGCTGGACCTTCGCCTCCCGCAGCGCCTTGACCTCGCTGCCGCGCAGCACGATCCCGGCCTCGATCGTGTCGAGCACCTCGTACTCGCGGCGGGCCTGGCGGTTGCTGGCGATCAGGCGGTTGTTCGGGTCGGACTTGGGTGCGGCCATGGCGGGAGATCACGTTACTGTCGGGCGCGATGCTTGAGCTGCGGCGGCGCGCGTATCTCGACCTCGTGGCCCACTGCCTCGACGGCCTGCCCGACGAGGCGTGCGGCCTGCTCTCGGGCGACCCGGCCGGGGCCCGGGCCGAGCGGTTCCATCCCTGCGGCAACGACGCCGCGTCGAGCCGGGTCTACACGGTGAACCCCCGGGACCACCTGCGCGCCGACCGGGCGGCGGAGGAGGCGGGGCACGAGATCATCGGCGTGGTCCACTCCCACACCCACACGCCGCCCTACCCGTCGCCGACCGACGTGGCCCAGGCGCCCGACCCCAGCTGGCACTACGCGATCGTGTCGCTCGCCGGCGGGGCGCCGTCGCTGCGCAGCTACCGGATCGTGGAGGGGAACATCTCCGAGGAGGACGTGGTTCTCCTGGACTGACTACAATCCTTACGTAATCGGTCGTCTTTTCTAGGAGCCCCGAACGTGCCGGTGAGCGTGCGACTGCCAACCGTCCTCCGTCCCCACACCGGGGGCCTAGCCAAGGTGGAGGCGAGCGGCGCGACCATCGGTGAGATCGTGGCCGACCTGCTCTCCCGCTACCCGGCCATGAAGGGCCATCTCACCACCGAGTCGGGCGAGCTGCAGAAGTTCGTGAACGTCTACGTGAACGACGAGGACGTCCGCTACCTCGACAAGCTGAACACCCCGGTGGCCGACGGGGACGAGGTGTCGATCCTGCCTGCGGTGGCGGGCGGCGCGGGCTGATCTCGGTCGTCGGACGGAGAGGCAGGGAGGGCTGGCCATGGCCGTCTACGCATCGGTGCTCGAGCTGATCGGCAACACCCCGATGGTCGACGTGAGCCGGCTGTCGCCCAAGCCGGGGGTGCGGATCCTGGCCAAGCTGGAGGGCCAGAACCCGGGCGGCTCGGTCAAGGACCGCATCGCCCGGGCCATGATCCAAGACGCCGAGCGCGATGGCGTGCTGCACCCGGGCGACGTGATCATCGAGCCGAGCTCGGGCAACACTGGCATCGGCTTGGCGCTGATCTCGTGTCTCAAGGGCTACCGGCTGAAGGTGGTGCTCCCCGAGAACGTGTCGGTCGAGCGCCGCCAGCTGCTCGAGATATACGGCGCCGAGATCATCCTCTCACCGGGCGAGGAGGGCTCGAACGGCGCGGTGCGCCGGGCCCAGGCGCTGGCCGACGAGCACCCCGAGTGGGTGTTCCTCTACCAGTACGGCAACACCGCGAACCCGCAGGCCCATTACGACACGACCGGCCCCGAGATCCTGCGGGACGTGCCCGACATCACCCACTTCGTGGCCGGGCTCGGCACCAGCGGCACGTTGATGGGGGTGGGCGCTTACCTGAAGGAGCGCCGGCCGGGCGTGAAGATCCTCGCGGTGGAACCGCCCGCCGGCGAGCAGGTGGAAGGGCTGCGCAGCCTCGACGACGGGTTCATCCCCCCGGTGTACGAGAAATGGGGCGGCGCCGACCTGCTCGACGGCAAGCGCATCGTGCGCCCGAAGGAGTCCATCGAGTGGACCCGCCGGCTGGTCGGGGAGCTGGGCCTGTTCACCGGCATCTCCGCCGGCGCGGCGATGGCCGGCGCCTACAAGACCGCCGAGCGGATCGACGAGGGCGTGATCGTGTTCCTCGCCGCCGACGGCGGCTGGAAGTACCTCTCCACCGGCGCCTGGACCGACCCGATCGACCAGGTCGTCGGCAAGGCCGAGAAGATCATCTACTTCTGACCCGCTGAACGGTGCTCGGCGACGCTGAGAGGTCGTTCACGCCGGCCGGGCGACTCCCGGCAAGCTGGCCCAGGATCATGCCGACGGTGACACGTGTGCCGCGGATCGTGGGCAGACCGCCCATCCGGGCCGGGTCGACCGTGATCCGTTCGAACGCCACCCTCGAAGTGTACGAGCAGCCAGGCACGCGCCCCCAGCCGATGGTCGGTCGCAGCGCGCGAAGCGGTTCCGGCACGGCCCTAAGCTCCGGCCCGTGACCAGCGTCCTGCGGCCCGACGGCCGCCAGCCCGATCAGCTCCGGCCGATCCGCTTCCAGCGCGACTTCACCGTGATGACCCCCGGGTCGGTCCTCGTGGAGTTCGGCCGCACGCGGGTGCTCTGCACGGTGTCGATCGAGGACGACGTGCCCCGCTGGATGAAGGGGCGAGGCTCGGGGTGGGTGACCGCGGAGTACGCGATGCTGCCCGGGTCGAGCCCCGAACGGGTGCGCCGCCGCGAGTCGGGCCGCTCGCAGGAGATCCAGCGCCTGATCGGACGGGCGCTGCGCAACGTGTGCGACATGGTCGTGCTGGGCGAGCGCAACGTGCTGGTGGACTGCGACGTGCTCCAGGCCGACGGCGGCACCCGCACCGCCTCGATCTGCGGCGGCTACGTGGCCCTGCATGATGCGTTCACCCGGCTGATCCAGGCGGGCGAGCTGGCCGCCCAGCCGCTCACCACCGAGTGCGCGGCGGTGTCGGTCGGCATCGTGCACGGGCGGGCCGTGCTCGACCTGCCCTACGAGGAGGACTCGATCGCCGAGACCGACATGAACGTGGTGATGACCGGCAGCGGGCGGTACGTGGAGGTGCAGGGCACCGCCGAGGGCGTCGCGTTCGACCGGGCCGAGCTGGACTCGATGCTCGGCCTCGCCGAGGCCGGCATCCGGGAGATCGCAGCCCGCCAACGGGCGGCGCTGGCCGAGCCGCCCCCCCGCCGCCGCCCGTGAGCGAAGCGAACCGCCCGAGCGGCGGAGAGCGGGAAGCACAGAGCGAAGCGAACCGCCCGGTGCTCACGCTGGCTTCGGCCAACGCCGACAAGGCGCGGGAGCTGGCCGAGATCCTGGCCGGGCTGGCGCTCGAGGTGCGGCCCCGCCCGGCGACCCTGGCCGACGTGGACGAGACCGGCGACACGCTGCTGGCCAACGCCCGGTTGAAGGCGGCTGCGGTCGCCGGGGCGGTGGGGGGCCCGGCGGTGGCCGACGACACCGGCCTGGAGGTCGACGCGTTGGGCGGGGCGCCGGGGGTGCACACCGCCCGCTTCGCCGGGCCCGACGCCGACGCCGCAGCCAACGTGGCCAAGCTGCTCGGCGCCCTCGCGTCAACGCCGGCGGCGGGCCGACGAGCCCGCTTCCGCACGGTGGTGGTGCTGCGCTGGCCCGATGGGCAGGAGCTGAGCGCCGAGGGGGTGTGCGAGGGGTCGATCACCGCCGCGCCCCGCGGGGAGGCCGGCTTCGGGTACGACCCGGTGTTCGCTCCCGACGAGGGCGGCGGCGCCACCTTCGCGGAGATGCCCCCGGCGGCCAAGCACGCCATCTCCCATCGGGGCCGGGCGCTGCGGGCGCTGGCCGAGGCGCTGACCCGAGGCGCCGACCGGTGAGCGCGCCGGAGGGGGAGTGGGCGGCGGAGCTGGCCGAGCTGGCGGCGCGGGTCGGCTTCGCCGAGGCGATGGGCGGCCCGGAGGCGGTGGCCCGCCAGCACGCCGCGGGCCGGCTCACGATCCGGGAGCGGATCGAGCGCCTCGCCGATCCCGGCTCGTTCGCCGAGGTCGGCCGCCTGGCCGGGCGCGCCGTGCGGGCCGAGGACGGCTCGCTTGAGTCGGTGATCCCGGCCAACTACCTGTGCGGCGAGATCGAGGTCGAGGGCCGCCCGGTGGTGGTCACCGGCTACGACTACACGGTGCGCGGCGGCGCCATCGAGGGGGGCCTGCTCGACAAGCGGCCCTACGCCGAGCGAATGGCCCACGACCTGAAGATCCCGCTGATCCGCCTCGTGGAAGGGGTGGGCGCCAGCGTGCGGGGGGTGAAATCGGTCGGCGCCACCTACGTGCCGACGGTGCCGGGCTGGGAGTACTCGGTGGCCAACCTGTCCCGCGTGCCGGTCGTGTCGGCGGCGCTCGGGTCGCTCGCCGGGCTGCCGGCGATCGAGATCACCGCCGCCCACTTCTCGGTCATGGTGAAGGGCCAGGCGCAGGTGTTCGTGGCCGGGCCGCCGCTGGTCAAGGCGGCGAGCGGGGTCGAGATCGACAAGGAGTCCCTCGGCGGCTGGCGGGAGGCGACGCGGTCGGGCTCGGTCGACGCCGCGGTCGACACCGAGGAGGAAGCCCTCGCCCTCTTGCGTCGGGTGCTCGGCTACCTGCCCTCCAACGTGTGGCAGCTGCCGCCGCGGGGCCCGGCGGGCGACGACCCGAACCGGGTCGACCCGTCGCTGCGTTCGCTCGTGCCGCGGACGCGCCGCCCCGTCGACGTGCGCCGCCTCTTCGCCAGCGTGGCCGACGAGGGCTCGGTCACCGAGCTCGCCTCCGCCCACGGGCGGGCGGCGGTGGTGGCCCTGGTTCGCCTCGACGGCTGGCCGGTGGTGTTCCTCGGCGCCGACGGCCGCGTGGACGGCGGCGGGCTCTCGGCGGCCGCTGCTCACAAGGTGGTGCGGTTCATCGACCTCGCCGACACCTTCCACCTCCCGGTGGTGGCCTTCATGGACCACCCGGGCCTGCTCGTCGGCCTCGACCCGGAGCGGGCGGGCACGTTGCGGGCCGGAACCCGGGTGCTCTCGGCGGTGTACGAGGCCGACGTGGCGTGGGCGTCGGTGATCGTGCGGCGGGCGTACGGGGCGGCGGGCGCCACGCACCGCGACCCGACCCGGCACACGTTCCGGGTGGCGTGGCCGTCGGCCGAGTGGGGGTCGCTGCCCTTGCGGGGTGGGGTCGACGCCGCGTACCGCCGCGTGATCGAGGAGGCGCCCGACCCGGCCGCCAAACGGGCCGAGCTGCAGCGGGAGTACGAACAGATGACCTCGCCGTTCCGCACCGCGGAGCTGTTCGGCATCGAGGACATCATCGACCCGGCCGAGACCCGCCCGCGCCTGTGCCGGTGGGTCCGGCGGGTGTACCAGGCCGCGGCGGCCGGCCCGGTGGGGCCCTCGGGCCGCACGTTCCGCCCCTGAGGCCGGTCGGGTCAGGGCAGCTGCTGGTGCTCGGGGCACCACCAGATGCGCCGGCCGGCGAGCCCGGCCGATGCGACGGCCGCCCCGCAGCGCCGGCAGCGCTCCTGCTGGTAGACGTTGGTCGCCTCGGCCCGCACCGCCTCCTTGATCGGCTTGCCGAGCTCACCCCGGTCGATCGTCACGATCTTGTTGCGGCGCACGCCGAGGCGGAGCTGGCGGGCCGACTCGGCCCAGATGGCGTCGATCTCCTCGGCGCGCAGCGCCCGGCCCGCCCGCAGCGGGTGCACGCCGGTGAGGAAGAGGATCTCGGCGCGGTACACGTTGCCCACGCCGGCGGCCACCCGCTGGTCGAGCAGCAGTGCACCGATGGGCTGGGCGCTGGCCGCCACCCGGGCGGCGAACACGGCCGGGTCGCCGTCGCGGCGCAGCGGGTCCGGTCCGAGCCGGGCGCGGATCTCCTGGTAGGCGGTGGGCGGGAGCACGGCGCACTGGTTGGGGCCCGACAGGTCCCAGGTGACCGCGGCGCCGCTCAGGCGCAGGCGCACGGCCGCCGTGGGCGGCGGCGGGGGCGCCGGCCAGCGCCGCCACACGCCGGCCAGGCCGAGGTGGATGTGCACCAGCGCGTCCGGCCGCCACCAGAGGAACAGGTGCTTGCCGTGGGCCTCCGCCCTGCGCAGTTGGCCCCCGTCGAGGAGCGCGGCGCCCTCGGCGAAGCGGCCCTGCGGCGAGCTGGCCGCCAGCTTCGCGCCTCGGAGGTCGCGGTTCAGGTCCTTCGCCAGGCGGTGGATGGTGTGGCCCTCGGGCATCGGCGCGGCACGGTAGCGGGCGCGCGGGCCCGGCGGGGCCGACCGGCGGGGCGGGCCGACTCGGGGTTGTCGGCGGCGATCTCGTCGGGATTCTCCGGTGACGAAACGCCGCGGGCGCACGGGCCCGAGCGGTTCAGCCGGCGGGCGGTCGGAGGCGGGGCAGGAAGCGGCCGGCGCTGCGCTGGTAGCGCTCGTATCCGGGAACGCGGGCGGCGAGCATCCGCTCCTCCCAGGCGGCCTTGCCGGCGAGGAGCGCCACGAGCGCGGCGGCCGCTGCGGCGCGGACCGGGTGGGGCGCGGCCATGGCCGAGCCGAGGCCGAACACGCCGAGCCCGCTGTAGATCGGGTGGCGCACCCGCCGGTAGACGCCGCGGGTCACGAGCTCGGCGCCGGGCTTGGGCACGGGCTGCGCGGTGAGCGCCGGGCCGAGGTGCAAGGCGCCCGCCCCGGCCAGGGCGAGGCCCGCCGCCTGGAGCGCTCGGCCGGCGGCGACGGTCGGCCCGCAGCCCCGTCGCCTTGGCCACGGCGCCGCGAGCACCGCCAGCAGCGCCATCTGCGCGGCGACCAGGACGAAACCACGCCGACGGCTCCGGCGGTCGTCGGCCTCGAGGTGATCGACCCGCATCCGGCGCCCCTTTCCGGGGCCGAGGCTAGCTCCGCGGCCCGGCCGCCGCCGGCCGCGCCGCCGACGGTTTCGTCACCGGAGAATCCCGACGGATTCGCCGCGGGCGTGCCGGGCGCAGAGTCGCGCCCACGGCAGGCTCTAAGGTGCGTCGGCGATGGCTGCTCCTCCTCTTGACCGGATCGAACCCGCCGACGTGGTGGTCGTGGGCGCAGGCAACGCCGCCGCCTGCGCCGCGTTGGCCGCCCGGGAGCACGGCGTGTCGGTCGTGATGCTCGAGGCCGCCCCCGAGGCCGACTGCGGCGGCAACTCGCGCTACACGGCGGGCGCCATGCGGGTGGTCTTCCACGGCGTCGACGACCTGGTGGAGCTGATGCCCGACCTCACGGAGGACGAGCGGGCCAACGTGAACTTCGGCGCCTACACCGAGGACCAGTACTTCGAGGACATGGCCCGCATCACCCAGTACCGGGCCGACCCCGACCTGGTCGAGATCCTGGTGAAGGGCAGCCATCCGACGCTGGTGTGGATGCGGGAGAAGGGCGTCCGCTTCCAGCCCTCGTACGGGCGCCAGGCGTTCAAGGTCGACGGGCGCTTCACGTTCTGGGGAGGCCTGGCGGTCGAGGCGTGGGGCGGCGGGCCCGGCCTCGTCGAGCTCGAGCACAAGGCCTGCGCCCGTGACGGCGTGCCCATCCACTACGAAACCCCCGCCCAGAGCCTGCTCACCGACGACGACGGGCGGGTGGTGGGCGTGCGGGCCCGCCGCGGGGGCCGCAGCGTCGACGTGTCGGCCAAGGCGGTGGTGCTCTGCGCCGGGGGCTTCGAGTCCAACGCCGAGATGCGGGCCCGGTACCTCGGGCCCAACTGGGATCTCGCCAAGGTGCGGGGCACCCGCTTCAACACCGGCGCCGGCATCCAGATGGCGCTCGCCGCCGGGGCGATGCCCCACGGGCACTGGTCCGGCTGCCACGCGGTGGGCTGGGACCAGAACGCCCCCGCCTTCGGCGACCTGGCGGTGGGCGACAACTTCCAGAAGCACAGCTATCCGCTCGGGGTGATGCTCAACGCCCGCGGCGAGCGCTTCGTCGACGAGGGGGCCGACTTCCGCAACTACACGTACGCGAAGTACGGCAAGGTCATCCTCGACCAGCCCGACATGTTCGCCTGGCAGATCTTCGACGCCAAGGTGGTGGACCTGCTGCGCGACGAGTACCGCATCCGTCAGGTCACCAAGGTGAAGGCCGACACGCTGGAGGAGCTGGTGGCCAAGCTCGAAGGCGTCGACGCCGGCCGCGCCCTGCAGACGCTGCAGGAATACAACGACGCGGTGATGGTCGAGGTGGGCTTCAACCCGGCGGTGAAGGACGGGCGGGGCACCCGCGGCCTGGCGGTGCCCAAGAGCAACTGGGCCAACCGGCTCGACACCCCGCCCTATGAGGCCTACGCGGTCACCTGCGGGGTCACGTTCACCTTCGGCGGGCTGAAGATCACCAACGCCGGTGAGGTGGAGGACACCGCCGGGCGGCCCATCCCCGGCTTGTACGCCGCCGGCGAGCTGGTCGGGGGGCTCTTCTACCACAACTACCCGGGGGGGACGGGCTTGGTGTCGGGCTCGGTGTTCGGCAAGATCGCCGGCGAGGCGGCCGCGCGGTTCGCGGCCGCCCCGTAACGTCTGGCGGCGCCGGCCCTCACGCCGGTTCGAGGGCCCATTCAATAACTGCCTTGATGGCGGCGCCGGCGTTCAGGCCGGTTCGAGAGCCCATTCAATAACCTCACGCACGTCGCTGGCGAGGTGGATGGTGAGCTGCGCCCGCACCTCCTCGGGCACGTCGTCCACGTCGGGGCCGTTGCGGGCGGGCAGGATGACCTCCGTGAGCCCCGCCCGGTGGGCGGCGAGCACCTTCTGCTTCACCCCGCCGATCGGCAGCACCTTGCCCTGGAGGGTGACCTCGCCGGTCATGCCCACCGTGTGCTTGACCGGGCGCCCCGAGAACAGCGAGACCAACGCCGTGGTCATCGTCACCCCGGCCGAGGGCCCGTCCTTGGGCACGGCGCCGGCGGGCACGTGGAGGTGCAGGCGGCGAGCGTCGACCTCGGCGTCGGCGAGGCCGAGCTCGGCCTTGTGGGAGCGCACGTAGGAGCGGGCGATCTCGGCGGATTCCCGCATCACGTCGCCGAGCTGGCCCGTGATCGTGAGGCCGGGCTCGCCGTCCATGGCGGCGGCCTCGATGAAGAGCACGTCGCCGCCGGCGCCGGTGACGGCGAGCCCGGTGGCGACCCCGGCCATGGCGGTGCGCTCGGCCACCTCGTGCTCGAAGCGGGGCCGGCCCAGCAGCTCCCGAGCCTTTTCGGGGTCGATCACGGTCGCCGCGCCCGACCCGCCGCCGGCGATCCCGACGGCGAGCTTGCGCAGCGCCTTGGCCAGCTGACGCTCCAGCTCGCGCACGCCGGCCTCACGCGTGTAGCGGGCCGCGATCTCCGCCAGCGCCTCGTCGGTCACCTGCACCTCGTCGGGCGTCAGGCCGGTTCGCTCGATCAGGCGGGGCAGCAGGTGGTCGCGGGCGATCGCGGTCTTCTCCTGCTCGGAGTAGCCGTCGAGCGGGATCAGCTCCACCCGGTCGAGCAGCGGCGCCGGGATCGTCTCGAGCGAGTTGGCGGTGGCGAGGAACACCACCTCGGACAGGTCGAGCTCGATCTCGAGGTAGTGATCCCGGAACGTGTGGTTCTGCGCCGGGTCGAGCACCTCGAGCAGCGCGGCCGAGGGGTCGCCCCGCCAGTCCCCGCCCAGCTTGTCGACCTCGTCGAGCAGCAGCACGGGGTTCATGGCGCCGGCGTCGGTGAGGGCCCGCACGAGCCGGCCCGGCCGGGCGCCCACGTAGGTGCGGCGATGGCCGCGGATCTCGGCCTCGTCGCGCACGCCGCCGAGCGCCACCCGGGCGAAGGGCCGCCCGAGAGCGCGGGCCACGGACTGGCCGAGCGAGGTCTTGCCCACGCCCGGCGGGCCCACCAGCGCGATGATCGCCGCGTCGGGCCGCCCGCCCCCAGCCGAGCCGTCGGCGGGGCTGCTCACGGACCGTTCGGCGCGCAGCTTGCGCACCGCCAGATGCTCGAGGATGCGGTCCTTCACCGTGTCGAGGCCGGTGTGGTCCTCGTCGAGCACCTGCCGGGCCGAGGCCAGGTCGAGCTGCTCGGGGACGCGCACGCCCCACGGCAGGTCGAACACGGTCTCGAGCCAGCTCGTGACCCAACCGTGCTCGGGCGACTGCGGGCTCATCCGCTCCAGCTTGTCGAGCTCGCGCTCGACCGCAGCGACGACGCCCTGCGGGGCGCCCCGCTCGACCAACGCGTCCAGGCGGGCCCGCAGGTCCGACGCGTCGCCCCCGGCCGTGTCGCCGAGCTCCTCGCGGATGGCCTGGAGCTGGCGGCGCAGCAGGGCCTCGCGCTGCTCCTTGTCGATGCCTTCGTGCACCGACCGGCGCACGTCGTCGGCCACGCTCAGCTCGGCCAGCGTGTCTTTCGCCCAGCTCAGCACCTTGCGGAGGCGGTCCTCGAGGTCGAGCGCTTCGAGCACCTCGACCTTTTGCTCGAAGCTGAGGTCGGGGGAGTACAGCGCCATGTCGGCCACCGAGGAGGGGTCCGAGACCGAGGCGACCGCCTCGGCGATCTGGTGGGCGCCGCGCCGCTCGAGGATCGCCTCGATCACCGCCCGGTACTCCCGGGCCAGCTCGAGCGCTTCGGCGGTGACCGGGCCGTCTTCCACCCGCTCGGCTTCCACGTGCAGGGCGTTGCCGGGCCCGCTGGCGCCGGCGCCGAGCCGGGCGCGGGTGAGGCCGCGTACGACCAGGCCGCGTCGGCCGCCGGGGAGGCCGCCGTCGTTCTCGACCTTGGCGATCACGCCGATGCGGGCATAGGCGGGGCCGGTGCGGGGCACGAGCAGGAGCTGGCCGCCGTTGTGCTGCGCGGCGTCGGCGGCGGCGATGGCCGAGGGCGTCTCCACGGCGAGGGTGACCACCATGCCGGGGCCGACGACGCCGGCGGAGAGCGGGAGGACGGGCAGGGTCAGGACATCGGTGTCTGCCATGCCCTCCACAACCCCAACTAGAAACTTGCTATTCCGTAGTTAGGAGTGGCTAGCCCGGCTGGCCTGCCTGGCCCGGGCGCCGTTCGGGACCGTGCTGCTAGACAGACGGCCACGTCGCGTCGCGAACGGCGCGGGAAGGGGGACCGGGATGAAACAAGGTCGTAGGTTGACGCGCGCCGCCGCGGCGCTGGTGGCCTTCGCGGCGATGGCCGCGGCGTGCGGCAGCGACGGCGAGGCCGACACGGCGGCGCCCACCAGCGCGGGAGGGGCGACGGCCACCACCGCCGCCGGGGCAGCCGCGGCCGGCGGCGAGGACCCGGCCAGCTGGGGCGTGAAGGACAAGAAGGTGATCGGCCCGGCCGGCTACACCATCGATCTCTCGAAGTGCCCGAGCAATTGGAGCGACACCGAGGGCGTGACCGCCACCGAGATCCGACTGGTCCAGACGTTCCCGTTCTCGGGAAACAACGCCATCTCCGGGAACATCTCGAATGCCATCAAGGCCTATTTCGAGCACGTGAACGCCACCGAAGGAGGCATCGGCGGCAAGAAGATCGCCTTCACGGTCAAAGACGACGGGTACGAGGCGGCGCGCTCCAAGGCCAACGTCGACGAGCTGGTGGAGACGGTGAAGCCGCTGGCGTTCATGCCGTTGTCGGGCACGCCCGGCACCCTGGCCGTGTACGACAAGCTGCACGACATGTGCGTGCCGAACCTCATGAACGGCACCGGTCACCAGCTCGGGGCCGATCCCGTGAACCACCCATGGTCGACCGGCAGCTACCTCTCGTATCCCTCCGAGGCGGCGATCTGGGCCGAATACCTGGCCAAGACCATCCCCGGCGGCACCGTGGCCGGCCTCTTCGTCAACAGCGATTTCGGCGCCTCCTATCGCATCGCCTTCGAGAAGGAGGCCGTCAAACGCGGGCTGAAAATCGCCAAGATCGAGCTGTTCGACCAGGCCGCCGCCACGATCACCAACGAGATGACCACGCTCGCCTCGACCAACGCCGACGCGTTGGTCCTGGGCACGTTCGGCGTGTTCTGCTCGCAGTCGATGAAGGCGTTGTCGGAGCTGTCGTGGAAGCCCAAGGTGAAGATCATCGACAATCCGTGCTCCGGCCCGGCGTTCTTCAAGCCGGCGGGCGACGCCGGGAAGGACTTCGTCACCGCCCAATACCGCAAGGACGGCGGCGACGTGAGCTTCGCCAATGACCCCGACGTGAAGGCCGCGCAGGCGATCCTGAGCAAGGCCGGGCTCGACGAGAAGGACTCCTACACCAACTGGGGCGCCTGGTGGGCCCTGCCGCTGGTCGACATCATGAAGAAGGCGAACGCCCGGCCCGGCGGCATCAGCCGCACCAACCTGATGCTGGCGGCGTGGTCCGCGCAGTACAAGCACCCGCTCAACCGCGGCGGCATCAAGTTCGAGATGAACGGGCTGAAGGACGCCTACTTCACCGAAGGCGCCGTGCTCACCCGCTACGCGATCGAGCCCGGTGAGGAGGTGGGCCGCCAGGTGGAGTTCGGCGACGTGATCGAGCAGAACGGCACCGGGGCGCTCTGCGCCTGGGACGGCAAGGCCTGCAAGTAGACCGTCGGCCCCGGCTGCTCGATGCGGGCGGCCGGGGTGGTGCGGACGCCGGGATTCGAACCCGGATGCCCGAGGGCGCCAGATCCTAAGTCTGGTGCGTCTGCCAATTCCGCCACGTCCGCACGGGTCGCCAGCCTGTCACCCGGCGGCCCAGCGTACCGGCTCGCGCCGGTGCGGGCGGCGGGCCCGGTACTCTGGCGCCCTGGCTGGCTGATGAAGGAGCGTCATGGACCACCCCGGTTACAGCGCGGCGCCGATCCGGAGCGACCTCGGCGCCGCATCCCTCAACAACAACTTCCTCTACACCGAGCTCCTGAAGGAACGGATCATCTTCCTCGGCAGCCAGGTGGATGACGAGGTGGCGAACCGTATCGTCGCCGAGCTGCTCTATCTCGAAGGCCAGGACCCGAAGAAGGACGTCTGGCTGTACATCAACTCGCCGGGCGGCTCGGTCACCGCCGGCATGGCGATCTACGACACGATGCAGTTCATCCAGCCCGACGTGGGCACGATCTGCGTCGGCCTCGGCGCTTCGATGGGCCAGTTCCTGCTCTGCGCGGGCGCCCCGGGGAAGCGCTTCTCGCTCCCGCACGCTCGGGTGATGATGCATCAGCCCTCGGGCGGGATGCAGGGCAGTGCGGCCGACATCGCCATCCAGGCCGAGCAGCTCCGCTACACCAAGCGCCTCATGGCCGAGCGGATCGCCGCGCACACCGGCCAGAGCATCGAGCAGATCGAGATCGACTCCGACCGCGACCGCTGGTTCACCGCCGAGCAGGCCAAGGAGTACGGCATGATCGACGAGGTGCGGTCGCGCCGCACGCTCGCCTCCACCTGAGAAGGGGAGCGCGCGGCGCGCGCCCGGCTCGGCTCAGCGCATGAACACCTGGGTCACGTAGAGCCGGCCGTCGCCCCCGTGCACCACGCCGATCCCCACCTGGTTGAACTGGCCGCTCATGATGTTGGCCCGGTGGCCGGGCGAGTTCATCAGCGCGTGATGGATCTGCTCGATCGAGGTGCCGACGCCGACGTTCTCGCCGAGCATGGTCCAGCCGGCGGGGGCGCCGTCGCGAAGGTCGGAATGGGAGATGTCGCCCACCGACGCCATGTAGCCGGCCCAGTTCCGGGCCTTCGTGGTGAGCGCCTCGTTGGTGTTGAGCGCCGGCAGGCCCTCGGCGGCTCGGGCCTGGTTGACCCGGCCCAGCAGGTCGGTCTCCTCGGGGCTGAGACAGCCCGTGAGCAGCAGGCCCAACACCCCGACCAGCGCAAACGCGAACCCGGTGGAGCGGCAGCGGGGGCGGCGCCGCTGGGGCGGGCAGGCTGGCTCGGTGGGGGTCGGCGCCGTGTCGGTGCACGCGGTGTTGATCGGCGCGGTGTGGATCGGCGCGGCGATGGTGGACGGGAACGGTCGCGCCGCGGTGCGGCAGACGACGGATGAAGGCACAGGCAGGTCCTCGATCGACGACGGTCGTGGGCGGTGCAACGGCCAGGCCGAGTCGGGAGGGCGCCGAACGCAGCCTGGGGTTGCTCGACCTAGGTCGGCGCCGGCTGCGCATGAGCTGTAGTGAAATGCACTAAATGGGCAGTCTTACCCAGCTACGCAGTCTTACCCAGCTACGCAGTCCTACCCAGCTACGCAGTCCTACCCAGCTATGCAGTCCTACCCAGGGGTCAGCGGGGTGCGGTGAGATCCACCCCGCAGCGCTCGCGGGCGAAGGCCACGACCCGTTCGCTCGAGGCGCGGAAGCCGGCGAGGTCCTGCTCGAGCGCCGCCTGCGCGCCGTCCCCGCCGGCCTGTGTCTGCCGGGCGGCCAGCGCGTCGCGCAGGTGCTCGGCGGTGCGCAGCATCGTCGTCACGTCGTCGCGGACCCGGCTCGGGGCCTCCCGCCGCAGGCCGGTCAGGGCCGTGATCAGCGGCGCCATCGCCGCGCCGGGGTCGGGGCGGCTGAGCTGGTCGAGCGTCTCGGGGATCGGCACGTTCTGCACCTGCGCGCAGAAGGCCGCCTCGTCGCCCTCGTCGCCGCACGCCCCGAGCAGCGCCGCCGCGGCGAGGGCCGCCAGCGCCCTCGCCCGCCCGCGACTGGGGACCCGACCCGCGGCAGGGCGCCCGTCGGTCAGGGCGACGCTGGGTCGCACGCCGCCGCCTCCGCCCGGGCCCGCAGCTCGGCGACCGCGTGGGCGAGGCCGAGCTCGTCGCGGTAGAGCGCGCTGCCGGCCACCAGCACCTGCGCGCCGGCCATCACCGCGCCGGCCACCGTCGCCGGCGCGATCCCGCCGTCCACCTCCAGCTCCACCGGTCGGCCGCGGCGCTGCTCCTCGGCGTCGAGCAGGCGGCGCACCTCGGCCACCTTCGGCTCCATGCTGGCCAGGTACGCCTGGCCGCCGAAGCCGGGGTTGACGGTCATCACCAGAACCAGCTCCACCAGGTCGAGCACGTGGGCCACGGCGGAGGGCGGGGTGGCGGGGTTGAGGGCCACGCCGGCCGCGGCGCCCGCCTCGCGCACCGCGCCGAGGCTGCGGTGCAGATGCCGGCAGGCCTCGGCGTGCACGATCAAGAGGCCGCAGCCCGCCGCCGCGAACGCCGGCAGCAGCGCGTCGGGCTCCTCGACCATCAGGTGCGCCTCGAACGGCACCGACGCGTGGGCCCGCGCCGACGCGATCACGTCGGCGCCGAAGGTGAGGTTGGGGACGAAGCGGCCGTCCATCACGTCCCACTGGATGCGGTCCACGCCGGCCCGCTCGAGCGCGGCGCACTCCTGGCCGAGGCGGGAGAAGTCGGCCGGCAGCACCGACGGGGCGATCCGGATCGGCCGCGGCGCCCAATGCGGGGAGCGGCGGTCGGGCTCGGGCATAGGGCACCGACGATAGGCGATGGCGGGGCCCGGCCCTGGCGCCTCCGCCCGGCCGATACTGTGGGCGGTCGTGCGCCCCGGCGAGTTCGAGCTCGAGGTGACCGGCCTGGCCGTCGGCGGCGACGGCGTAGGCCGCGACGAGAACGGTCGGGTGGCCTTCGTGGCCGGCGCCCTGCCCGGCGAGCGCGTGCTGGCCGTGGTGCGCCGCGAGCACCGCCGGTACGCGCACGCCGAGCTGGCCGAGGTGCTCCGGGCCAGCCCCGAACGGGCGGCGCCCCCCTGCCCCGAGGTGGGCCGCGGCTGCGGGGGCTGCGGGCTCCAGCACGCCGCGCTGGCCGCGCAGCGCCGCTGGAAGCAGGAGCTGGTGGCCGGCTCGCTGCGCCGCCTCGGAGGGGTCGAGGCGCCCGTCGGCGAGGGGCCTCCGCTCGAGGCGTTCGGGTTCCGGACCACGCTGCGCATGCTCGTGCAGGACGGTCGGGCGGCGTTCCGCCGGGCTCGGGGCCACGACCCGGTGGTGGTCGAGTCCTGCCTCGTGGCCCACCCGCTGCTCGTCGAGCTGGTCGAGGAGGGCCGCTTCGGGGCGGCCGCGGAGGTGACGCTGCGGGCCGGGGCCCGCACCGGGGACCGCCTCGCTGTGCTCGACCCCTCGGCCGGCGGCGCCTCCCTGCCGGCCGGGGTCGTCGCCGTCGGCGCGGCGGAGCTGACCGGCGGTCGCCGCGTCCACTACCACGAGCAGGCCGCCGGGCGGCGCTGGCGGATCTCGGCGCGTGCGTTCTTCCAGTCACGCGCCGACGGCGCCGACGCGCTGGTCGACACCGCGCGCGACGCCCTCGGCGGGGGCGACGGGGCAGGCCGCCGGCTGCTCGACGCGTACGCGGGGGTGGGGCTCCTGTCGGCCGCGTGGCCCGCCGCCGAGCTGCACGCGATCGAGTCGAACGCCGACGCCGCCGCCGACGCGGCCCTCAACCTCGCTGACCGCGGCGCGGTGGTCACGCACGGTCGGGTCGAGCGCAGCCGCCCGGCGCCGGTCGACGCGGTGATCGCCGACCCGGCCCGGTCCGGCCTCGGACGGGAAGGCGCCGACGCCGTGGCCGCTGCGGCGCCCGACACGATCGCGCTGGTGAGCTGCGACGCGGCGTCGCTCGGGCGCGACGTGGGGCTCCTGGCCGAGCGGGGCTACGCGCTCGACTGGTGCCGCCTCGTGGACCTGTTCCCCCACACGCCGCACGTGGAGGTGGTGAGCCGCCTCGTCCGGCGCTGACCCCGGCAACCGCCGCGGTCGGGCGCGGCCCGCTCAGCCTCGGGCCCGCCGGCGGGCCGCCTCGTAGGCCACCAGCGTGGCCGCGCAGGCCACGTTGAGCGACTCGACGGGGCTGGCGACCGGGATGGACAACCAGCGCTCCACGAAGGCGGCCGCGTCGGCCGACACGCCGTCGGTCTCGTTGCCGAGCACGTACGCGGCGCGTTCGGGCAGCGCCGCCTCGAAGAGCGTCTCGGGCGCCGAGGCCGACAGGCCCACGATCGTGAACCGGGCTTCGGCCAGCGCCTCGAGGGCTTCGACGGTGGTGGCGGCCCGCACGATCGGCGCCGCGAACGCCACGCCGGCCGACGCCTTGAGCACCAGCGGGCCGAGCTCTGCGCAGCCCGCCTTCGGCACCACCACGCCGTCGAGCCCGGCGGCGGCCGCCGAGCGGATCACGAGACCCACGTTGGCCGGGTTGTGCAGGTGGTCGAGCACCAGCACGGTCGTGGCGAAGCTGCGGCCGCCCCGGCGGCGTTCGAGGAACGCGCCGATGCCGCTCATGCGGGGCGCCTCGACGTCGGCCACGACGCCTTGGTGGTGGCGGGCGTTGCCGGCCACGGCGGCCACCTTGGCCTCGCTCACCCGCTCGACCGGCGTGCCGGAGCGCCGGGCCGCGCCGAGCACCTCGTCCAGGCTGGCGCCGCCGGCCCGCTCGGACACGAGGACCTTGGCCACCGCCAGGCGGGGGTCGCGCAGCGCCTCCAGCACCGGTTTGCGGCCGAACACCGTGAGGTAGCGCTCCCGCGGCGAGCCCGTCACCGCCGGTCACCGTACTCGGGCTCCGACTTCGCCCACCCAACCGGCTCGGGGCGTGGCGCAGGGGTACGGTGCCCGGCGATGGGGGCGGGCGCGATCGGACACGCTGCGGCCCTCGCCGCGTTGGGTCTCGGCCTGGCCTCGATCGCGGCGGCGCCGGCGGCGCTGCGGGCCTCCACCCGGCTCCAGGCGGCGGCGGCGGGGGCGTGGGCGTTGGCGTTGGGCTCGCTGGCCTGGGCCTTCGTCGGCGCGGACTACACGTTGGCCTACGTGGCCGCCAACAGCCGGCGGGACGCCCCGGCGCCGCTGCGGGCGGCGGGGGTGTGGGGCGGGATGGAGGGTTCGCTGCTCCTGTGGACGGCCCTCTTGGCGCTGGTGGGCGCGGCGGCCGCACCCCGGCTTGCTCGTGACCTGCCGAGGCGGGCGGGGGCGGCGGCGCTCGGCCTGCTCGGCGGGTTCGCCGCGGCCAACGGCGCCGTGCTGCTGGCCTGGGCCGACCCGTTCACCCGGCTGGCGGCGCCCCCGCTCGACGGGGGCGGGCTCTCGCCGATCCTCGAGCACCCGGCGATGGTGTACCACCCGCCGGTGCTGTACCTCGGGTTGGTGGGCTTGGCGCCGTTGTTCGCGCTGTGCGCGGCCGCGTCGCTGGCCGGCGGGCTCGACGGCGCGTGGGAGCGCCTCGCCCGGCGGCTGGCGGCGGGCCCGTTGGCGCTGGTGACCGTGGGCCTGGCAGCCGGCGCCGGGTGGGCGTACGCCGAGCTCGGCTGGGGCGGCTACTGGGCGTGGGACCCGGTGGAGAACGCCGCGCTGGCGCCGTGGCTGGCGGCGGCGGCGTTCCTGCACGCGTCGCGCACCGGCGCCGGACGGCGGACCCTCACCGCGCTCGGGACCGCGCCGTTCGCGCTGGTGGCCGCCGGGGCCGCGGTCACGCGTTCGGGGGCTTCCTCGTCGGTGCATGCGTTCGCCGACAACCCGCAGGCCGGCTGGGCGCTCACGGTCTGCGCCGGCTCGATCGCGCTGCTCGGCCTCGCCGCCGTGCTCGCCGTGCGGCCCAAGCCTGCGCCCTCGCCGCCCCCCGTCGGCGCCCAGCGGGCCCGCTGGGCGGGGGCGGCCCTCTTCGCCCTGGCTGCGCTGGTGGTGGCGGCCGGGACCATCGGGCCGTGGGCGGCGTCGCTCGGCGGGGGCCGCAGCCGCACCGTCGACGGCGTCTTCTTCGCCGCGTTCCTCGGCCCGGCCGCGGTGGTGGGCCTCGCCCTCGGCGCCGCGCCGGCGTGGGCGCATGCCGGGCGGCCGGGCC